>JBAVKQ010000018.1:0-11488 GCA_049688395.1 Candidatus Nanopelagicales bacterium
GCCCTCGACCGGGCACGGTCGCCTCGTTGTGCCGGCTCAGCCGCGCACCCGCCAGCGAGGCGGGCGCACGCGCGGCCAGGGCGTCCGCGTGCGACACGCCCGCACCCTCGGTGCTTCCCCCACCGGCCGATGGGCCTAGGCGATCGACATCAGCGCCCGACGGAACCAGCTCTGCGCCCTCCGGACCTTCCCTCCCTGACGGTGCGCCGCCGTCGCCGGACGTACCGGGCACCTCCGTCGCAGCGAAGAGCTCCACGAGGTCACCGACCGTCTCCACCGTCAATCCGACCGGAGCGAGCTCGATGCCGTCTTCGACGAGGACTGCCCTCCCCACGTCCAGCACGGACATGGTCAGCCCGACGCCTCCTGCCGCTGCGGCCGACGTGACCAGGCCCACTCCCGACCCCGGGGGCACCATGACGGCGATCGGCTGGTCTGCCACGACGATCTCGAAGGGATCACCCCACTCCCAAGAGGTGCTCGCACGCCCGTCCCCGGGCGTTGGTTGGCTCGTCGCGACAAGGCCCGTGGCGGCGCTGGCGCTGTCGTTCCCGGGATCAGCCACGGTCCCGGGCTCTCCGCCGGTCACGGGTCCCGGGGTCTCGACAGGCTCGACCCCCGCCGACCTCCTCAGGTCAACGACCGCAGGCGCATCCAACAACGCGACCCTTGCCCCGTCAGTGGCGCTCACGTCGGCGGGCTCGCCGGCGCCAAGACCCCTCGCCATGGCCGAGGAGGCACCGGGGGTCACCTCGGCGGGAGTCGGGGCCAGGTTGCCGTGGCTGCCAGTCCCCCCTGCGCGCCGCAGCGCTGTCGTCACGGCACGTCCCACCCGGTCTGCGTCGGCATCGACGATCACTTCGCCCGCTTCGGCGGCTCCGGCGATGCGCGGGTCGAGCAGACACAACGTCCGCGTGGACCCGCGGTGTCTCTCATCCAGAGCGATCTCGGCCGCGATCGCCCGCACGACCGCGCCCACGATCAGATCGTCACCCGCCAAACGGAGGGTCCCCACCGTCTCGAGATCGACCAGGATCGTGCGGTCACCTCGTGTCCCGACCGTGACGAGGGCCCGTCCGGACAGAGACGACGGATTGCCGACCCAGCCAGCAAGCGCCTCCCGCGAAGCGGCCAGCACCTGCGGGCTGATGAAGTGGAAAGGCTCGGGAGGCTCCACCGAGCCCCAGTCCTGGCCTAGCGAGAGCCGCACGCAGTCAGGCCCCACTTCGACCACGCGGACCTTCGCCGCGGCATATGCGTCGCCGAGCGCGCCGAGCGCCGACGCTAGCAGCGCGCCGTCGCGAGCTGCAGCTCCGGTTGTCATGGTTGTCTCGAGGCGTCGCGCGCGGGCGGACGGCTTCGAGAGGAACTCACCGGGACGCCGCCAACGCTGGAACAGGCGACGTCGTCGGATGAGCTCGACTGCCAGTGCCGCCACCAGGAGTGCCGCGGCGACTCCACCAGCGGGCAGTGCGATTCCCGCTCGTTCGTCCGACGCCAAGAAGGGACTGTCCACGGAGAGCCCACTCCCCCCGGATGCCGCCTCGGGCTCCGTGTCCGCGGGGGCCATGGCTCCAGGTGGCGGCGAGCCGCCCCCCGTCGCGAGGTCTATCGGGCCGCCCGGGGCCGCGACGCCTGGCCCGGGCGGCGGCGCAGCCGTGGCAGGACCGGCTGGGGGTGTCGCTGGTGCCGGGGCACTCGAGAGCCCAGCTTCGCTGGCGGGCGGAGCGCTGGCCTCACTGCCAGCCGAGCCTCGCGAGCGAGGCTGCGGTGCCTGAGAGGCACTCGGGAAGGCCTCGGCAGTGCGGCGCAGGGCATCAGGTTCGGAAGGACGGACAGCCCGCGGTGGTCCGGCTGCGGCCCCCTGCTCGCCAGGCGTGGCGGTGGGCGTGGGCTGGGACTCCTTTCCCGAAGCCGCTGGCGCCGGGTCCGCCTGCTCTTCCGGAGCAGGCTCCATCGTCGCCGTGGTGCCGGAACGGCCGTCGAGGGCCGCGGCAGCAGCTGCCCCTTCAGCGGCACCCGACCTGGCCGCGCCGCCGGGCGGCTGCTGGGACCCGCGCTCAGCTCCCCGGGCAGCTCCGCCGTCGGGGACGTCGCTTGGCAGGGCGATCACCCACCCCGGCCGGATCAGGTCAGCGTCACGCAGCCGCCGGCCATCAGGCTGCAGGTCACCCTGGTTCTCTTCCACCAGTTCGTGGAACCGGATCGGGTCGTGGAGCTCTTCATCGGCGATGTCCCACAAGGTGTCCCCGGGCTGCACGACGATCCGGGCTGGTCGCGGTGCCTGCAGGTCAGCGTCCTCCGGAAGGCGCAGCTCCCATCCCGGGTACAGCCGACCTTCATCCTGAAGGGCGCGTCCATCCGGCTGCCGGGCTCCCTTGTTGAGCGCGACGATCTCCGCGAATCGCTCCCCGGACCCCAGATGCTGCTCTGCGAGCAGCCACAGCGTGTCGTGCCGCTGCACGACGACAGACCACCTGCGCGAGTTGGCCCAACAGGTCGACCGGGTGGACCTCGCGGACAACATCGCGGCCGGGTCCGACGTCCCGGTCGGCGTCGTGCGGATGCTCCAGGCCCTTCGCCCCTTGCCGACGTTCGTCACCAACCGCATCGGCGACTTCGTGGCTTGGAATCCCGCCGGCCTACGCCTGCTCGCCGGACTGTCCGACTGGCCCGAAGCCGAACGCAACGCCGCGCGGTTCGCCTTCCTGCACCCCGCGGCGCGCGACCTGTACATCGACTGGGAGGCCCAAGTGACCGGACTGGTCTCGGCGCTGCGCCGCTTGACCTCGACCGAGCCCAACGCAGCCGACGTCGCCGCACTGGTGACCGAACTACGCCAGTCGAGCCCCGACTTCCAGCGGCTCTGGGACAGGTACGACATAGACCTCTACGTCACCGGCTCACAAAACCTGCTCCACCCCCAAGCCGGCGCGCTCACCATCGAGTACCAGGCCCTGCGGATCGAAGGCGAAGACGGCCTGACAATGATGACCTACCACGCCGACCAGGGCAGCCCCGAGTACGACGCGTTCGTCCAGCTCGACTCCTGACTCGAACCGCCCTTCGGCGCACTGACACACGACGGATCGCGGCAGATCCGTGCACTTGTCACGACTCGCCTACTTGAGTTCCTTGCCGACCTGGGGCAGGACTTGGTGCCGCTGAGGTCGATGGACTCAAGGAACACGTCGGGGGCACGCCGCCCGACGTCCATCAGCAGGATCTGGCCGGTGTGGCAGAGCTGCCCGTGGAGCCTCAGGATGCGGTCGGGAACTCGTTGGGTCCGCCGGCGAACACCATCCCTGCCTCGAGGTCGGCGCTCCGGATGGACCGCGCCATCCCGGGACGGCCGACTTCGGTGGAGACGGTCTTGAACATGCTGAGCTTGTGCTTGAGGTAGATGATCTTCGCGGCCCGGTCGTCGGCACCGACCAACCCATGCACAGCGACGGCGAGGCCAGCGGCCTCTATCGGGTGGCCGGCTGCGCCCACGCATGGGGAGTGGGCGTACTAAGTCCAGGGAGGATCAACTGGGCGAACGGGTCCGACTCCGACGCTCGGAGGCGCCCAATTGCGACGTCGCAGCCGCGGTTGTCGCCGGGCTCACTTGCCGTCGATGCGTCCTAGTGGGCGAAAGGGACCAGGGGCGGGGACAGCGCCCACCGCGGACCCCATAGGCGCCGTCCCCGCCCGTCAGCCACTGTCCAGAAGGGACCGTTTCTGACGTCTCACAACCCCAGAAACGGTCAAACACGACACAACCGGCCATCGTGTTCCAGAAGTCGTGTCCAGAACGATCGTGGCGTCCCAGCAGTGTCAGCGAGTTCTGATAAACCCAGACCCATGATCCTCGCCTACGCCCGCACGAGCACGAACGCCCAGAACCCGCAGCTGCAGATCGACGCCCTAACCGCGGCCGGGGCTGACCGGATCTTCATCGACCAAGCCTCAGGCACGGCCACCGCTCGCCCCCAACTGGACCTGATGCTCGAGGTCGCCCGCGCCGGGGACACCATCATGGTGTGGCGCCTGGACCGGCTCGGCCGCTCCATGAAGCACCTGATCGACCTCGTCGGCCACCTCGGCGAACGAGACATTGGGCTGCGGTCGCTGAACGAGCAGATCGACACCACCACGGCGAACGGCAGGTTTGTCTTCACCCTCATGGCCGCCCTTGCCGCGTTTGAGCGCGAGCTTCTCGTGGAACGGACAACGGCCGGGCTCCAGGCAGCCAAGGCGCAAGGCCGCGTCGGCGGCCGACCAAGGGCCCTCACCCCGCAGGCGACGGAGGTGGCCCTGTCGATGCACCGCGCCGACAAGTCCGTCGCCGACATCGCCGCCGCCCTGAAGGTCAGCCGAGCCACCATCTACCGCGCGTTGGCGAGCACATGATCATGCGACTCTCCACGCTAAGTGGCCGGGAGTGCGGTCACGGTGTTTGGCGGGGTCCGCCACGACAGGCGGCACACCCAAGTGAGCGTCCCGGAGACGCGGATCATCCTGGCGGAGTCGGAGGCCACACGGCAGGCCTGCAAGCCGCCGAAGGATGCTGGCTGAGGCAACCTACCGACGCCCCTGCGTCGCTGGTGCAGGTGGATAGCTGTCCTGGTCCGCGAGTCGGTGGGTCTGTTGTCGCGACCGGCCGATTCCTACGGCTCGGCTCTTGCCAGGGCCTTCTTGGTGACCGAGATGGTGGTCTTCCAGGTGGGTGCAGGTGGCTTCTTCATGGACTCCGGGTCCGTCTGGTGGGAAGCGGTGGCGACCACGATCAGCCGGCTGGACCGTGCGGCGATGACCCGGCCGTTGCCACGCCCCAGGCCTAGGGTCTGCTGGTTCCAGGCGAGTGCCTGATCGCCGACGCGCCGGGGCGATGCGGGTCGTCTGGCGTAGGTCCAGATGCCATCGCAGTCCTGGCACACCCACTCCTCACTGACCCGGCAGTCACGCAGGAACACCTTTAGAGCCGCCATCGCTCTCTTGGCGGCACGGGTGGAGCTGAATCGATAGAGGGTCACCTGCGCCTGCCCGTGGTACTTCTTCTTGCCGGCAAGGGAACCGAAGTAGCCGGCGCTGCGGGACTCCGTCGCGGCGGCGAAGGGCAGGTCCGATCGGCAGGAGGCCGGTGTTGCGCCCAGCGGGACGAAGTTGAGGTCGCCGAGTCCGCGCTGCCACTTGCCGGTGCCGTCCATCGAGGCCTTGACCTGGGCCGTGCTCGGGAAATCAGCCCGGGTGATTTCCGCGTGCGCCGTGAGCGGCGCAACCATGACGAGGCAGACACCCAGGACCACGGCGAGCAGGCCCTTCCATGATGCGGATCGATGCAACGCTGCTGTGAGAACCATCAAGTTCACCTCAATTCTCCGCGGTCAAGGTCAAGCTCTCAGATGCTCGTCTGGGCGCGGGCGGCAGGGCCCCGTCGGCGCCCTTCAGCAGCCGAAGCCGCTTGAAGGGGCTGGGTCAGTGGGCGGCCTCGTACCGGGCGCGAAGATCGATCGGCAGGCGCCCGCGGGTGGCGACTGGGATCCCGTTCTCATCCGCCCAACGCCGGATGTCGGCGGTCTCCGCCGGGCGATGCGACTTGGAGCGAGGCTGCGGTATCCGGGCTGTTGCCGCTGGGCGGCCGGCGGCAATCCACGGTGCGAGGCGGTCGCGCAGATCGGCGGCGTGTTCGTCGCTGAGGTCGATCTCGTATTCCTTGCCGTCCAAAGCGAAACGGACGGTCTGTGCCGGCTCACTGCCGTCAATGTCGTCCTGTAGGACGACCTGCACCTTACGCATCGTCTTCGCCTCCGAAGCAGTCATAACCTCATTACCCGGACAATCCGAGGGTAGGGCGCACTTGCGGTGATGGTCTAGGGCTGCCCACGACAACGGTGTCATGGACCGGGTCGGTCGCGAGCACCACACGGTCGACAGGCGGCGATTAGACGCGGGTGGAGCGCTTAGTCCGAGAAGGAGTTCGCATTGGCCCGCGACGAGGCCAGCCGGACCGAGCAAGTCGCCCCTTTAGGCCTCTATCGCCGCGCACTCCTCGTGCACCCAGCCAAGCTCGTTCTTCGTGACGCTCGTTCCCTGTGGATAGCGATTGCCGCATGCCTTACATTCTGCTTGCCACTTCGCACGCACCGCGCAGCGCCGACCGGCGCTGGCGCGATCTGCCATCGACACCATGGCGGCGAGATCTAGCGGAGCAGTGACCTCCTCACCCAGCATCCCAGCATTGGCCAGCCGGTCGGCTACCTCGTTGAGATTCACGCCGGAGTGGCCCTTCACCCATTGGAACGCGACATCTGCCGAAGCGACGTCGATCAGCGGCTCCCATAGGTCGCGGTTCGCGACTGGCTGCTTCTGCGAGTTCATCCAGCCGTTGACCCGCCACTTGCTCCACCAGGCCTTGGCGAAGCAGTCGACGACATACCTCGAGTCTGACCACACAGTCAGCGGACGAGGGAGGGTGCGCGCCGCATCCAATGCCGCACTGATCTCCATCCGCTGGTTCGTCGTGGAAGGCTCTCCCCCCAAGCCGAAGGTGTTCGAGTCAACAACCCATCCCCAGCCACCCCGGCCTCCTGGGTTCTTCTCACAGGCGCCGTCTGTGTAGACCACCGTTTCGGACTTCATGCCCGTTCCCCTCGCGTGGGTACTGTTCCACCAAGAACCGGACGTGGTCGGCGGCTGAGTCAGATTCGTTGGAACTGATGGCTGTCGTCCGGCAGGTCCGGCACGCGACCGATCATCACGGTCAAGCGCTGACTGTCGGAGATGGTAGCCGGAGCCTGGGCGTACAACGCGTCGTCGTCGAGCGTGGCACGAGGCGCCCAGTCTCGCCCTTCGGGTGCTGTCGGCGGAGGGCGGTTTCGGGGCCCGCCGCAGGGCTGTCAGTGTGAATCGCCCGAGGGTTCGTGCCGAGTCCTTGTGGGCGGTGCCGCGCCCGGCTGAAGGCGCCAAGCTCGCGGCGAAGTGGGGCACCATCCCGCGCGGTCGGCTGGGGGATGGGGCGGCTTGTCGGCGGACCGGTTGCCGGTCATCGCCGGCAATGCGCATCGCCGGCTGCGCATTCTGGGACTCCCTCGTGGCCTGAGGGGTGGTAGCGCGCCCGGTGGCTAGGGTGGCGGTCGTGGTGATCGAGTTGGAGCGGGTGCGCAAGACGTACGGGGGCGTGCGCAAGGGCAGGACCGTCGCGGTTGACGACCTGACCCTGTCCGTGGCCTCGGGTGGGGTTCACGGCTTCTTGGGCCCGAACGGGTCGGGGAAGACCACGACGATCCGGATCCTGCTGGGCCTGGTGTCCCCGGATGCAGGCGCCGTCCGGGTGCTGGGCGCGGACGTGCCCCGCGGGCTGCCGGCGGTGGTGGGCCGGGTGGGGGCCCTGGTCGAGTCACCCCAGTTGTTCCCGACCTTCACCGGCCGACGCAACCTGCAGATCCTGGCCGGGCTGGCCGACGTCCCCGGTACGCGGGTTGAGCAGTTGCTCGAACTGGTCGGCTTGGCTGAGCGGGCCGACGATCGGGTCAAGGGCTACTCGCTGGGCATGCGTCAACGCCTGGCCATCGCCGCGGCCATGCTCAAGGCGCCCGAGTTGCTGATCCTCGACGAGCCGACGAACGGGTTGGACCCGGCCGGCATGGTCGAGGTCCGCGAGCTGATCCGCACCCTGGGCAGCGACGGGCGGACCACCGTGTTCCTGTCCAGCCACCTGCTGACCGAGGTCGAGTCAGTGTGTGACGCGGTGACGATCCTGGTCCGCGGGCGACTGGTGGCCTCGGGGCCGGTCAGCGAGGTCCTGGCCATGGCCGGATCGTCGGCTGCCCTGAGGCTGCGGTTCGACGACGAGCACCAGGCCGTCCAGGCCGTTGCAGTCCTCGCGGGCGCGGGGGTGACGGCCACCCCCGGTCCGCCGGGCACCGTGCGGGTCGACTCCCCCGCCGGCGCCCAGGTGAACGCGATCCTCGGCGCCCAGGGCATCTGGGCCGCGGAGATCACCCCGGTGCGCCCGGACCTGGAGCGCGCATTCCTGGATCTCACCGCCACGACGGAGGCGTCCGCATGACCGCCACGATCGCCCCCACCCCCGCCAAGGCCCCCGCGCTGGGAGGCCTGGTGCGCTCGGAGTTCCTTCGGGCCCGCTCGCGCCGATCGTTGCGGTGGCTGGTGGCCCTGTCCATGCTCGCCGTAGTCGGCGTCGCGGCGATCATGTGGTTCACCACCGCGCGGGTGACGGCGACGGATCTCGACACTGCGGCACAGCGGTTCCTGGCCGAGCAGACCCAGTTCTACGAGGACTGCATCAACGATCCGAACATCCCCGAGGACCAGAAAGCGATGGCCTGCTGGAAGCCCACCGAGGAGGAGGCTCGGAGCAATGCCATGTGGCTGTTGCCGAAACGTGCCTTCGACCGCAGTGGGTTCGAGGGTCTGGTTGGCCTCGCCGGGGGCATCGGTGTGCTGGTCGTGGCCATGCTGGGCGCCACCTCCGGTGGGGCGGACTGGGGGGCGCGGACCATGGGCCTGCTACTGAGCTGGGAACCGCGACGCACCCGCGTGTTCCTCGTCCGGCTCGGAGTCCTGCTGGTGATCGCCCTAGCGGTCCAAGCGATCCTCGCGCTGCTCGCGGTCGCCCTCGGATCGGTGATCGCCCAGGCGCACCCCCTGGAGGTACCTGCCGGGTCCATTCCGGGCTACGACCCCGCCAGCGTGAGCGTGGCCGCGGAGTTCGCCGCCCGGTGGGTTCCCCTGGCCGCCCTGGCCGCGGCCGGCTCGTACGCCCTGGCCATGCTCACCCGCAGCACCGGATGGGCCATCGCCGCGGCGATCGGCTTCGTCGTCGTCGTCGAGTCACTCATCCGCGGTCTATGGCCCTGGGCATCCCAATGGCTGATCCAGACCAATGCGGCCGCCTGGCTCAACGGTGGGCTGGACCTGCTCGTCGACCGCGCAGCCGCCGAGCGGACCACCGGCTTCCTGTCCGACGGGGCGACCCTGCCCGGGTACATCCGGATCGACGACACCCGCGGCATCGCCACCCTGGTCACCTTGGTCGCGATCGGATGCCTGATCAGCTGGTGGAGCCTGCGCTCACGCGACGTCGAGTGACCAGCACTGGCAACCCAAGGCGCGCGATAGGCGGCCGAAAGGGGCGCCTCGATCATGGCTCCCGGTGTTGAGACGACAGCATGATGACATCGGGCCCTGTCGCGGGCTGTCAGCTCATCACCAGCCGGGCGGGGAGGGTGTGCTGTAACGCGCTGGGTGTAACGAACGGGGGGTCGGCGGCCATGGAGGGGTGGAAGCATCTGGCGGTGGGAGGGGGGCGGTGATGGGGAACCTTCAAGGGTCCGGCGGGGCCGAGCAGGAACTCACGGCCCTGTTCGAGGCCTATCACCGGCAGGTAGTGGCGTACGCGGCGCGCCGGACCCGTCCCGCGGGCGACCTCGCCTTGGCCCAGGACGTGGCCGCGGACGTGTTCACCATCGCGTGGCAGCACCTCTGCGCCCCGCGGCAGTCAGGCGACGTCGGTCCAGCGATCGGGCTGCCCTGGCTGCTGGTCACGGCGGGCAACGTGCTCAGTCAGCACGTCCGCGACGACACGCGCCGGGTGGCGCGGGAGGAGCGCGCGATGAGTGACCGGGCGATGGCCCCGCACACGATCGGTCCGGCCGATGTCCAGGCCCTGAGCGCGCAGGTCGCCAAGGCGTTGGATCGGATGGCGCCGGGTGACCGGGAACTGCTGCTTCTGCGGGTGTGGGATGAGTTGTCCTTCGCCCAAGTCGCCGAAGTCCTCGGATGCTCGCCGGGGGCTGCCCGGGTGCGCTGGTTGCGTGCACGGCGCCGGTTCGCCGCAGCCCTGACCCGTGAAAGCGACCTCGACCCACTCGACCCCGGGGCATCCCTGCCCGGCCCAGTCCCGATCCCGGAAGGAGACCGGCGATGACCTCCACACGAAGCGCCATGGCCCAGCTGAAGACCGCGAACCCGGTGATCACCACCCGGAGCCCGGCCGCAACGCGCTCACCAGCACCGCGTCACCGCAGCCGGGTCGGCCTGCTGGTGGCTGCCACCGCCGGGGCCAGCGCTGTTGCCTTGGTGGTGGTGGCTGTCGGGCTGCCCCAGGGTGCGGCCA
Organism: Candidatus Nanopelagicales bacterium; assembly: GCA_049688395.1. Classification (GTDB taxonomy): domain Bacteria; phylum Actinomycetota; class Actinomycetes; order S36-B12; family CAIYMF01; genus Prado023. The sequence goes on from JBAVKQ010000018.1 coordinate 10,124, forward strand.
CGCCTGCGGCGGCCGACGCGCTGGACCGGGCCGCCACTGCCGCTGACATCACCGCCCTGGACCAGCAGGCCGGGCCTGAGCAGTTCTGGAGGATCACGACCGCAGGCATCCAACTGGCCCTCGGGCCCGGTAATGCCGCTCCCGCGGACGGGGAGTCCAGCAGTGTGTGGCTGACCCGCGGCGCCAGAGTCGCCTACGTCGCGGTCGACGGGTCACGGCCCAGCTGGTACGTCGACTCGCCTACCGAGGTTGCCGAGGTGCTGTTCGGTGAGCCTCCGGCCGACGCCAGAGGCGGACCTGGTCAGACCTGGACCACCGACCTGGTCCCGAACGACACCGCGGGATCGTGGCAGGAACCCACTCAGGCGTGGCTGGCCGGGCTGCCGCGCGACCCCGACCAGCTGCGCGACCAGCTCTACAACGACACCCGCGGACGAGGTCGGTCCCACGACGGCGAGGTCCTGGTCACCATCGCCGATGCGCTGCGCTCCGGCGTGGTGCCAGCCGACCTGCGAGCCGCCCTGTTCCGGGTGCTCGAGACCGTGCCGGGCGTCGACATCGTCCAACGCCACCCCGACGGCCAGATCTCGATCGGCCGGCTCGAGACCCGCGACGGGCAACGGGAAGAGATCATCATCGACCCGACCACCGGCGCCTACGTCGGCGAGCGCACCATCCAGGTCCAGGAACTCGGGTCGATCCCGGCCGGAACCGTCATCGAGGACGTCGACGTCACCACGACCCTCGTCGACCAGATCCCGCAGCAGATCCGCGACCATGCCGAACTCTGGACCTGCACACCGGACGGGATGTGCGGCCAGTAACCGAAACGTTCTCGGGCCCCAGCTGCATGGAACCTCGCCGTGCTTCCCCGCACGTGACGGCGTCGCGAACCACCCAACGCACCCCCCAGCATCGACAGAACGCACCGCACGCGGTACCCGCGTCCACAGGCGGCTATCGGTCACCCGTGATCGGAGGGTGAGCCGGGGAACGCAAGTGCGGGACTGCCCCCGCACGGCTCGGTCGGTGATCGGGATCCACCCCCCGTCCTCTGACCCCTCGCGGCGACTTAACGACTATCGTGGTTTACGATCATCGTAAAGCCAACCCAGGGGAGCAACGATGTCCGAGCAGCCCACCAGCCGACTGGCCCGCACCGAGGCCGCCACCCGCACCGTCGTGCTCGACCTGCTCGGCGCGCTGATCCTGATCGGGTCGATCGGGGCTGCGGTGGCCGCGGTCGTGCTGCCGGTCAACCAGCTCACCCAACCCGGCGGTGCCTCCCGGGTGGAGCTCAGCAGCGAGGCCCAGGGGCAGGCCGCCGCCGCAATCACGGGGGTACCGGAAGGGTCGTGGTTGGAG
>JBAVKQ010000019.1:0-15944 GCA_049688395.1 Candidatus Nanopelagicales bacterium
CCGCTGTGGCAGGCGGCCGTGGGCCGGCGCGACCCACTGGCCGGCGCGTTCGGGTGGGCCTGGCCGGCGGGCATGCGGGTCCTGGAACTCGCCGCCGTCTGGCTGGCCGTGGCGCTGGTGGCCCCCGAGCGCGGCGCGTGGCTGTTCGCCTGGGTGTTCGTGGTCGTGTTCCACCACTACGACACCCTGTATCGAGCGCTTGGTGGTGCGGCGGCGCCCCGCTGGTTGGTGTGGGCGGGCCTCGGCTGGGACGGCCGGACGCTGTTAGTGGTTGCTGCCGCGCTCATCGGCGCGCAGGCGCTGACCGGGCTGCTCGGGTGGGGCAGCGTGCTGCTGGGGCTGCTGTTCGTCCTGGCGGGGTCCGGGCAGTGGATCCGGTCGATGAGCGGCAAGGATGGGGCCCATGCCTGAGCAGTCCGCCCGGCCCGAGCGGCCCACCATCGCCGAGCTGCGCGAGGTCACCCAGCCCCCGGCGGTGCGCGGGCGGAAGAACTCCGAGCACTGGGTCGCCGACGTCTACCTGCGCCAGATCTCGCCGTACCTGACCCGGGTGCTGCTGCGCACGCCGGTCTCGGCCAACACCGTCACCTGGTTCATGATCATCACCGGGGCCAGCGCGGGGCTCGCGCTGCTGATCCCGGGGATCCCCGGAGCGCTGTTGGCACTGTTCCTCGGACAGCTGCAGATGCTCTGGGACTGCTGCGACGGGGAGGTGGCCCGCTGGCGCCGGACGTTCTCCCCGGCCGGGACGTTCCTGGACAAGGTCGGGCACTACACCGCCGAGTCGGTGATCCCGGTGGCCCTGGGCATCCGGGCCGCCGGCGCGGACATCAGCTGGTCGCAGCCCGGGCCGTACGCCTACGGCGGGGCGATCCTCGCGCTGCTGATCATGTTCAACAAGGCGCTCAACGACATGGTGCACGTCTCCCGGGCGTTCACCGGCCTGCCTCGGCTGGAGGATGTGGCGGGCGTGGGCACGCCCACCAGCAGCGGGCTCGCCGGCGCGCGCAGCCTGGTCCGCCTCCTGCCGTTCAATCGCATCTTCCACTCGGTGGAGATGACGATGCTGGCGTTCGTCGCCGCCCTGGGCGATGCCGTGCTCGGCGGCACCTCGGTCACCCGCGCGCTGCTGGTGGTCATGCTGGCGTTCGCCGCACTCACGGTGCCGGGGCACCTGCTGGCCATCCTGTCCTCCACGAAGCTGAAGGTGCCCGATGAGTCCTGACCCGCCGATGTTCGGTGTCGTGGTGCTGACCATGGGCCAGCGTCCCGAGGACCTGCGCCGGGGGCTGGATTCGGTGCTGGCCCAGGTCGGGGTGCGTACCGACATCGTCGTGGTCGGCAACGGCTGGGTGCCCACCGACCTGCCCGACGGCGTGCGTGGGCACGCGCTGCCCGAGAACGTCGGCATCCCGGCCGGTCGCAACGCCGGCGTGGAGCACGTGTCCGGTGACCTGATCTTCTTCCTCGACGACGATGCTGCCCTGGCATCCCCGGACACCCTGGCCAGGTTCGGGGCGCTGTTCGCCGCGCGCTCGGAGATCGGGCTGATCCAGCCTCGGGTGGTCGACCCCAGTGGCCGGCCGGCACCGGGGCGCTGGGTGCCGCGGCTGCGCACCGGCGACCCGGGGCAGCCCAGTCCGGCGACCTCCTTGTGGGAGGGGGCCGTGGCGATCCGGCGGGCGGTGTTCGACCAGGCCGGCGGCTGGCCGGGGCTGTTCTTCTACGCCCACGAGGGCATCGAGCTGTGCTGGCGCGTGTGGGACGCCGGGTATGTGCCCTGGTACGCCGGGGACATCGAGATCCATCATCCGGTGATCGACCCGCGGCGGCACGAGGAGTTCTGGCACATGAACGCCCGCAACCGGGTGCTGCTGGCCCGGCGCAACCTGCCCGCGGTGCTCCGGCCGGTCTACACCGGCACCTGGGCGGCGATCACCGCTGCGCGCGTGCGCGACCCGGGTTCCCGACGGGCCTGGCGGGCAGGCTTCCGCGAGGGGTGGCAGATGGACCCGGGCGAACTCCGACCGATGCACTGGCCCACGGTCTGGGCGCTGACCCGGGCCGGGCGCCCCCCGGTGGTCTGAGTCCATGGCGCGGCGCAGCGCGGTTGCGGTTCGGCGCGGTTCGGCGTGCGACCTGGGCGGGGTTGACCCACCGAGAACCACCCCTCACGCATCGGGCGCGGAATCTCGCTGTCGGTAGCTTGCCCCTCTGTGGCACGTGCGGCGGCTCCCGAAGAGGACCAGAGGTCGTCGTCGGGCGGTGCCGCGATGGCACGGCTGCGTGCGACCGAGGCCGCGCCGGTGCGTTCGACCGGAGGTGGGGGATCCTGGGCCCGCGCCTCGTGGATGCCGGTTGCGCCGCTATCCACAGACACGCGTGTTGTGGGTGCCGGCTCGCTTGGACGTGATTCGATTCGAACACCAGTTCGATAGATGGGGGATGCAGTGCACAACGACGACCACCTCACGACCCGGCCCGCACCGGGCCCGGACACCGTGGACCTGCGCGAACACCCCGACACACCCGCGCCGGACAGCTCGGGCCAGCCGGACCGGGCAGATAGCTCGGCCCGACCGGACCGGGCGGGTCGGGTGGGTGGTTCGGTGCCCGACGACCCGGATCGGGACGTGTCTGCCGGGGTCGCCGGGCTGCCGGTCTCGGTCCGGGCGCTGGTCGCTGAAGGGGTCCTGCCCGTGGGATTGGACACCGGGGAGCGACCAGTGGCCGATGTCCGCGCCCTGCTCCGGGCGTTGACCCAGGTCGAAGCCGTCCTGGGCCTGCGGATGGCCGCCGCCGAAGGGCTTGTCAAGTTGTCTGTGTAAGAAGTGCTGGTCTGGGTTGGTTTACAGGTAGCGGTTGATGCGGTCGGGGTAGACGAGGGCGAGTTCGCCGAGGGCTGCTTTCCAGCCTTGGAGGGTGGCACCTTCGACGAGTTTGCCGGGTGCTTTGCGGGGCACGCCTTTGGGTTGGCCGGCTTCCTTGGCGCGTTCTCGGGCTCTCTTGTCCTCGATGTTGCGGATCGCCAGCCAGAGCAGCTTGACCGCGGCGGCGTCGTTGGGGAAGTGTCCGCGGTTCTTGATGATCTTGCGCAGCTGGTAGTTCAGCGACTCGATGCTGTTGGTGGTGTAGATGACCTTGCGCAGCGCGGGGCCGAACGCCAGGAACGGGGTGAACCGGTCCCAGGCGTTCTCCCAGGTCGCGACTGCTGCCGGGTACTTGCGGCCCAGGGGCGAGTCAGTGAACTCACCCAGGGCCAGCAGTGCGGCGTCCTCGTCGGGGGCGGTGTAGATCGGGCGCAGCATCGCGGCGATGGCCTTGCGGTCGCCGTAGGACACGAACCGCATTGAGGCCCGAATCAGGTGCACGTCATGCCGACATCGGCATGACGTGCATTATGCCGACCTCCGGATTATGCCGATGTGGTCGGCGTTCTGGCCACGGGCTGGGGGTTCTGGCTTGCTGAGGTCGGCATAATCAGAGGTTCTCGAGCCAGGCGAGCAGTGTGTCGGGGGGCTGGTATCGGCCTGGTTTGGCGCCGGCTGGTCGTGTCCGGGCGAGGGCGTGTTCCTTGATACTCAGGTCGGCGTGCAGGTAGATCTGGGTGGTCTCGATGCTGACGTGGCCCAGCCAGAGGGCGATCACCGCGGTGTCGACACCGGCCTGGAGCAGTCGCATCGCGGTGGTGTGGCGCAGGGTGTGGGCGGTGACGGCCTTGCCGCGCAGCGTCGGGCACTGTTCGGCGGCTTTGGCGGTGTAGATGGCGATGCGGTGCTCGATCGCGTCCCGGCTCAGCGCCTGGCCGCGGCGGTTTGGGAACAGCGGCGCGGCCGGGTCACCTGCGCGTTCGCGCAGCCAGTCGCGCAGCACGGCGATCGTTGCGCGGCTGAGTGGGGTGATCCGGTCCTTGCGGCCCTTGCCGTGGCAGGCGACGTGGGCCCCAGACCCGAGGTGGATGTCGGCGCGGGACAGGCCGGTCAGTTCGGAGATCCGCAGCCCGGTCTGTACGGCCAGCGCGAGCAGGGCGTGGTCGCGGCGCCCGGTCCAGGTGGCCTGGTCGCAGGCGCCCAGCAGTGCGGTGACTTCGGTTTCGGTGAGGTAGGTGATCACGGCTCGGTCGAACTGTTTGGGGGGGATGGCCAGTACCCGGGCGATGCTGGCGGCGTGTTCGGGGTGGGCCGGGGCGGCGAACCGGAACAGTGAGTGGATGGCGGCCAGCCGGTTGTTGCGGGTGCGCACGCTGTTGCCGCGGTCGTGTTCGAGGTGGTCCAGGAACGCGCCGATCAGCGGCGCGTCGAGGTCGGCCAGGTCCAGCCGGGACGGCGGGATCCCGTTCCAGGTGGTGGTGTACGTCAGCAGCAGCCGCCAAGTGTCGCGGTAGCTGGCGATGGGGTGCGGGCTGGCGTCGCGTTGCCGGGTCAGGCGTTCAGTGAAGAACGCCTGCAGGGTGGGGGCCAGCGCGGTCATGGCCGACCGTCCAGGTAGGTGTCCAGTCGCGCCCCGGCTTGGGCCATGAGTTCCGGGGACGCCGTGAGGTACCAGTAGGTGCTGGCCGGGTGGACGTGGCCCAACCACGTCGACACGAGCGCCAGGCGGGTCTGTCCGTCCTGCCCGTTGGCGTAGGCGTCGAGCATCGCGGTGACCGCGAAGGAGTGCCTCAGGTCATGGATCCGGGGTCGGCATGTTCCGGTCCGGGGTGGCAGTCCCGCGAGACCGACCAGCCGGTGGAACGTTGACCAGACGTTGCAATACATTAGCCGGGAGCCGGCGGTGGACACCAGGAACGCTGGCGACGCGCCGACCGGCGCGGACCGAGAGCGCAGCTGGCCGTATCGGTGCAGCGCAGCCACGGTCGTGGGGTGCAGGGTCAGTTCCCGGGTCTTGCCGAACTTGGCGTTGCGAACCAGTAGCCGGCCCTCGGGCAGGTCCAGGTCGGCGCGGTTGAGGTTGATCACCTCCCCGACTCGCATCCCGGTCACTGCCAGCAGCCCGATCAGGGTGGCGTAGGTCGCTTGGCGCAGCGGTGTGCGCAGCGTCGCGGTCGCCTGGATCAGCGCGGCGATGTCGGCCGCCGAATACAGGTAGGGGCTGGCCCGGTGGGACCGCGCCGGAAGCAGGTCCGCGGCGGGTACCTCGTGGGCCGGGTCCAGGGTGTGGACCCAGGTCGCGAACCCGCGCACGACCGACAGCCGGTAGGCCCACCAGCTCGAGTCCCCGCCGACCGGTAGCCGGGCCCAGTCCAGCGCGGCGGCCACCGTGACCCGGGACTGCCCGATCTGGTCGAGGTAGTCGGCGAACTGGCCGAGTAGCTTCTCCGGGCGTTCCAACTGGTAACCCAGCGCCCGGCGCACCGCCAGGTAGTCGGCCACCTGCGCACGCAACTCCCCGGTCACGACGCACCGCCCTCGGCAGTGACCGGCCAGGGGCGGGCCAGCACGCCCAGCGCGTCACGATCCACCTTGGCGTAGATCGCGGTGGTCAGCGCCGAGCGGTGCCGCAGCACCTGACCCACCTCGGCCAGCGGGCTGCCCGCCTGCAGCATCTGCGTCGCGGCGGTGTGCCGCAGCCGGTGGGCATGAACCTTGCCCAGACCCGCCCGGGCGGCGTTGTCGAACACGATCATGGTGATCCCGCCGGTGCTCAACGCCCGGTGCGGGGCATGCACCCGAACGAACACAGCCCGGTCCAGGGCGGTGCCCGGCCGGCCCCGACGCAGATAGGCGGCGATCGCCGCGCCGACGTCCGCGGGTAGCGGCAACCCTTCAATCCGGTTGCCCTTGCCTCGCACCTGGATCTGCCCGGCCCGCCAGTCGATGTCCTCGAGCCTCAGGGCGGCGACCTCCCCGGCCCGAAGCCCCAGCCGGGACAGCAGCAGCAGGACCGCGTAGTCACGCCGGCCGGTGGCGGTGCGCCGGTCGCAGCTGGCCAGCAGCGCCCGCAACTGCCCCGCGGTCAGGCCCTTGGGCAGCCCGGTCAGCCGCCAGCCGGCGACCGCCGGGACTGCGCCGGCCAACGGAGCGGGGATCTCCCCGGTCAGATGCAGCCAGCCCAGCACCGACCGCAACGCGCAGACGATCAACTTCGCCGTCCCGACCGCCCGCCCAGGACAAGCCATCACGACGAACTCGGACACGTCGGCTCCGGTCAACCCGGCCCAGTCCAGGACGTCGCCCCGCTGCCGGCCCGCGACGAACGGGCGGACCGCGTCGACGTAGCCGCGGACCGTGCCCGCGGTCAGGCCACTCTCGACCAGCAGATACTGCCCGTACCGACCCAGCAGCCCCTCCACCAGCCCGGGGTCGACCGGCTCCTCCGGCGGCAGCACGCCCAACGGTCCCAAGTAGTCCAGTAGCGGGCGCATCGCCTTGCCCGACAAGTACTCCACGTACCCGCTCGCCCGCCGGCCGGCCAGGTAGTCGCCGATCACCGGCCCGCTCAAGTCGCCCACCTCGAGTACCTCGGCTGACATCCACCGATCCAGATGCGCGATGAAACACATGTGCTGCGCGGCCGAGGACCGCGTATAGCCCTGCCCGAGCAACTCCTCGGCGAACCCCGGGACGTAGGCCTCCAACGGCCCACGCACGAACGAACTCAACACCTTGACCACGACGCTGTCCCTTCCACGAGATGGACAGCCAGCGTCGAACAATCCCCGGGATTATGCCGACCTCAGCAAGCCAGAACCCCCAGCCCGTGGCCAGAACGCCGACCACATCGGCATAATACGGAGGTCGGCATAATGCACGACGCAGGTCTGGACGGTGGCCTCGGGCCAGGTCGCCTCGATCGCTTCGGGGAACCCGGTCAGCCCGTCGCAGCACACGATCAGGACATCCTTGACGCCCCGGTTCGCGAGCTGGGCGCAGACCCCGGCCCAGAACTTCGCGCCCTCGGATGCCTGCACCCAGATACCCAGAACGTGCTTGACACCGTCCATATCGACGCCCACGGCGATGTACGCGGCCCGGTTGGTCACGTGCGCGCCGTCGCGGATCTTGACCACCAGGGCGTCGAGGTAGAGCACCGGGTAGAACGCCTCGAGGGGGCGGGACTGCCAGGTGCTGACCTCCTCAAGGACGGCGTCGGTGACCTTGCTGATCGTCTCGCGGGACATCTCGGTGCCCAGCGTGGCGGCCAGGTGATGCTCGATGTCACGGATCGTCATCCCGCCGGCGTACAGGCTGATGATCATGTCCTCCAACCCGCCCAGGCGCCGGGCCCCCTTGGGCACCAACGTCGAGGCGAAGCTCGAGTTGCGGTCCCGCGGCTGATCCAGGCGCAGGTCCCCGACCTCGGTGGCCACCGTCTTGGCCGTACTGCCGTTGCGGGAGTTCCCCGAGCCACGTCCGCCCGGGTCGCCCCGTTCATAGCCCAGGTGACCGGTCAGCTCCGCGTCCATCCCCCGCTCCAGGACGGCCTTGATCATCTCCGGCAGGAACCCACCCTCACCGGTCAACGCGACACCACGCTCGTCCGTGGCGGCCATCAGCCGATCCAACACCTCGTCGCCGAACAGCTCCCGGCGCAACCGGCGAGCCTCAGGCTCCACGCTGGTCTCCATGTCCTTGGTCACAGTCACAGTCAATCTCCTTCAAGTGGTCGACCGGATCTCCGTTACACAGACAATCTGACACCCTCACCGGCAGGTCGGTGACCCGGTGCTCAGCATCGACTGCAAGAAGAAGGAGCTGGTTGGCCAATACAAGAACAACGGAAAGACCTGGCGGCCACACGGCGATCCTGAGCGAGTCGATGTCCACGACTTCATGAACCCCGAACTGGGCAAGGCCATCCCCTACGGACTCTACGACGTGGCCGCCAACACCGGCTGGGTCAATGTGGGGGTCGATCATGAAACCGCCGCGTTCGCGGTCAACACGCTGCGCACCTGGTGGAACCGGGTAGGCAAGACGTCCTACCCCTGCGCGAAGCGGCTGCTGATCACCGCCGACTCCGGTGGAGCCAACGGCAACCGCCGCCGCACCTGGAAAACCGAGCTCGCCACACTGGCAGCTGAGTCCGGTCTGGAGATCAGCGTGTGTCACCTACCACCGGGCACGTCGAAGTGGAACAAAATCGAGCACCGGCTGTTCTCCCAAATCACCAGGAACTGGGCAGGCCAGCCACTGACCAGCCACGAGACCATCCTCAACCTGATCGGCGCCACCACCACCACGACCGGGCTGAGCGTGACCGCCGAACTCGACCCAGGCACCTACCCCACCGGAATCAAGATCACCGATCAACAGATGAAGGCTCTGCCCATCACCCGAGATCAGTGGCACCCAGAGTGGAACTACACGTTGCACCCGACACGCGACACACCCGAAACAAACTGACTTGATTCAGTACGGTCCCTTACGAGGGCTTCGAGCTCATCGCCAACGCCGCCGAGGACGTCGCCGACCCGCAGCGCACCCTGACCATCGCCTACTACGTGTCCGTGGCATTCGTGATCGTGCTGTACGTCCTGGTCGCCGTCGTCTCCGTGGGATCCCTGCCCGTCGCCGACGTCGTCCACGCCCGCGACTACGCGCTGGCCAAAGCAGCACGCCCAGCGCTGGGGTCAGCGGGGTTCGTGATGATCGGCGTCGCGGCCATGCCCTCGACCGCGTCGGCGATCAACGCCACCCTCTACGGCGCCAGGATCAGCCTGGGGGCCGTATCGGTCCTCGCTGCCATGCTCGCCCTGTCCTTCGGGATCGAGGCACCCTTCCGGCGGCTCAGCGGCAGGAGTCAACGGGCCTGAGGCAGGCACCCACACCCCGCCCAGTGGCCCTCTCAGATACATGCTAGGGGTAAGCCACACCCCAGTCCGACACTTCAGCGGCCAAATTCATCTCGGGTGTGGGCCGCTCCTGCCTCGGTCACGCTGGGTGAGATGACAGGAGAACGGCCGACCACGTTGCGTCCACGGACGTGGTGCACCACCGCGTCTTGCTGGACAGTCACTCGCGGCGGTATGCAGCACCTCGAAGGTGGAGTGTCGACTCATACCTGGCGTGTTCCAGCCCCGCCAACTCGGTAGCAGCGGCGATGATCTGGGTCTGCCCCCGGGTTGGCTGACACTCGGGGTTGGTGGTTCTCAAGCCGCGTCTGCGGCCGTGCAGATGATCTCAACCTCGACCGGGTTGAGCTTGCCCAGGACGCGTTGTCGGCGGCGTCGGTTGTACTTGGTTTCGATCCAGATCACGATCGCCAGGCGCAGGTCCTCGCGGGTCTGCCACCGCCTGGTATCCAGGACGTTCTCCTGCAGCAGCGAGATGGAGCTCTCGATGGCGGCGTTGTTTCTCGATCCAACCCGGCCCATCGACGGCGTAGGCGTCAGGCTGCGATCAGACATCAAGCCAGACGACATCGGAGATCTCGGGATCGCCAGACAAGGCAGCATCCAATGCCGCGGTGAGGAGCTGCAGTTGTGCCATCACATCCACCTTTCTGAATCCACGGCGAATGGTTGAAGTGCTCGGGTCGGTCACGACACGAACTCCTGGGCATCACCGTCCTGGTGACCGCAGCAGACCGCCAGCCGCACATTTCGACGGTCAACGGGATGCAGCTTTCAACGAGCCCCAATCCACGGCTGCATGGGACGTCGGCGCCGTGGGAGAGGAGAAGCTCGGCCGAGGATTGGATCGGCTCGCCTACGCCGTCCGGCTGCTGAATGACCGGCGGGTCCCGACAAGCATGGCGAACATCGATCACATCGCAGTGACGGCCACTGGCGTCTACGTCATCGATGCCAAGAAGTACCGCGGCCGCCGTCACCTCAAGGTTGACGGGGGCCTACTCCGACCCCGGGTCGAACGACTCCTGGTCGGTTCTCGCGACTGCACCAAGCTCATCGATGGGGTGCTCAAGCAGATCGGCGTTGTGCGCGGAGTCCTCGATGCCGATACCCCGGTTCGCGGAGCTCTCTGCTTCATCGACGCCGACTGGCTCTTGATCGGCGGAAGTTTCACCACTCGCAGCCTCCAGGCACTGTGGCCCCGGAAGCAGTACTCGCAACTTCAGGCCGAAGGGCCACTGACTGCCGAGGCCGTCGCCGAAGTCCACGTGACCCTCGCACGCAAGTTGCCGCCATCCTGAACGCGCTCGGCTGCGCGCGATTCGCGGCGCAATGACGCAGCGCCCGCGTCCTCAGCATCGTGCCGCTCCCGGGGCCCATGGCCACCCGCTCAGCTTCTTCTCGCGGGGCCCTTGAGCGAGGCGCTTGTGGAAAGGGGCCGGCCCAAGCGAGTTGGGCAACCGAGGCCGGCTCCCTATCCCACGCGTTGTCAGTCGGCTGAGGCCGGCGACGCCGGGCTGGCTGGGGAGGCAGCGGAGACCGGTGATGCCGGGGACACCGCACTGGCGGGACTGGCCGGGGAGGCCGGGGTGTTCGCCGACGCTGGGGAGTTCGGGGAGGCCGGGGTGTTCGCCGACACTGGGGAGTTCGGGGAGGCCGGGGTGTTCGCCGACACCGGGGAGTTCGGGGAGGCCGGGGTGTTCGCCGACACCGGGGAGTTCGCGGTGTTGGCCGAGGAATCGGCCGGGTCCGCGCTCGTCATACCTTGGCCGACTGCGTCATCGGCGGTGGCGAGGATGGTGGCCATGGCGTCCTGGCCGGGGATGGCCGAGGCGCTGGCCGCTGCGGGATTGACCGTGACTCCGGGACCCACGGACTGCGCCTGTCCGGCTAGGCCTCCGGTCAGCGCCGCAGCGCTGACCCCCAGGGCCAAAGCGCCGCTGACCACCAGCCACCTCTTGGACTCACTCATCATCTGCTCCTCTGCTCGGGGACCCGGGGGGGCGCGGGCTGCGTCCTGGGCGTGATCCCAGACTGGGCCGTCGGGATGAGATGCGAAGGAGAGGTCGGTGAGAGGTTCCTCATCGAGGATCGGCGAGCCGGTAGCCCATCCCGCGCACGGTTTCGATCCGGTCCGCGCCGAGCTTGCGGCGCAGGTAGCGCACGTAGACGTCGACCACGTTGGAGCCCGGCTCGAAGTCGTATCCCCAGACTCTGCTGAGCAGTTGCTCCCGGGACAGTACATGACCGGGGTTGCGCATGAAGGTCTCGGCCAGGACGAACTCCCGTGCCGAGAGGTCGATCGTACGTCCGGCGATCTGGGCGCGTCGGGTACGCAGATCCAGGGTCAGGTCGCCATGTATCAGCACCGTGCGTTCACCTGCCCGATCAGCCCGCAGCCGGAGCCGGATCCGCGCCAGGAGTTCCTCGAACTTGAAGGGCTTGACCATGTAGTCATCGGCGCCGCCCTCGAGCCCGGCGACCGTATCGCTAGATGACGCCCGTGCTGTGAGGATGATCACGGGGATGGCGCCGCCAGCTCGGCGGATACGGTCCAGGACAGTGAAGCCATCCATGAGGGGCAGGCCGATGTCGAGGACGACGAGGTCGAAGTCTCCAGTCAAGGCGTAGTCGTACCCAGACGGCCCGTCGGCGACCACGGTGGGGGTGAACCCATTGCTGCGCAACCCCTTGGCGATGAAGCTCGAGATCCGGGTCTCGTCCTCAACGACTAGGATCCGGCTCATGGTGCGGGGCTCGATGCGGAATGCGGGCGCCCAACCTGGGCTGTGGCCCGCGGAGACTCGCCCGGAGTATTCGCGGGCAGGTCCTCGACGGCCTCGTCGCTGGCGGGGAGCACGATCGTGAACGTGGACCCGGTGCCGGGCTGGCTGTCGACGGCCATATGACCTCCATGAGCGGTGGCGATGGTGGACACGATCGACAATCCGAGACCCGATCCGTCAATGGTCCGCTCTGTCGGCCCTCGACTGAATCGCTCGAATACCCGGTCGAGGTCAGTGGATTCGATACCGCAGCCCTGGTCGTGCACCCACAGGCGCGCCTGCCCGTCGGCCAAGCTGCTTCCGATCCCGATGGTCGACCCTGGGTCGCTGTACTTCATCGCGTTCTGCGCCAATTCCAGCAGTGCCTGCGTCAGTCGTTCGGGGTCACCGTCGATGACGCCGTTGGCGCAGGACTCGATGACCCACTGACGGTCGCCGAGCATCTGTGCCTTCTGCCTCGCGTCCACGGTCAGGCTGGCCACGTCGATCGGGTGCAGCTCGAGGAAGTCGGGCCTCTGGGCCTTCGACAACAGGATGAGGTCGGCCACTATCCGTCCCATCCGGTCGATCTCGTCGAGGAGTAGGGCCCTGGTCTCGATGAAGTCCTGCGGGTCGTGCGGATCGAGGAGCTCCAGGTGCCCGCGGATGATCGTGATCGGCGTACGCAGTTCGTGGCCAGCGTCATCGAGGAACCGTCGCTGCGTGTCAATGGCGTTCTGGAGGCGATCGAGCATGTCGTTGTAGGTCCGGGTCAAGTCGGAGATGTCGTCGTTGCCGCGCACTGGGATGCGTTCGTTGAGGTCTGTCTCGCTGATCCGCTGGGTGGCTTCGCGCAGACCCCGCAACGGCAGCAGCAGCCGGCCGGCCACCTGCCATCCAGCCGCGCCGATGAGCAGCAGGGTGGCCAGCGAGACCAGGGCATAGATGCGCCCGAGCTGCTGGAGGTCCTCCAGCTCCCGGTCGACGGCATAGGCCATGACGAAGCTGCCGACTTCGGCTTCCGCCCCCAACTGAACCGGGACGATGGCCACGCGCGCCTGACCAGCTGAGGTGGCCACGTCGCGAATGATCACCTCGGAGTCCGGCGGCAGGGCGCCAACCGCGGCCAGGACCGCCGGCTCGGCCTCCAGGGCGATCGGGCGCTCACCGCCGTTGAAGGCAAGCGGGGCACCGTTCAGGAAGGTCAGGAAGGTCTCGTTGCGGTTGGGGACATTGCGCTGCAGGGCCGCCCGCAACAGCTGCTCGATGCTGGTGAACCGCTCTCCTGTGTCGGGGTCCAGACCGGTCTCAGCCAGTGCCCGGAACTCAGCCACCTCCTGCTCGAGGGCGGACGTGATGGACGACGAGAGCGTGCGGGACTGAACCAGGTAAACCGACACGCCGGCGATCGTCATACCCAGCAGCGCCATCGCTAGCACCGATGCCAGCACCCGGGCCCGCACCGACACTGCGGGCCGCCACCAGCGGGTGCTCCTGATCGACCAACCCGGATCGCGGCCGTCTGCGGTGGGGATTCTCCAGCCAGGCGTGGACGCACCGGGCAGGTCACCCCGACCACTGCCTCCCACGCCGGGGTCCTGCACGCCCACCCTTCCTGATCGCCGCGGAGGAAGGCGGAGTCCCATCAGGGCCGCAACTGCTGAGCTGACTCGACCCACCGCTGAACCGCCTCTATGTGCAGCGTAGTCGCCTTCGCCCAGCCCGGCTGCTGCGTGCGGAACGGGCCAGTGGCCAGGGTGAGAAGCACGCCGGCCACCCGCAGACGCAACTCCGCGGCGTCCACCTCGCGCTCCGCGGCCTGCTGCCAGCCCAGGGCAACCGCACCCAACCGATCCGGGTGGGGGGCCCCGCCCAGGACCGATGCGTGCAGATGGGCCAACAGGGTGGCCAGGTCGTCGGCTCGGCGCCCGGGTCCTGCGGTGTCGACATCGAGCAGTCCGCCTATGCGTGCGCCGTTCATCAGCAATTGGTCGTCGTGAAAATCGCCATGGGTTGGTCGGTCAGGCTCCAGCCCGGCCAGCCCAGCGGCGATCGCCGTCGCCAGAGCGGCGGCCCTGTCATGTTCGGCGGGCACGGTCGAGCCCACCACGCCGGCATAGTGCGCTGACTCATCAGCCCAGGACCTGCGCAGCGGCAGATCCAGCATGGCCGCAGGGAACCGGTCCAGCAGCCCGGTCAGGGTGCCCGCGTCCGGGAGGGGGCCATCGGAGTGCAGGTGGTGACGCAGCGTCGATCCGGGGATCGCCTCGATCGCCAGCAGGCCGTCGTCTGTCCAGCCCCATGAGCGGGGCACCGGGACCCCCGCCGAGTGCAGCAGGACATGCCGCTGGTGCAAAGCCTGGACCTTCTTGGGACGCATGACCCGTACGAAGACGGCGTTGCTCGGGGTACTGGCCTGGATCACCGCTCGCCGGCACGGTCGGTAGGTGAGCAAACGCAACTCCAGCGGACCGTCCGTCGGCGAGAACCCCGCCACCCCCAGGCCCGCCAGGACCGTGCGCAGCCGAGCAGGGTCCGCCGCGACAGCCAGCCCTGGCAGCACCGGGTCGGAGGGGAACCGCCACAGGCTCACCTGGTCGACCCCATCGCCGAGCACCACGACCCCGGGGGCCGGGCTGAGGATCGGGTCGCCGCCGGCACTGGCCACCAGGGTCTCGTCGCTGACCCGGTCGCCCCAGCGCACCTGCGCCCGGAACGATGCGGTAGTCAACGAACCGGGCCGATGCGCCACCGTTCCAGAGGACCAGGCCAGGATCTCGCCTCCTGATCCCGCCACACCGGCGGCCAGAATGTGACCCACGTCCTGCCCCGTGAGCAACGCCAGATGATCGACCACCACCCCACGATGAGGCACCACGATGAACCGGACATGAGCCTCGCATGAGGCGCCTCTCATCTACCGGCGGGGCACCGATCTTCTCGGTGTCCGGGTGGCTGCGGGCCGGTGGCCAAGGGCGGCGGGATCATGGGGCATGTCTCGTGAGCAGCTGAGTTTACTGATGTTGAGTATGGCAGTCGTCGGCGGGTCTCTCGCCGCGAACGGTTCTTGGAGGCGATGGATGCCACGATTCCCTGGGCCCGGTGGGTGGGGTAGATCGAGCCGCACTACTACTCCGGGGAGATGGGCCGCAAGCCCAAGCCGGTGGAGACGATGCTGCGGATGTACCTGCTGCAGGTGTGGTTCTCGCTGTCCGATAAGGGTGCCGAGGACGCCGCACTGTCCTCCGCGTGGCCCCGACGACAGCTGGGAAGATCCCCGACCTACCCCGTACCGGTTCTCACTGGACTCGAATTGCGATCTTTCTCTGTCTCCTACTCAACCTTTCACGAGATCGGGTGTCGCCTGCCATGAGCATGGGACCAGGCTGACTGGTTTTCTGCCAGCTTCATGGGACCACCTGGATTGCCAGTCATGGGACCACCCGGCGCGTCGCCGGTGTGGGCTTGTGAGTCGTGCGTTTGATCGCCACGTCCGGGTTCACCGACGTGGAGGTTCGACTGTGGGGTTCAGGGAGGTCAGCGTGGTTGAGGTTCGTGAGGTGCTGCGGGGCTGGTTGGAGGGGCAGGGTCTGCGGGTCGTGGCCCGCCGTGCGGGGGTCGACCGCAAGACCGCCCGCCGGTACGTGGAAGCCGCCCAGGCCGCGGGGCTGACCCGCGACTCGGGTGTCGATGCGGTCGACGACGAGCTGGTCGGGGTTGTGGTCGACGCGGTCCGCCCGGCCCGCCCGAATGGGCACGGCCAGGCGTGGGAGGCGTTGGAGGCCCGCCATGACCAGATCCAGGCATGGGTCACGGGCAGCGAGCAGAATCAGCCGTTGTCGGTGGTGAAGGTCGAGACGCTGCTGGCCCGGTCGGGGTGCGTGGTGCCGTATCGGACGCTGCACCGATACGCGGTGGAGCGGTGCGGGTTCCGGGTGAAGGGCACCACGGTCCGGGTGGTGGACGGCGAGCCGGGGGTGGAGTGCCAGATCGACTTCGCCCAGATGGGGTTCCTGCTCGACCCCGACACCGGGCGACGCAAAGTGCATGCCCTGATCTTCACCGCGGTCGTGAGCCGTCACATGTTCGTGTGGTTGTCCTACTCCCAGACCCTGGCCGCGGTGATCGCCGGCTGCGAGGCCGCATGGACGTTCTTCCAGGGCGTATTCAAGGTCCTGATCCCGGACAATCTGAAGCCGGTCGTCACCGACCGGACCCGGTCAACCCGGTGCTGTCGGCCGGGTGGTTGGACTACTCCCAGCACGCCGGGTTCGTCACCGACACCGCCCGGGTCGCCTCCCCGAAGGACAAGCCGCGGGTGGAACGGATCGTGCAGTACGTGCGCGGCAACTTCTGGGCCGGGGAGACGTTCATCGACCTGGCCG
>JBAVKQ010000020.1:0-29954 GCA_049688395.1 Candidatus Nanopelagicales bacterium
GACCGGGATCCAGCGGGCCCACGTCGAGCTCTACATCCATGGGCTCGGCGACTCGGGGCTGATGGACTCCTCGATCGTGACGATGATGCACGGCGTCCGGGGGTACTTCCGGTTCGCCCACATCGACGGACTGATCACCGCCGACCCAGCCGTCTACGCCCGCCTACCGCAGGTGCAGCAAGACGAGTCCCGCACCCAGGGCCTGGACCGGTTGGAGTTGATCCGGTTCCTGCAAGTTGCCCAAACCCTCACCGTCCACCACGGCGCTTTGGCCTTCCTGCTGGGCATCAACGCCCTACGGGCGTCGGAAGCCGCCGGGGTGCGGATCGAGGACTACGCCGACACCCTGCGCGGCTACCGGGTGCTGCACTTGGTCGGCAAGGGCAAACAAGCCAGCCACCATGCCCCTCACGGTCCCGGTGCTGCGGGTCCTGGAGGCCTGCCGCGGCCAGCGCCATCCGGGCCGCTGATCCGCCGACCCGTGTCCGGGAACCCGATCGACCGGCGCCCCGGCACATCGGCCCCCACTCCCTGCGCCACGCCGCGATCACCAACGCCCTGGACGCCGGCGTCCCGCTACGCGACGCCCAGATCCTGGCCCGCCACGCCGACCCCCGCACCACCGAGCAGTACGACCGCGCCCGCGGCAACCTCGACCGCCACGGCGTGCACTTCCTCACCGCCTACGTCGCCGGCGTCTGAACACCGCTCCGGGACTACGCAGGCCCCTGTTGGGCTCGCACCGACCCGCATCCCACCGCCGCGTACCGTCCCGGTGTCGCGGCGCTCGATGCGTCACTGCGCCGCCTGTCGGGCTACCCAGGGCGAGCCGGTCCGGAGGCGGGGCATGACCCGGCTGCGGATCGTCGCGCAAGTCCAAGACGAGTCAGATCCGCCGGTAGATCTCGCGTCGGTGGGCGATCCGCAGCGCGAGGACGATCAGTTCGGTGTCCTTGATGGTGTAGGTCACGCGGTAGTCGCCCACCCGAACTTGCCACAGCGCGTCGTATCCGACCAGTCGCCGAGACCCTGCTGGTCGTGGTTCGGTGCCGAGAGCGGCGATTGCTCCTGCGATCCGTCGGGCCGCTTGCCGGTCGAGCTTGTCCAGCTCCTTGCGGGCTGTGGGGTCGTAGCCGACTGTGTAGCGGGTCGGGCAATTCACAAGCCGAGGTGCCGCTCGACCTCGTCAGCGGAGATGACCTGACTGCGACCAGCGTCGATGTCGGAGAGGCGCTGCGCTGCGACCGCGCCGTCCTGCTGGTCGATCAGCGACTCGTAGGCCTCGACCAGGTCGGCCGGGACGATCGCGGCTGCTCGCGCGTGTCCACGTCCGCGGGTCACGTAGGTGATCTCCCCACCGAACGCGGCGCGATTGACCGCGTCGGAGAAGCGATCCCGCGCCTGGCTCACCGACCACTCGACTGGTTCAACGCTCATTGGACGATTATGCGCCAACTAAGCCAACTAAGCCAACTAAGCCAACTAAGCCAACCAAGCCACGTCAGGCACCAGCCATCACCGAGCACAGGTCCCTTCCGACGCTCACCTCAACACACCGGGCCCCTGGCCTTTTCCCCCGCATGAGGGCGCAACTGCCCATCCTTGACATGAGCGGTGAATGGGATATGGTTCGAACATCAGTTCGATAGATCGATCCCCGGTGACGGGTGACGGGTCCGGCGATGGGGCCGGGCGGAGGGTCATTGCATCGCGGGCCATGCGGCTCGGGTGCCAGGTGGCCGTGCGGAGCGCCGTATTCCTGCAAGTGCTCCTGAATCGAAGAGCCCGTACATTCGTCGAGCGGTAGTGGTGGCGGAGGGGTTGTGCCCTGGCGCGTCACCCGGGGGAGGTAGTCATGTTGGTTGCAACAGGTCTCGCGGGTCTGGAGCGGGAGGTCGAGGACCTGATCGCTGCTCGGGCCGGTGGTTCCGGTGGGCCTATGGGTGCCGGCCCGCCCACCGGTGCGGAGGCGCTGCGCCTGAATCGGCTCGTGGAGCGTCTGGTCGCCTTGCGAGCAGTGTGGGCCGACCAGTTCGAGGCGGGCGGCGATTGGGCCGCGGATGGGGCTCGCTCGGGCGCGGCGTGGGTGGCCGCCCGGGGGCACGAGCATCCGGCATCGGCCCGGACCCGGATGCATGCCGGGCGCGACCTGCGGATGGTTCCGCGCATGGCGCAGGCGGCTCTGGCCGGGGAGGTCCGATTGGGTCATGTGCGCCTGTTGGTGGGCGCGGCGCGGGCCAAGGACCATCGGCTGGCCGCCCTGGCCGACGTCGAGGAGTTGGCCACCGAGTCCGCGGCCCGGCTCAGCGAGCCGCGGTTCGCGCGGTTCGTCGAACGGTGGGCCGCGTTGGCCGATGCTCATCATGATGAGCAGTTGCGGGCAGCCGGGATCGCGGTGCCAGTGATCGACCATGCCCAGGCGGAGCAGGCACAGCGCCGAGAGCTGTACCTCTCCCGCTTCGGCACCGACGGGATGTGGGCCCTCAACGGGACGTTGGACACCGAAACCGGGCTGGCGCTCTCGGCGGCACTGGAGTCCCTGTGCGAGGCGATCCGAGGGCAGGACCCGCCACGCGAACTCGCTGCGCTGCGCCACGACGCCCTGGGCGTCCTGCTCAGTGCAGAACTGTCCGCCGGGCTGCCGGTGCACAAGGGCGTGCGGCCGCACGTGATGGTCGTGATCAGCGACGCAGGTGGGGCTCAGCTCCGGGCCGGATTCGACACCGGTCCCGGTCCGGACCAGCCTGTGGCCCGGCGAGAGGGCAGTTCCTTGGTCGCCCCAGGTGGCCTGGCGGCTCCGTCGGGAGCCGAACTGCTGGACCGCTCGGACGGTGACTCCGGGGTGCTGTGGCTCTCCGGACTGGCCCGGGCGCGCCTGACCTGCGATGCCGTGGTCCAGACCATGACTGTCGACAACCGCGGTGTCCCGCTGGCGCTGGGGCGCTCAGCGCGGGTGGTCCCGCCCTCGTTGCGCAAGGTGATCGACATCCGTGACCGGCACTGCACGTTCGCGGGGTGTACCGCCCCGGCGATGTGGTGCCAGGCCCATCACCTGGTCCACTGGGAGCACGGTGGCACCACGGACGAGCGAAATCTGGCCCTGACCTGCTCGTTCCATCATCGAGCGATCCACGAACGCGGTTTCGCCTTGCGGTGGTCGCCGGACACAACCTCGATCCAGACCGTCCGGCCCGATGGCAGCATCATCGCGATCCCGCGGCGCCGGTAGAGTCCCTCGGGCGAGGATTGTCGTGGCGCGAGGGGGTGCGGAGCAGGTGGAGGTCGCATCTGATCGGCTCGCGGCAGCGCGGGTCCTGCGTCGGCGCAGGGCCGTTGTGGACGTGGCCATCTGGACTCTCTTCAGTGTGCCCGCGTCTGGTCTGTGGTTGTTCATCGGCCACGAGGGTCCGTGGGTGTTCCTGCTCTTAACCTGCCTTGCCCTGGCTGCAGTCTGCATGGGCGTGCGGGCGCGGATGACGCGCAGGATCCAGGAGCTGGATCCGCCGACCCAGCCAGTCTGGGAGCGGCCCTGGCCGGACGGCACCTGACCAGACACGCCCGAAGCAGGGCGAATCGGATAGTCACGGGCCGCCCCAGGGCGAGGCGTTCTTTCCGGGAGTGTCACAGGTGCCCGGTACGGTTCCAGCATGTGGGGAGCACTGCCTCGGGCGTTGATCGGCGCGCTGCTGAGCGCTGGGATGGTCGCTGGGCTCGTGGCAGGGTGCAGCGCGTCGACGCCAGCGACCGAATCGGGGGTCGTGAGCCACATCGTCGACGGCGACACCATCGACGTCGATGGGGTGGGTCGGATCCGAGTGATCGGTATCGACACCCCGGAACGAGGGGCCTGCGGCTACGAGTCGGCGACCCTGGCGATGGCGGCGCTCGTCGACGGCCGAACAGTCGCCCTGATCCCCGGGGCCACCGACGACGCCGACAGGTACGGCCGGCTGCTGCGCTACGTCGACGTCGGGTCGAGCGACCCCGAGTCGACCGACGCGGGGCTGGCGCTGATCCGCGACGGCTGGGCGATCGCTCGCTACGACAGCCGCGATGGGTACGACAGGCACCCGCGCCAGGACGTCTACGTCGCCGCTGACGAGCAATCCACGGACCTGGGCTGCTACGACGAGGACTGACCCACCGGCCCTCGGTCGCGGTCGCCCGCATCGCTGCCTAGAGTGGCGCCATGGCCAGGTATGTTGCGCGCGTGCGCACGCCCATGTCCGTCGTCGACGCCTTCGCGCTCGTGTCGGACATGCGGACCTTCGCCGAGTGGGATCCCGGCGTCCGCGCCGTCGACCAGGTCGTGGGCGACGGGCCGGGGGCGGGTGCCGAGTACGACGTACGGGTGTCCGCTGTCCCGCGGGACCTCGTGCTGCGCTACGTCACCGAGCGCTACGAGGTGGGGTCCTCGCCGACTCGGACCTGGGAGGTCCTGCTGGTGGCTCGCGGCGCCCTGTTCACGTCTGTCGACCTGATCACAGTGACGGCCGCGCCCGGCGGTTCGCTGGTCGTCTACGACGCCGACCTGAGGCTCACCGGGCCGCTGCGCGTGGCGGACCTCGGGCTGCGTGTTGCCTTCTCCTGGATCGGGGGTCGGGCCGAGGCCGGCCTGCGCGCAGCACTCCGGGGCACCTCAGTGCCCGGCTGAGCTGCTGTTCAGGGGTCAGCGACCCCGAACCGGCTCTTGAGGGCCGAGCGAACCTGCGCCAGGCGCCACGCACGTCGGCCCCCGAAGAACGACGCGACGGCCATCACCAGCCCCAGGACCAGGGGTACCAGGCGGCCGTCGTTGGGGCCGACCCCGACAACCGCGCCGTAGAGCATTGTCAGGGCGAAGAAGAACGGCGCCATCACCACGATCGCCGCCACGGTGGCACCGGCCGTCTGCTGGTACTCCCTGCGCACGGTCGCCAAGGTGGGCGACGCACTCGGATGCGCCACCACAGCGTTCGGGGCCAGTGCGATGAGGTCCTCGGCCAGCTGGGCCCCACCGAGGAAGGCGGCAGTCTCGACGTGGGCATGCCCACCGGTGCGCGAGGTGACCCGCAGCGACCCGCCGGGCCAGGTCTCCAGCAGGGCCACCTCGTCCCTGGCCACCTGGACGCGGCGCTCCCCGTCGCGCGCCGCCATGCCCTGGGCGCCCACGCGCACGGTCATCTTCTTCGCCCCGGCGTTGCTGAACATCGGCACCAGTTCGTGCACCCGGCCCGCCCCGTCGGCGTCCGGGTCAGCCGCCCCCGCGCCGTCAGGTTCGCGCGTGGGGGCCAGGCCTGCGGCCGGCGACTCGGTCGGCGCCAGGACGAGGATCGTGTCGAGCAGTTGCTGCACTGCGGTGCGGATGCCGTCGGCATCGGGGGCCTCGTCGAGATCCACCCGCACGGCCGACAGCTCGGCGGGCTCCGGGCCGACGACCGACCAGCGGCGCAGCGCCTCCACCAGCCCGGGGGTCGTGTCCTGCTCCAGCTCGGCGGGGATCACCAAGCCCGAGTGCACGCCGTGCCTGCCCAGGGATCGCGTCGCCATCCCGGGCCTGGGCAGGTCCGGCCTGCGATCCAGGGCACGCTGCATCGTCTGGCTGACGTTGGCGCGGATCAGCAGGTCCAACCCCGGCGCAGGGGAGTGCAGCAGCCAGGACAGCGCGACCCCGCCGCGCCAGCCTTCGATGCGCACCGGGCCCTCGATGCGGGGAGGGGCCCACGGGTCGGGCAGCGCTGTGGCCTCCCGTCGTGGCAACCAGTCGAGGTCCGCGGTGCCCTCGCTGACGTACAGGCGGGCAGTGGCGTCGCTGACCGTGGCCAGCAGGGCGGCGACATCGGCGGTCGTTGCTGACACCCAGCCCATCCGCGGGAACGCCTGCAGGCCGAAGGACCGCCAGCCCCAGCGCTGGAAGAGCAGCTCGGCGTCGGGGTCGACCTGCCTGGCATTCGGGTCGGTGTACTCGGCCAGCTCGGGGGGTTGCTCGATCCTGCGCAGGGCGTCGATCAGGCCTCTGCGGGCCGCGTCCGGTGAGCCGTCCACCCAGAACCTGGTCGTGAGCGCGTCGACCTGCCAGCCGGCCCGAACGGCGGGGGTGGTGGCCAGCCAGCTCATCGCCAGTTCGCTGACACCGCGCAGCCGCGGCGTCTCGTGGGCCCAGCCGAACGGGAACTCGACCCCCGCGGCCGCCGGCCCACCAGCAGGTGGCGTGGCCCCCTGGCTCACGAGGGGCCCGCCGCACGCGCGGCCACCCGGCGATGCTGGCGAATGCCCGCGAGCACGGCCGCGATGCCCACCACGGCCAGGCCACCCATGAGCAGCGGGTAGCCGATCCGCTCCCAGGTGGAGAGCACCGGGTTGGTCGCCGCCCGCAGGGCGCCGGCGAGCAGGAGCAGCGGCAGCAGGAGGAACACGGGCAGCAGCCTGATCCGCTCCCTGGCCTGCTCATCGGGGTTCGAGTCCGCCACCTCCGGGCTGCGCCGACCGACCTCGACCGGGACGGCCCACGGCTGCCCGTCGAGCAGTGCGATCGCCTGGTCGCCGCGCCGCCACCCGAGCGGGTCCACGTACACGCTGTAACCCGTGCGGGACAGCACCCGGCGGTCACCGTCGGCCCACCGCTCCACGGCCACCACGTCCTGGCCGTGGATGGTCCGCCGGCCCTTCGAGTACGCCACCGAGACTCCCTCGGGCCCCACCTGCAGGTACCTGCGCCCCGGTCCCGGCCCGTCAGTCACGTACCAGGTGGGCCGGTACGTGCGGCCCCCGAGCTTCGTCTGGTCGATCTGTCCAGGCTTCCCGGCCAGTACCTGGGTCAGGCCCGCATCCGCCGGCGCCAGCACGAGCAGGGAGTCGAGCACCTCGATCAGCTGCTCGTGCACCCTCGGCACGTCGATGGGCGCTGCGGCCGGCGCGAGACCGCCCACAGCCTGACGCTGCGCGCGATCCATCACATCGCGCACCGGGTCGGCTGCGCGAGCCGAGTCGGCGGCGGTCACGCGGTCGAGTCCGACGACGATCTCGGTCTCGGTCGGCCCGTCGGCGCGCAGTCGCGACAGCGTTGCCACCAGCCGCGCCAGCTCCTCGCCGGTCGGGTCGCGGCCAGGCAGGTGCAGCACGCGATGGGTCCCGAGGCCTCCGAGGTCACGGGCCTCTGCGAGCAGTGCGGGTCGATCCGGGGAGGGTGCGGCGAAGAGCGGCGCGACCGACGCCATGAGCACCGTGGCGGCAAGTCGGTGCGTGGTGGGGTCCAGCGCGGCGATCGTGATGGACCCGGTCACGGGCAGGTGCACCGGCAGGGTGGGCACCGGCTCGCTGCCGGGAAGCGCCGGCGCAGCGATTCCCGACCACGCCTCGAGCACCCGCGCGGCGTCGCTGCCCACCCCGAACGGGACCAGGCCGGCCCGGGTGACCTGCGCCAGGGTCGCGGACACCGTGGCGTCGGTGGCGTCGCGGTGGCCGTACTGCGCGTAGCCGAGGAGTCCGAAGCTCTGGGCCCCGAAACGCCACCACAAGGCATCCATGTCCAGGGTGCGGGCCACGACCAACCGCTGAGGTCCTGCCCGGGTGGGCATCGGTCGGGTGCCGTCCAGGCGGCGCCGGATCTGCTCGAGGACCCACGCGACGGCCTCGGACGGGCCGTTGACCAGCAGCGTGGCACTGAGCGCGTCGACACCGACCTGAACGGTCACGTCGGCGTGCTCCTCGAGCTCACCGAGGACCGCCAGTTGTTCCAGGGCCGCCAGGGTGTCCCCGCGGGTGCTGGCTGTCTCGTGCGCCCAGCCGCGGGCCGCGACGAAGCCGGCGAACACCAGTGACGAGGGCTGCGCGGACTGGGCATACACTCCCGGCATCGACCAAGGATAGGTGCTCCCACGCGCCGCCCGGTCGTGCGCGGTGGCAGATCTGCGGTGGGTAGGGAACAGTGATCGCGTGGCCAACCGACTCGCCGACGCGCTCTCGCCCTACCTGCGCCAGCATGCCCAGAACCCGGTCGACTGGTGGCCATGGGGCGAGGCCGCATTCGCGCAGGCCCGCGCCCGGGACGTGCCGATCCTGCTCTCGGTCGGTTACGCGGCCTGTCATTGGTGCCATGTCATGGCCCACGAGTCCTTCGAGCACCCGGTGACGGCCGCGCTGATGAACGAGCGGTTCGTCACCATCAAGGTCGACCGCGAGGAGCGCCCCGACATCGACGCGGTCTACATGGAGGCCACCCAGGCACTGACCGGTCGGGGCGGTTGGCCGATGACGGTGTTCCTCGACCACGACGGCCGGGCGTTCCTGGCCGGCACCTACTTCCCGCCGGTGTCGCACGGCGGCATGCCGGCGTTCACCGACGTGCTCGAGGGCGTGGACCACGCATGGCGCACCGACCGGGCAAGGATCGAGGCCGCCGCGGCGCAGGTGCACCAGACACTGAGCCGCGACCTGCGCTCGGACGCGGCGGGCGCGGACCTGCCGAGCATCGGCGATGTCACGGCGGCCGTCGACGACCTCGCCGCCCAGTTCGATGCGCGCCGGGGCGGGTTCGGGTCGGCACCGAAGTTCCCGCCCTCGATGGTGCTCGAGTTCCTCCTGCGCGCCGACGCGCTGACCGCCGGGGCCGGCGCGCGCGACGCCCGGGCGCTGAACATGGCCGCGGCCACGATGACTGCGATGGCGCGCGGCGGCATGTACGACCAGCTCGCCGGCGGCTTCGCCCGGTACAGCGTGGATGCCGACTGGGTCGTGCCGCACTTCGAGAAGATGCTCTACGACAATGCCCTGCTGCTGCGCGCCTACCTGCACTGGTGGCGGGCCACCGGCGACCCCCTGGCCTGTCGGATCGTCGTCGGGACCGCGCGGTTCCTCCTCGATGACCTGCGGACCGCCCACGGTGGGTTCGCCTCCTCGCTGGACGCCGACAGCGAGGGACGCGAGGGCGCGGCGTACGTGTGGACCCCGCGCCAACTCGTCGAGGTCCTCGGCCCCGAGGACGGCGCCTGGGTGGCCGAGCTGTGCGCGGTCACGCGCGCCGGCACGTTCGAGCGGGGCGCCTCGGTGCTGCAGCTGCGCGCCGATCCCCAGGACGCCAAGCGCTGGGAGTCCGCTCGCGCGAGGTTGCTGACCGCCCGCGCCACCCGCGAGCAGCCCGCCCGCGACGACAAGGTCGTCGCTGCCTGGAACGGTCTGGCGATCGCCGCCCTGGCCGAGGCCGGTGCGCTGCTCGACGAACCGGAGTGGATCGAGGCCGCGGTGGCCTGCGCGCACCTGCTGATGGGCCGGCACTGGGACGCCGACCGGCGCCGGCTGGCCAGGATCTCGCTGGGGGAGGCCGTCAACGCCGATGCTCCCGGCGTGCTCGAGGACTACGGGGACCTCGCCGAGGGCCTGCTCACCGTCTACCAGGTGACCGGTGACGAGCAGTGGTTCGGCGCCGCACGGGACCTGCTCGACGTCGCACGGGCGCAGTTCGCCGACGGCTCGGGCGGGTTCTTCGACACAGCTGCCGACGCGCCCGCGCTGGTCCGCCGGCCCCGCGATCCCAGCGACGGCGTCACGCCGTCGGGAGCCTCGGCCACAGCCAACGCCCTGGTCACCTTCGCAGCTCTGACCGGTGCGGTCGAGCACCAGATCGCTGCCGATGCGGCCCTGAGGCGTCTGATGCCGCTCGCCCGCTCCGCTCCCCGGTTCGCGGGCTGGACCTGGGCGGCCCTGACGGCCCGGATCGCCGGGCCCGTCCAGGTGGCGATCGCGGTGCCCGCGGCGCATGCAACCGGCACTGCGGAGGAAGTGCTCTGGCCGTTGCACCGAATGGCGCTGGCAGCCACGTCCCCGGGACTGGTCGTGGCCGTCGGGAACTCCGAGCGGTCCAGCGTCCCGTTGCTGGCCGACCGGCCCGCGGTCGACGGCCGACCCACCGCCTACCCGTGCCGTGGGTTCGTCTGCGACCTGCCGGTCACCGATTCCGAGTCGCTGGGCGTGTCCCTGGAGAGAATGTACCCATGACCCTCCTGGCCGCTGCAAGGGCAGCGACGTCCGGTCCCGGCGGGCCCTTCGATCTGATCGACGGCCTGCCGGTGCATGTGCTCGTGGTCCATGCCGCGGTGGTGCTCATCCCACTGGCGGCGCTGGGCCTGATCGCCATGGCCCTGTCCGTGCGGCTCTCGCGGCACCTGGGCTGGTTGGTCGTGCTGGGTGCGGTGGTCGCCACGGGTGCGGCCGTGGTGGCCAAGGAGTCGGGGGAGAAGTTCCAGATCCGGGTCGGCGCACCGGGGTTCGACCACAACCGGCTCGGCGACGTGCTGCCGATCTTCGCCGGCGTCCTGCTGCTGGCCACCCTGCTGCTGTGGTGGATCGACCGGGCCGCCAGCTCAGCGGGCGCCCGGGGGCGCCGCGGCCTGCGCATGACGGTTGCCGTGCTGGCGGTGATCGTGGCCGCGGCCAACCTGGTCTGGGTCTACCGGGTGGGCGATTCCGGGGCCAGATCGGTCTGGTCGGACACGGTGGCCTCGGCAACCTCGGCGCCGGCATCCTCGCCATCTGCCCCGGAGGACCCCACCCGTCGGGGCGTTCGGTTCTTGTAGCGCGAGCGCGCCATCATCCAGCCGCCCAGCCGTTGCTGAACACGAAGATCAGGCTGATGACCGTGATCGTGAGCCCGGCGATCCACCGCGGGGTGAGTCGGAAGCCCTTGGCGGGGGTGCTGATCTGCGACATGTCATTGCCGCCATGGAAGTCCCGATTCCCTGCAGACGAATCGTGGCACATCGGGCGCGCCCGTGCCCGTCCCCCCGCGCGACCCTCGCCGCCACATCAGGCAGGCTGTCCCCATGGGTGAGGACGTGTCGGGCAGGTCGTTCACGCGGGAGGACCGCCAGCGCTACCGGGACAAGGTGCATCGCTGCCTGGACGTGCTGGCCCGGATGCTCTCCGAGGAGCGCTTCGAGTTCGAACGACCGATGACCGGGATGGAGGTCGAGCTCAACCTGGTCAACCCCGACGGCAGCCCGGCCCTGCTCAATACCGAGGTGCTGGCCCGGATCGACAATCCCGCGTTCGTCCAGGAGCTCGGCCGGTTCAACCTGGAGATCAACGTCCACCCACAGAGCTTGACCGGTGATGGTGCGCGCCGCTACGAGGACCAGGTCCGCGAGCAGCTCAACAACGCCGACGCGCTGGCCCACGTCGAGGGTGCCGGCATGGTGATGATCGGCATCCTGCCCACCCTGCGCCCGGAGCACATGACCTCCCAGGCCATCAGCAGCAACTCCCGCTACGCCCTGCTCGACGAGCAGTTGCTGCTGGCCCGCGGCGAGGACCTGCACATCGACATCCGGGGCCCGCACGAGGCCCTCGAGGTCTGGGCCGACTCGATCGCGCCGGAAGCCGCGTGCACCAGCGTGCAGTTCCACCTGCAGGTCAGCCCCGACGATTTCGCCGCCTCCTGGAACGCCGCGCAGTGCCTGGCTGCGGCCCAAGTGGGGCTCGGGGCGAACTCACCGTTCTTCCTGGGCAAGGAGCTGTGGCAGGAGTCCCGGATCGCCCTGTTCACCCAGGCCACCGACACCCGTCCCGCGGAGATGAAGGCGCAGGGCGTGCGGCCCCGGGTCTGGTTCGGCGAGCGTTGGATCACCAGCGTGTTCGACCTGTTCGAGGAGAACCTGACCTACTTCCCGGCGCTGCTGCCGGTCCTCGACGAGCAGGACCCCCTGGCCGAGCTCGACGCCGGACGTACCCCAGGGCTCAACGAGCTCCGGCTGCACAACGGCACCGTGTGGCGCTGGAACCGCCCGGTCTACGACGTGGTCGACGGGGTGCCGCACCTGCGCGTGGAGAACCGGGTGCTGCCGGCCGGGCCGACCGTCGTGGACACCATGGCCAACGGCGCGCTGTACTTCGGCGCGCTGCACCACCTGGCCAACCAGGACCGGACGGTCTGGTCGCGGATGTCCTTCGGGGCTGCCGAGGACAACTTCACCCGGGCGTCGATCCATGGGATGGACACCGCCGTCTACTGGCCGGGGATGGGCGAGGTGCCCCTGGCCGAGCTGGTCCTGCGTCGACTGCTGCCGCACGCCCACGCGGGGCTGAAGGCCTGGGGGGTGGACGACGACATCCGTGAGCGCCTGCTCGGGGTGATCGAGGGCCGCTGCAAGTCCGGGCGCACCGGTGCCCGCTGGCAGGTGGATTCGGTGAACACACTCGAGGCCGGTGGCATGGACCGATGGGCCGCTCTGCACCGGATGACCCAGGAGTACGTGGCCCGGATGCACACGAACGACCCGGTGCACACGTGGGAGCCGGTCTGAGGGTCGGGCTGCGGTCGCGGGAGGCCAGGATGGCGGAGGACAACGATCCGGGCGGGCCCCGCCCGCCGGGTCGGCTCGGTGGCAGCGACTGCGAACGTCTGAGGTCCGGCCCCATCGCCCAGCCGGTCAACACCGTGACCAGTTCGGCCTACGTCGTGGGCGCCGCTGCCGTGCTGGCCCGAGCCGGGCGCCGCGGGTCGGTGCCCGGTGAGGTCACCGCCTACTGCGCCCTCATGGCCTCGGTCGGGCTGGGCAGCATCGCATTCCACGGTCCCCAACCCCCGGGCGCCAGGGCGATGCATGATGTGCCGATCCCCGTCCTGGTGGCGTGGGCGATCGGCACGCCGCTGGTGCGACGGCGCAGGGCAGTCGTGCCACTGCCCGGTTGGTCCCGGGCACGCGGCGCGGCGCTGGCCCTGACCTCGATCTGTGCGGTCGCGGCCTACGCCGGCGGTCGGACCGGGGCACGTACATGCGACCCCGACAGCCCGGTGCAGCTGCATGGGGCGTGGCATGTGCTCACTGCCGGGAGCTTCGTGATGGTGGCCGACATCCTCTACCGAAGGGGTTCGACGAATGACTGACCCGGTTGTGACGAGCAGCCGGGGGCGCGTCGTCCGGCGGTTGGCCCGGTTGGCGGCCAACCTCGCCTATCGGGACATCGACGTGCACCTGCCCGCGGTCTCGCCCTCGCCGGGACCAATCCTGGCCGTGTCGAATCACTTCGGCGGGCTGGCCGATGGGGTCCTGCTGGTCGACAGCTCCCCGAGGATGCCCCGGGTCGTGGCCCGTGATGTCATCTGGGACGTCCCGGTTGTGGGCCGCCTGGCCACCGCAGCAGGCATGATCCCCGTGCACAAGGCCGCCGACGGCGGGCAGCCCGCCACCAACGACGAGATGTTCGCCTCGGCATACTCGGGTCTCGCGCAGGGTGACCTGGTGCTCATCTTCCCCGAGGGGGTGACCCAGGACGTCCCCCACATGGCCGAGGTGCGCACTGGTGCGGCACGGATCGCCCTCGGTGCGCGGGAGTCCGGCGTGGCCGGGATCCGCATCAACCCCGTGGGGGTGCACTACGAGAACAAGGCGGGGTTCCGCTCCCGTGCGCTGGTCAACCTGGGGGAGGCCCTCGACCTGGACGAGTGGGTCGCCCAGCGAGGTGGGGTCGCCCGGGGAGCCGACGATCGCCAAGCGGTGCTCGACCTGACGCAGGAGATCAACACCGCCCTTCGCCACGTCGCCCCCAACTATCCCGACTGGGACCAGGCGCGCTGCCTGGAGACTGTCGCCGAGGTGCTCCTGACCGATGTGGACCCGAGACCGTCGCCGCCGCTGCAGTACGGGGACATCGCCCTGCTGGGTTCACGGCTCAACCGAGTGGCCGAGCCGGAGCGCAGCGCCCTGGTGCAGTCCGGTGCGACCTACCGATCCGCCCTCCGCGAGGCGAGGACCTCCGACCACGCCGTGACCACGGCAGCAGCCCCGGTCCGGTCGTGGAGCTGGGTCGAGGACCTCGTGCTGGTCGTCCTCCTGGCCCCGTTCGCCCTGCTCGGCCTGGTGGCCGCCGCCATCCCCCTGGTGTTGGTCGTGATCGCCAGCAGGCTGCGGATCGCGCCGGCCGTGCGGGCCACGGTCGTGCCGGGCCTGGCCGTGCTGCTGTTCCTCGTGGAGTGGGTGGTCTTCGTCATG
Organism: Candidatus Nanopelagicales bacterium; assembly: GCA_049688395.1. Taxonomy (GTDB): domain Bacteria; phylum Actinomycetota; class Actinomycetes; order S36-B12; family CAIYMF01; genus Prado023. Next base: position 13,965 of record JBAVKQ010000020.1, read on the forward strand.
GCCACCTCGGATCGGGACAGCCTGCTCATCGGCGTGGCGTCCATCGCGCTGTTCCCGTTCTTCGTGGCGGCGCTGTTCTTCGAGATCGAACGAATCGCCGTCCTGTGGTGGCGATGGCGCCAACGCAAGCGCCCGAGCAGAGAGGCACTGCCGCGGCTGCAGGAGATGCGTTCCGACGTGGCCGAGAAGGGATGGGCCGCCCTGTGATCGACACCCTGGACCGACTCCTGATCGCAGTGGTCCTGCCGCTGATCGCGGTATGGGTGATCGTGGTCGTCGACATCGTCAGACAGCCGCGGATGACCGGTCGGGCCAAGCTTCTGTGGCTCGTGGTGTGCACGGTCATCTGGCCGATGCTCATCGTGTACTGGCTGACCCGCCCGGTGCAGGGCCGGTTGGAGCGCTCCGAGGACCGGACCGACCCGCACTCCCGGCTGGTCGATGCGGCGCTGGGCCACGAGTCGGGAAGGCTCGACGACCTGACCTGGACCCACACCGCAAGGGCGCTGCGAGGCAGGTAGCGGCGCCGGCCGTTCTCAGATCGAGAAGTCCTCGAACTCGGCCCAGTGACCGGGCGCGGTCGCGTGCAGGTGGAACTCGTTGACGTGACCGGTCACCGAGTACTCCAGGGAGTCGACCCGCTCGAGCAGGTTGGCCACCGCCGCGCCGATCAGGTCCGGCTGGTTGGCGTGCTCGAGGTCGGGCTTGTCGCTGGCGGTGTGCGGCTTCGTGCGGGCGATCACCTGACCGGGCACGCCGACCACCACGGAGTTCTCCGCCACCGGGCGCACGAGCACCGCGTTGCCGCCGATCCGTGAGTCGTGGCCGACCTCGATGGGCCCGAGGACCTTGGCGCCCGCGCCGATCGTGACCCGATCGCCGACCGTGGGATGTCGCTTGCCGGGCTCGGTGCTCGTCCCGCCCAGGGTGACGCCGTGATAGATAGTGCAGTCCTCGCCCACCTCGGCGGTCTCGCCGATGACCACGCCCATGCCATGGTCGATGAACAGCCCGGAGCCGAGGGTGGCGCCCGGGTGGATCTCGATGCCGGTCAGCGCGCGGGCGGCCTGGGAGATGGCGCGCGCCGAGAACAGGTGGTCGCGGCGCCAGAGGGCGTTGCTCACCCGGTGTGCCCACACGGCATGCAGTCCCGAGTACAGGATGGCGACCTCGGCCTTGGATCGGGCAGCGGGGTCGCGCTCGAACACGCACTCGACGTCGCGGCGCATATCGGCCAGCAGGCCCAGTGCGGGACTCAGGCCCGGGCTCGACGTCGAACGCGGAGCAGCCCGGCGGCGGCCGGCCACGACTATTCGGCCAGGTCCGCGAACAACGGGGTGGACAGGTAGCGCTCGCCGTAGGACGGGATGATCACCACGATCGTCTTGCCGGCGTTCTCCGGCCGGGCCGCCACTCGGCTCGCCGCCCAGATGGCCGCGCCCGAGGAGATCCCGACCAGCAGGCCCTCCTCGGCGGCGGCTCGACGGGCCGTGGCCATGGACTGGCCCCCGTCGACGGTGATCACCTCGTCGTAGAGGTCGGTGTCCAGCACCTCGGGCACGAAACCGGCGCCGATGCCCTGAATCGGGTGCGGTCCCTTCACGCCACCGGACAGCACGGGCGAGGCGGCCGGCTCCACGGCGATCACCTGCACCTGCGGCTTGCGCTCCTTGAGCACCTGGCCCACACCTGTGATCGTTCCGCCGGTGCCCACGCCGCTGATCAGGATGTCGACCGCGCCGTCGGTGTCGGCCCAGATCTCCTCAGCGGTGGTGGCCCGGTGGATCGCCGGGTTGGCGGGATTGTTGAACTGCTGGGGCATCAGGTAGTTCTCGTGCTCGTCGGCCAGTGCCTTCGCCCGCGCGATCGCGCCGTTCATCCCCTCGGGTCCGGGGGTCAGGATGAGTTCGGCGCCGTAGGCGCGCAGGAGCATCCGGCGCTCCTTGCTCATGGTCTCGGGCATCGTCAGCACGCACTTGATGCCGCGGGCCGCGCACACCATCGCCAGGGCGATCCCGGTGTTGCCGCTGGTCGGCTCCACGATCACGGTGTCCGGCCCGATCTGGCCGGCTTGCGCAGCGGCGTCGAGCATGGCCACGCCGATCCGGTCCTTCACGGAATTGGCCGGGTTGAAGAACTCCAGTTTGGCCAGGACAGTCGCCTCCGCCCCGTCAGTGACCCGGTTGAGCCGGACCAGAGGGGTGTTGCCGACGAGTTCGGTGACGTCCGCTGCAATGCGCATGGGGAAGATCGTAGTCCGCTGACTTATTTTGGCAACCTCCGAGTTGGAGAAATCGCCGTCGGCGCAACGGCCCGTCTGCGCCGTCGGGATTCGCGTGGGACCCCGCGGGCGACGCGGCGCAGGTCCGTGGGTCAGGATGGGCACATGGACGATGCAGGCCAGCAGGAGTCGCTGCGGCTGCCGTGGGGGACCCAGTGGGACCTCGCCAACGCTGACGACTCCGCCCTCGACGCGACGGCGGTGCACGTGACCCTGGGCTTCCAGGCCGACCGCGCCGGTGGCAAGGGGCCCGTCAACCGCTACTTCGGCACCTGTGCCCTCGCCGCGGACGGCACCCTGGCACTGGGCCCTTTCGGGATGACGATGATGGCCGGACCGCCGGCCGCGATGGAGGCCGAGCGGGCCTACCTGGGGCTTCTGGAGAAGGTGGCGGGATTCCGGCTGGCTGACGGTCGGCTGGAGCTGCTCGATGCTCGGGGCGCCAGTGTCCTGACGTTCGTGCCCTCGGCCGATCCGGAGTAGGAGATCGATGACAGCCGACCGCTTCGGAGCCGTTTCCTCCGGGGAGTTCACCGCCCTGGCTGCGGCCCGGGACCACGCCGACCCGGTGCCCGGGCCCCCAGAGGCCGATCCTCAGCGGGCAGCACCGAAGCGGCCAGCAGCGTCGTCGCCGTGGCGCTTGGCGATCCCGCCGCAGCACGGGGCGTGGGCGTTCCTGATCGTCCCGGTGCTCTGCGCGTTTGCCATCAGTGGCGCGAGCGCCGCGGGGTGGCTGTTCCTCGGCGCCTGGGTGGCTGCCTACCCGGTGGGCTACTACCTCGGTCGGGCGTTGACCGCCCGAGCCCGTCGAGGATCCTGGACGCGGCTGGCCCGCCGGGAGCGCGATCGGGCGATCCCGTGGGTGATCCTGACCGCTCTCCTGGGCCTGCCGCTGGCGATCACGCGACCGTGGTTGCTCGCAGCGGCCGCGCTGCTGGCAGTGGTCTGGATCGCCGGGTTGTTCGTGGCGGCTCGGCGCGGCGAGCGCAGCTTGGCCAACGACCTGCTGCTGGTCGCCCAGGCCGGGGTCGCGCTGCCGCTGGCGGTGGGAGTCGTCGCCGGCCCGCCCGAGGCCCTGGACGCCCTGCGGGCCCCGACCCTCCAGGCGACCCTGATCGTCACCGGCTACCTTGCCGGGTCGGTGCTGCACGTCAAGTCGATCCTGCGCGAAGCCGGCAAGGCCTCGTTCCGGTGGGCCAACGTCAGTTGGCACGCCGCTCTGGTGATCGTCGGGGCGCTGCTCAACCTGTGGTGGCTCGTCGGACTGGTGCCGGCTCTGATCCGCTGCCTGCTGCTGCGTCCGGGGATGCGGCCCGGAGCGATCGGCGGGGTCGAGGCGGTGGTCGCGGTGCTGGTGGTGGCCGCAGCGTTCCTCTGCCTCTGATTGTGTTCTCTGATTGTGTTCTCGCGTAAGGTTGCTGGCGCTTCCCGCTGGCCAGAGTGCGCGCGATCTGTCCGTGGAGCTGCTGTGCGTTGTTAGGCTGCCGCTGTCGCAATGGAGGAGGCCGGCATGGGTTCGCACACACCGCACCGTGGTGCTGACCCGCCCGGCACGATCAGCACCAGGGACCTGGTGGCCAGCGGGCTGCGCGTGCTGGGCATCCTCGCCGCGGCCCTCGTGGGCTATGCGCTGGTCCCGGTCGAGGGGGCCCGAGGAGACCGGATCGCGATCGGCGCCGCGGTCGCGCTGGTGCTCATCCTGATCGTTTTCGTGCGGCAGTACTCGCGCATCTCCCGGGCCGGGCACCCGTTCGTGGCGGCCGTCGAGGCCCTGGCCATCGTCTTCGGACTGTTCCTGTCCCTGTTCGCGCTGATGTACGTGGCGATCTCCGACGGTGACCCCGCCGCGTTCACCCAGCCGATCACCAAGATCGCCGGCTTCTACTTCGCCACCACCGTGCTGGCAACCGTCGGGTTCGGGGACATCGCCGCGGCCAGTGACGCCGCCCGGGTGGTCGTGACGGTCCAGATGGTCGTGGGCATGGTGCTGATCGGGGCTGCGGTCAAGGGGCTGGCATTCTCGGCCAAGCAGGCTGTCGAGTCCCGGGGCAGAGCCTCGGTCACTGCCCGCATCGTCGGTGGGCTGCCCCCGGCCGGCGACGGGTCCGCGGCCGGGGACCAAGGCGCCTGAGGTGCACCTCGCGCTCCTGCTCGTGATGATGGTCCTGGCCAGTGTCACGACGTTCCGGGCCAACCGCCGCTGGTACGTCCCGGTGGCGTTGGCCTGGACCGTGGCCTTCCTGGCCTTCGGGTCCTGGGCGGGGCTCACCCGGGTCGACATGGCTGCCACGAACTGGGTGCACGGGTTCGTCTGGGGGGCCGCAGCCATCGGCATCGTCACCGTGGGCATGGCCCTCGGAGTGGCCATTCCGCGCCTGCATCCGCTGTTCGCCGACGAGCGCATCATGGGCAGCAGCGGTGCGCGGGTGGCGCACAAGTCGCTGATCGAGGTCCCGCTGGGCACAGTTCTGCTCGAAGAGATCGTGTTCCGCAGCGTGCTGCTGGGCCTGCTGACCAACCTGTACGGCACCGTCGTCGGCGTGATCGGCTCGGCATTCCTGTTCGGCCTGTGGCACATCCTGCCGGCCCTCGAGATGCACGGTGCGCGTTCCATGACCAATGGGCTCGGCGACGGGTGGTGGGCCAAGCTCGGGACCGTGCTGGTGACGATCCTGGCCACCGGCGCCGCGGGTGTTCTGTTCGCGATGCTGGTCGTCTGGAGTGGCAGCATCCTGGCTCCGATGGGCCTGCACTGGGCCACCAACGGCCCGGGGTCGATCGCCGCATGGTTGGTGGGCCGTCGCCACGCACGGGCCCGGCGCACCGGCTGACCAGCCTGAGGGCTACCCGTCGGCGCGCAGCGCCGCGGCCACCTTGACGCAGGCCTGGCCGAACGCCTCGAACTCCTGCGTGGTGAGCTGGTCGAGCAGGTGTTTGCGCACGCTGGCGACGTGGTCCGGTGCAGCGGCCACGATGGTGTCCCAGCCCAGGTCGGTGAGCACGGCGAACATCCCGCGGCCGTCGTCGTCGCACACCTCGCGGAGCACCAGGCCGGCCTTGGACATTCGGTCGATCTGGTGGGACAGCCTGCTGCGCGAGAGCTGCGTGTGATCGGCCAACATGCTCATCCGCAGGCGCCGGTCCGGCGCCTCGGAGAGCACGACGAGGATCTGGTAGTCGGTCCCGGTCAGGCCGTGCTGCTCGCTCAGGTCGCGGTTCAGGCGTTCGGGCAGCAGCATGCTCGTCGCGATCCAGCCGCGCCACAGTTCCTGTTCGTGCTCATTGAGCCAGTCCGTCATGCCCCCCATGGTACCCGGTGGTTGAACGATGAACTGGGTCGAAGGTCCCGCACCGCCTCAGAGCAGCGTCAGGATCTCGGCGCCGTCCTCGGTGACCAACAGGGTGTGCTCGAACTGCGCGGTCCAGCTGCCGTCGGCGGTCACGGCGGTCCAGCCGTCGTTCCACATCCGGTAGTCGTGGGTGCCCAGCGTGAGCATCGGCTCGATCGTGAACGTCATGCCGGGCAGCATGATCACGTCGGCGTGCGGGTCGTCGTAGTGCGGGATGATCAGGCCGGTGTGGAATGCGGTGCCGATCCCGTGGCCGGTGAAGTCGCGCACCACCCCGTAGCCGAAGCGCCGGGCGTAGGACTCGATGACCCGGCCGATCACGTTGATCGGCCGCCCGGGGCGGACCGCCCTGATCGCCCGCATGGTGGCCTCGAGCGTGCGCTCGACGAGCAGCCGGGGCTCCTGGGCCACCTCGCCGACCAGGAAGGTCGCGTTGGTGTCTCCGTGCACGCCGTTCTGGTAGCCGGTGATGTCGATGTTGCAGATGTCGCCGTCCTGAAGCACGGTGCTGTCCGGGATCCCGTGGCAGATGACCTCGTTCAGGCTGGCGCACAGGGACTTCGGGTACCCGCGGTAGCTCAGGGTCGAGGGGTAGGCCCCGTGGTCGCAGAGGAACTCGTGGCCGATCCGATCGAGCTGGTCGGTGGTCACCCCCGGCTGCACCGCGCTGCCCACCTCGGCCAGTGCCTGGGCGGCCAGCCGCCCGGCCACGCGCATCGCCGCGATCGTCGCCTCGTCCTTGACCTCCCCGCCCGTGTAGGGCTCCGGTCTGGGCTGGTCGACGTACTCGGGCCGGGTGATCGTCGCTGGGACCGGCCGCCGCGGCGAGACCCGCCCGGGGGCCAGCGGAGCGCGCGTGGCGGTGGACATGGGTCAAGACTACGCAGGAGCGCGTCACCGCGCGGGTGGGATCGGCTGGCCGGTAGCGTCGCGTGCAGTCCACTGCACGCCCGCTCACCACAGGAGGCGCAATGGCGTACTGGTTCTGCCTGACCCACATGGCCGTCGAACCCGACGACGGGTGCGCGCACGCCGAGCGCCTGGGGCCCTATCCGGATGCGAAGTCGGCCCAGGCCGCCCTGGACCGGGCGCACAGTCGCTCCGAGGCCTGGGATCACGACCCGCGCTGGAACGACGCCGACCTCGAGGACTGATCGGCCCGTGCCCAGCCACCGCCGAGCGGCGGGATAGGTCCGATCCCATGTCCGGACTGCGCGCGTTCGCCACCCATCGGCGCAGCATCGAGGAGCTGATCAGCGAAACCGGCCACGGTGAGGGCGGTGACCTGAGGCGCTCGTTGGGGTTCTGGTCGCTGACCATGCTCTCCATCGGCGCGATGGTCGGCACCGGCATCTTCTTCGTCCTGGGCTCGACGGTGGCCGAGGCCGGACCCGGGGTGGTGCTGTCCTTTGCGATTGCCGGTGTGCTGGCCATCATCTCCGCGCTGTCCTATGCCGAGCTGGCCAGTGCGATCCCCGTGTCGGGCAGCGCCTACTCCTACTCGTCAGCGTTGTTCGGGCACTTCGCCGCGTGGATGACCGGGGCGTTCCTGACGATGGAGTACGGGCTGTCGAGCAGTGCGGTGGCGGTCGGCTGGGGCGCTTACATCAACGTCTTCCTGGTTTCGTTCGGCTGGGAGATCCCGGCGGCGATCTCGGCCGCTCCCGGCGATGGGGGGATCTTCAACATCCCAGCGCTGCTGGTGATGATGCTGGCAGCCGTGCTGCTGCTGCGCGGGGTCTCGGAGTCGGCGGTGGTCAACAACATCATGGTCGCGCTCAAATTCGTGATCCTCGGGGTCTTCGTATGGGTCGCGTTCGGCGCCTTCACCCCGGAGCACTTCGCACCGTTCCTGCCGCACGGGATGGCCGGGGTCACGGCCGCCGCCGGCGTCGCGTTCTTCGCGTTCATCGGCTTCGACACCGCCTCGACCGCGGCTGAGGAGGCCCGCAACCCGCAGCGCGACATGCCGCGCGCGATCATCGTCGCCGTGCTGGCCGTTCTGGCCCTCTACCTCACGGTCGCGATCGCCGCAGCCGGGGCCAAGCCGCCCGGTGACTTCGCTGCGGGGGAGCCGATCCTGGCCGTCATCGCCCGGGAGGTGACACCGATGCCGCGGCGGGACTCATCGCCGGCGGGGCCGTCCTGAGCATCTTCAGCGTGATCCTGGCCACGCTCTACGGCCAGACCCGGGTCACCTTCGCGATGGGCCGCGACGGGCTGCTGCCCCCGGTTCTTCGATCGGGTCAACCGTCGGCACGTGCCCAATCAGAACATCCTGGCCACCGCCACCTTCTTCGGCCTGCTCGCCGCGTTCGTGCCGATCGGTCCGCTGCTCGACGTCACCGTCACCGGGACGTTCCTGGCCGCGATCATGGTCCACGTGGGGGTGCTGGTGCGCCGACGCACCCGGCCGGACCTGCATCCGCGGTTCCTCGCGCCGTTGGGGCCGGTGGTCCCGGTCGCGGGCATCGCCGTGTGCCTCTACCTGCTGTGGTACCTGGGAGCGCAGACCCTGCTGATCTCGGCGGTGATCCTGGCCGTCGTCGCGCTGGCGTACCTGCTCCGGTTCGGGTCGCCCGCGCGCCGGGCACGGGCCAGCAGCGCCCGGTCGAAGGCCTGATAAGCAGTCGGCGGCGCTCTGGCGATCGTTCAGCTGTACTCGTGCTCCGGGCCCGGGTAGGTGCCCGCGACGACCTCGCCGGCCCATTGCGACACAGCGCCGGACAGCACCGCACCGACATCGGCGTACCGCTTGACGAACTTCGGCGCCCGGCCCGGCGTGAGCCCGGCCATGTCCTGCCAGACCAGCACCTGGGCGTCGGTGGCGCCACCGGCCCCGATCCCGATCGTCGGGATCGACAGGCTGCGGGTGACCCGGTCGGCCAGGTCGCTGGGAACCACCTCGAGCACCACCGCGAATGCCCCGGCAGCCTCCATCGCCTTGGCGTCCTGGATCAGGATCTCGCCGTCCTCGCCACGACCCTGCACCTTGTAGCCACCGAACTGATTGACCGACTGGGGTGTCAGGCCCAGGTGCGCCATCACCGGGATGCCGGCACTGACCAGCGCTTCGACCTGGGGCAGGACGCGCGCGCCCCCTTCGAGCTTGACCGCCCCGACGCCGGCCTCCTTCATGAAGCGGGCGGCCGTGGCCAACGCCTGGGCGGGCGAGGACTGGTAGGAGCCGAACGGCAGGTCCCCGACCACGAGCGCGCGCTTGCAGCCGCGGACGACCGCGGCGGCCAGCGGCAGCAGCTCGTCGACGGTGACCGGCACCGTCGAGTCGTATCCGTAGACGACCATGGCAGCGGAGTCCCCGACGAGCATGACCGGGATGCCGGCCTCGTCGAAGATCCGCGCGGTCAGCGCGTCGTAGGCCGTGATCATCGGCCACTTCTCGCCGCGGGCCTTGGCCGCGACCAGGTCACGGGTGCTGACCCGGCGACCGGTCGAGGCCGCCCCGTACAGGGCGGGCACGTTGGCAGCGGGGGTCACAGTGGCGGCTGGGGTCGGGATGCCGGTGGCGGCGGGCAGGCTCATGTCGGATCGCTCCCATCTCGAGGCTCACGATCGGAGTCCCCGGACGACATGAATGGTGGCACGCCGGGGGGGTATAGCGCCAGACCGGGCGCCCGGGCTCAGTCGGCGGACTCCCGGTACCGGTTGGTGATCGGCTGGCGCCGGTCGCGGCCGAACGAGCGCGGCGTGATCTTGGTGCCGATCGGGTACTGGCGGCGCTTGTACTCCGCGAGATCGGTCAGTGCCATGATCCGCTCGACGAGGGCCCGGTCGAAGCCGTCGGCCACGAGCTCGGCCGCGCCCCGGTCGTGCTCGACGTAGTCGTCGAGGATGTCGTCGAGCACGTCGTAGGCGGGCAGCGAGTCGGTGTCCACCTGGCCGGCACGCAGCTCGGCCGAGGGCGGCTTGTCGATGGAGTTCGGCGGGATGGGCGGCTCCTGGCCCAGGCGCTCGGCCTCGGCGTTGCGCCAGCGGGCCAGGCGGAAGACCCAGGTCTTGGGCACGTCCTTGATCGGGCCGAACCCGCCGACCGCGTCGCCGTAGATCGTCGAGTAGCCCACCGAGAGCTCGCTCTTGTTGCCCGGCGCCAGCACCAGGTGACCTTCCTGGTTGCTCACTGCCATCACGGCGGTGCCCCGGATCCGGGCCTGGAGGTTCTCCTCGGCCAATCCGGTCAGTGCCATCGAGGCCAGGTACGCATCGAACATCGGCGCGATCGGCAGCAGCCGGCAGTGCGCGCCCAGCCGGCGGGCGAGGTCGAACGCGTCGTCCTGGGAGTGCTGCGAGGAGTGCCGGCTCGGCATCGAGATGCCGTACACGTTCGGCCCGCCCAGCGCGTCGGCGGCGATGCACGCGACCAAAGCGGAGTCGATACCTCCGGAGAACCCGAACGTCACCGATCGGAAGCCGTTCTTGGTCACGTAGTCACGCACGCCCACGACCAGTGCGGCGTACATCTCGGCCTCGTCGGTCAGTGGTGCCTGGATGGCCGGTGCGGGCAGCGGCGGGTAGGCCGGCAGCGGTTCGGCGCTGATCTCGGCGGTGGTCGATCCGCTGGCCGCGGGCAGGTCCAGGTCGACCACCAGCAGATGCTCGGTGAACTGCGGTGCGCGGGCGACCAGCGCGCCCGTGGCGTCCACGACCAGCGAGTCGCCGTCGAAGACCAGCTCGTCCTGGCCGCCGACCAGGTTCACGTAGGCCAGCGCCGCGTCGGCCTCCACCGCGCGGCGCGCCGCAAGGGCCAGTCGGGAGTCGTCCTTGTGCACCTCGTAGGGCGAGCCGTTGATCACAACGAGCAGCCCGGCCCCGATGTCGCGGACCTGCGCGACCGGGCCGCCGTCCTGCCAGAGGTCCTCGCAGATCGCCAGCGCGACGTCGACGCCGTGCAGCCGGACGATGCACGGCTGCGTGCCGGACACGAAGTAGCGGAACTCGTCGAACACCCCGTAGTTGGGCAGGTGGTGCTTGGCGTAGCGGGCCACGACCTGCCCGCCGTGCAGCACCGCTGCGGCGTTGATCGGCGCGCCCCGGGGCGTGCCCAGCGGGTGGTCGCGGCCGACGTCGCGCAGGTCGAGGTAGCCCGCGATCACCGCACAGCCGCCCAGACCCTCCTGGGCCAGCCGGACCGCAAGGCCGTCCAGGGCGGCGATCGATGCCTGCTGGAACGACCAGCGCAGGGCGAGGTCCTCGATCGGGTACCCGGTCAGGACCATCTCGGGCAGGGCGACCAGGTGCGCGCCGGCGGCGTGGGCGTCGCGGACTCGGTCGATCACCAGCTGGGTGTTGCCGGGCAGGTCGCCCACGACGGGATTGACCTGGGCCAGGGCGATGCGCAGTTGGGGCACGCCCGCAGGCTACCCATACGAGGGCCGCGGGATGCGGCCAATGCGGCAGTATTGCCCCATGGACAAGCAGACCGAGTTCGTGCTGCGCACGGTCGAGGAGCGGGACATCCGATTCGTGCGCCTGTGGTTCACCGACGTGCTCGGGTTCCTCAAGAGTGTGGCGATCGCCCCCGCCGAGTTGGAGAGCGCATTCAGCGAGGGGATCGGCTTCGACGGTTCCGCGATCGAGGGGTTCGCCCGGATCCAGGAGGCCGACATGCTGGCCATGCCGGACCCGGGCACGTTCCAGGTGCTGCCCTGGCGTGGCGAGTCCCAGGGCGTGGCCCGGATGTTCTGCGACATCACGATGCCCGACGGAAGCCCGTCGTTCGCCGACCCGCGCTACGTGCTCAAGCGGACCTTGTCGCGCGCGGCCGACCAAGGCTTCACGTTCTACACGCACCCGGAGATCGAGTTCTTCCTGCTCAAGGAGCCGCACCGGTCCGGCGAGAGGCCGGTGCCCGTCGACCGGGGCGGCTACTTCGACCACACCCCGCAGGGGGTGGGCAACGACTTCCGCCGGCAGGCCATTCAGATGCTGGAGTCGATGGGGATCTCGGTGGAGTTCAGCCACCACGAGGGCGGTCCCGGCCAGCAGGAGATCGACCTGCGCTACGCCGACGCGCTGACCACCGCGGACAACATCATGACCTTCCGCCTCGTGGTCAAGGAGGTGGCCCTCGAACAGGGCGTGACGGCCAGTTTCATGCCCAAGCCGTTCCGGGACCACCCCGGCTCGGGCATGCACACCCACCTGTCGCTGTTCGAGGGCGACCGCGACGCGTTCTTCGAGGCCGGCGCGCACCTGCAGCTCAGCAGCACAGCACGCTCGTTCATGGCCGGCATCCTCACGCACGCCGCGGAGATGGCCGCGGTCACCAACCAGTGGGTCAACTCCTACAAGCGGCTGGCCGGCGGTGGCGAGGCGCCTGCATGGGTCTGCTGGGGGCACAACAACCGCAGCGCGCTGCTGCGCGTGCCGATGTACAAGCCGGACAAGGGCAACTCCACGCGGATCGAGTTCCGCGCGATGGACTCCGCGGCCAACCCGTACCTGGCCTACGCGCTGCTGCTCTCGGCCGGCCTGAAGGGCATCGCCGAGGGCTACGAGCTGCCCCCCGGTGCCGACGACGACGTGTGGGCGCTGAGCAACAACGAACGCCGCGCGCTGGGGCTCACCCCGCTGCCCACGAGTCTCAACCAGGCCATCCAGACGATGGAACGCAGCGAACTCGTGGCCGAGACCCTCGGCGAGCACGTGTTCGAGTTCTTCCTGCGCAACAAGCGAGCCGAGTGGGAGGAGTACCGCAGCCAGGTGACCCAGTACGAGTTGGACCGCTATCTGCCGGTGCTCTAGGCACCTCATGAGCGATCCCCGGGCAGGACGCACCGAGTCAGCCGCCGGTCGGCTGGCCCGGCTCGGCGTGCGGGACGCCGCCCGGGTCGCCGCCGGTCTGGCCGAGGTCGACTGGTGGAGCGAGGACCTGCTCGACGAGGTGGGCGAGGCTGCTGATCCGGGTCTGGTGCTGCGCACAGCCCTGGGCGTGCACGACACCGCGCCCGAACGGCTGGCCGCGGTGGCCGCCGACCCGAACGCCTGGCGGCGGTTCGCCCGGACCGCCGGGGTGTCCATGGCGCTGGCCGAGCACCTGGTCCGGCATCCTGAGCACCTCGAGATCCTCTTCGAGGACACCGAGCCGCCGGCCGCTGGGCAGGTGTGCGCGCAGTTGGAGGCCGCCGGCGCCGCCGCGAGCCCGGCCGACGCCCTACGGGTCGCCTACCGCGCGGCGCTGCTGCGGATCGCGATCGCCGATGTGGCCCACGGTGCCCCGTTCGAGCTGACCGCCCTGCGCCTGTCCGAGCTGGCCGACGCCGTGCTGGCCGGTGCGCTGGTGGCTGCCCGGGCGCAACTGCCCCCCGACGCCCCGGAGGTCGCCCTGGCGATCATCGGGATGGGCAAGTGCGGCGGTCGGGAGTTGAACTACATCAGCGACGTGGACGTGGTCTTCGTCGCCGAACCGGGGCCCGGGGTGGACGAGTCCGCGGCGCTGCGCACCGCGACCGTGCTCGCCTCGAGCGTCATGCGCCTGTGCAACCAGCCGACGGCCGAGGGGACCATCTGGGAGGTCGATGCCAACCTGCGCCCCGAGGGCCGGGCCGGAGCGCTGGTCCGCACCCTGCGCAGCCATGTCGGGTACTACGAGCGCTGGGCCAAGACCTGGGAGTTCCAGGCCCTTCTCAAGGCCCGGGCGGTCGCCGGGGACGCCCAGCTCGGGGCCGCCTACGTCGATGCCGTGCTGCCGTTCGTGTGGGCGGCCGCCGACCGCGACGGCTTCGTCGCCGACGTCCAGCGCATGCGCAAGCGGGTCGAGCACAGCGTGCCGGCCAAGGAGGCCGATCGCCAGCTCAAGCTCGGCCGCGGGGGGCTGCGCGACGTGGAGTTCAGCGTCCAGCTGCTCCAGCTCGTGCACGGTCGCAGCGACGTGATGCTGCGCAGCCCGACCACCCTGACCGCGCTGGAGTCGCTGGCGACCTGGGGGTACGTCGGCCGTGAGGACGCCTCGGCACTGGCCGCCTCCTACCGCTTCCTGCGCACGCTGGAGCACCGGATCCAGCTGCACCGGATGGTGCGCTCGCATGTGGTGCCCAGCGACGACGAGGACATGCGCCGGCTCGGGCGGGCGATGGGGTTCACCTCCGCCCCGGTGCGCGGGCTGACCGAGGCGTGGCAGCGGCGCGCGAACGAGGTCCGCCGCATCCACGAGAAGCTGTTCTACCGACCGCTGCTCGACGCGGTGGCCCGGTTGGACAGCGGTCAGGCGCGGTTGACCCCCCAGGCCGCCCGGGATCGCCTTGACGCGCTGGGCTTCCGCGACCCGGCCGGGGCGCTGAACCACATCGAGGCGTTGACCTCGGGGGTCAGTCGACGCGCTGCCATCCAGCGCACGCTGCTGCCGGTGATGCTGGGCTGGTTCGCCGATGCGCCGGATCCCGATGCGGGTCTGTTGGCGTTCCGCCGGGTCAGTGACGACCTCGGCGGCACGCCCTGGTACCTGCGGCTGCTGCGCGACGAGTCGGCGTGCGCACAGCGGATGGCCAAGGTGCTGGCCAGCAGCCGGTACGCCTCCGAACTGCTGCTGCGCGCCCCCGAGGGCGTGTCGCTGCTGGCCGATTCCGAGGAGCTGCGCCCCCGGCAGGGCGGGCCGCTGACCACCGAGTTCCTGGCCACGGCGGCCCGCTACGACGACGCCACGCAGGCGGTGACCGCGCTGCGCGGACTGCGCCGGCGCGAGCTGTTCCGGATCGCGGCGATCGACATCCTCGAACCGTTCACCGTCGAGGACGTCGGCAATGCGCTGACCGACGTGGCCGACGCGACCATTGCCGGGGCACTGCAGGCAGCGATCGACGAGGTCAGCAACGCGCGCGGGTCCGCGCTGCCCACCCGCATGCTGGTCATCGGGATGGGCCGGTTCGGCGGCGGCGAGATCGGCTACGGCAGTGACGCCGACGTGGTCGTCGTCCACGACCCGTTACCCGGGGTCGACGAGCGGGAGGCTACTGCGGCCGCGACGCTGGTGGTCAACGAGGTGCGTTCGCTGCTCAACGCTCCCTCGCCGGACCCGCCGCTGGCGCTGGACACCGACCTGCGCCCGGAGGGCAAGCAGGGTCCGGCCGTGCGCACCGTCGACTCCTACCTGGCCTACTACGCGCGCTGGCGCTCGTTCTGGGAGGCCCAGGCCCTGCTGCGCGCCGACCGGGTCGCCGGGGATGCGCAGGCGTGGGCGCGGGTGCGCGCCGGCATCGACCCGATCCGATGGCCGGCCGACGGGGTCGGCGAGGTTCAGCTGCGCGAGATCCGCCGGCTCAAGGCCCGGATGGAGAACGAACGGCTGCCGCGCGGTGCCGACCCGACGCTGCACACCAAGCTCGGCCGCGGTGGGCTCTCCGACGTCGAATGGGTCATCCAGCTGATCCAGCTCCAGCACGCCCACCGGGTCCCCGAGCTGCGCACGACCCGCTCGATGGCCGCGCTGGCGGCCGCTCGGCGCACCAACCTGATCGAACCGGGCGACGCCGACGTGCTGTCCGACGCGTGGCGGATGGCGACCCGGATCCGCAACGTGGTGATGCTCGTGCGCGGACGGGCCACCGACATGGTCCCCACCGAGATCCGCGAGCTCGGCGCCGTCAGCCGGATCCTGGGCTACGCCCCGGGGGAGTCCGGGGCCCTGCTCGAGGACTACCGGCGCACGACGCGACGCGCCCGCAGTGTGGCCGAACGCCTCTTCTACGGCCAGTAGCGAGACCGCCGATCCCATCGGCGATCACGGCCCGACGCCCTGCGCGCGCGGGCCGCTGGGCGCATGCGCCATTTCGTCCCTGCCCCCACCGACCCGTATCATTGCGGCCAAACATGAGGGAACACTCATAAAAATGGATCGCGCGACATGCGGTCCCACGCGCCGTCGAAAGAGGATCGAACATGCAGAGGACTTCCGGGCAGCACCACCGGACCCCCGCAGTGGCAGGCAGCCTGGCGCACGCCTTGGCCGACAACGGGCACGCGCTGAGCCTGCTCTACCCGGGGATCGACCCCAGATGGCCCGAGGCCCTGGCCGCTGCCCTGGTCGGTCGACCGGACCTGGCCGCCTGGGTCGACACCGTGAGCACCGAGCTCGACGACTGGGCGGCCGGCCCGCGCGTGCGGGCCCTGGGCCTGTTCCCCGACGGGTTCTCGCATCTGCTGCCCGACGGTCCCACGGCGACCGGCCGTGCCGAGGCCCCAGCCCGTCCGCTGGCGGCCACCGCACCCTACGCGCTGGTCGGCAACCTGCTGGTGAACCTCGTCGGCCTGGCCACACTGGACGCCGACGGCCTGGCGCCGGCCATGGCGGCTGGGCGCACCCGCGCAGCTGGGCACAGCGCCGGGCTGCTGGCCGCCGTCGTGGCC
>JBAVKQ010000021.1:0-21295 GCA_049688395.1 Candidatus Nanopelagicales bacterium
GGTCTCGACCGCGGCTGCGCGGTCGCTCGGCGAGGGGCGCGGGGGGGTGGGCCATGGCGACAGGGTACGCGCGCACACCGCTGCGGGCATGTACCCCGAGGGCCGATTCGGCGCTGTGCCCTGGCACTGCGTACCCTCTCCCCAAGACCCCGCAGGCCTGGGACAGGAGGCGTCCATGAGCGTTCTCGACGAGATCCTCGTCGGCGTTCGCGCCGACGTCCACGCGCGCATGGCGACGGTCAGCCTGGCCGAGCTCAAGGAGCGCGCCGCGCACGCGCCCGCTGCCCGGGACGGCATCGCCGCCCTGCGCCGCGACGACGGCGTGACGGTCATCGCCGAGGTGAAGCGCTCCTCGCCGAGCAGGGGTGCCCTGGCCCCCATCGCCGACCCCGCCGCCCTGGCCCGCGAGTACGAGGCGGGCGGCGCGCACGCCATCTCGGTGCTCACCGAGGGTCGGCGGTTCGGGGGATCGCTGACCGACCTGGTCGCAGTGCGCCACGCGGTCGACGCCCCGGTGCTGCGCAAGGACTTCATCGTCTCGAGCTACCAGCTCTGGGAGGCCCGCGCTGCCGGTGCCGACCTGGTGCTGCTGATCGTGGCTGCCCTGGACAGCCAGGCGCTGCTGTGCCTGCACGAACGCGCCGTGTCGATCGGGCTGACCCCGCTGGTCGAGGTGCACGACGTCGACGAGGTGGCGCGTGCGCTGGACGTCGGCGCGGGCATCATCGGCGTGAACGTGCGTGACCTGCGCACCCTGACCGTCGACCGCAATCACTTCGCCCGGGTGGCCCCGCACATCCCCGACCGGGTGGTGCGCGTGGCCGAGAGCGGCGTGCGCGGCCCGCACGACCTGATCTCCTACGCCAACGCCGGGGCCGACGCCGTGCTCGTGGGCGAGAGCCTGGTGACCGGTGGCGACCCGCGGCAGGCGGTCCACGACCTGGTCACCGCCGGCACCCATCCGGCCCTGCGGCACGGCGGGCGGCCATGATCTTCGACCTGCCCAACCTGGGTCTGCTGCCCTCGCCCGCGGCCGTCCCCGATGCCGCCGGGCACTTCGGGCCGTTCGGCGGCCGGTTCGTCCCCGAGGCCCTGATCGCCGCCCTCGACGAGCTCACCGCCGCCTACGACGCTGCCTGCGCCGACCCCGGGTTCCTCGCCGAGCTGGACCGGCTGGCCCGGACCTACACCGGTCGGCCCACCCCGCTGACCGAGGTCCCGCGGTTCGCCGCGGCCGGTGCCGTGCCCGGGCGGATCGTGCTCAAGCGCGAGGACCTCAACCACACCGGCTCGCACAAGATCAACAACGTCCTGGGCCAGGCCCTGCTGACCGTGCGGATGGGCAAGAAGCGGGTCATCGCCGAGACCGGGGCCGGTCAGCACGGGGTGGCCACCGCGACCGCCGCTGCCCTGATGGGCCTGGACTGCGTGGTCTACATGGGCGTCGAGGACACCCGCCGGCAGGCGTTGAACGTGGCCCGGATGAAGCTGCTCGGCGCCGAAGTCGTCCCGGTCACCACCGGCTCGCAGACGCTCAAGGACGCGATCAACGAGGCGATGCGCGACTGGGTGACCAACGTCGAGGACACCCACTACCTGCTGGGCACCGTCGCCGGGCCGCACCCGTTCCCGAAGATGGTCCGCGACTTCCACCGGGTGATCGGCGTGGAGTCGCGCGCGCAACTGCTGGCCGACTACGGCCGACTGCCCGACGCCGTGGCCGCGTGCGTGGGCGGGGGGTCGAACGCCATCGGGATCTTCCACCCGTTCCTCGACGACGCAGGCGTCGCGCTGCACGGCTTCGAGGCGGCCGGCGACGGCGTGGAGACCGGCCGGCATGCGGCGACGATCACCGGTGGTTCGATCGGCGTGCTGCACGGCACCCGCTCCTACCTCCTCCAGGACGACGACGGGCAGACGATCGAGTCGCACTCGATCTCCGCCGGCCTGGACTACCCGGGCGTGGGTCCCGAGCACGCGCACCTGGCGCGGATCGGCCGGGCCAGCTACCACCCCATCACCGACACGCAGGCCATGGACGCCTTCGCCCTGTTGTGCCGCACCGAGGGGATCATCCCGGCCATCGAGAGCGCGCACGCCCTGGCCGGCGCCCTGGACGTCGGCCGGGAGCTCGGCCCCGCCGGGCTGGTCCTGGTCAACCTCTCCGGGCGTGGCGACAAGGACGTCGAGACCGCCGCGCAATGGTTTGGGATCGACCTGGGCCGGGAGCCCACGTGAGCGGATTGCACGAGGTGTTCACCCGGGCCCGGGTCGAGGGCCGGGCAGCCCTGGTCGGGTACCTGCCCAGCGGCTTCCCGACCCAGGCCGAGGGCATCGCGCTGGCGGTGGCCGCGGTGGCCGCCGGGGTCGACATCGTCGAGGTCGGGCTGCCCTACTCGGACCCGCTCATGGACGGCCCGGTCATCCAGGCTGCGGTGCACCAGTCGTTGGTGGCCGGCTCCAGCGTCAGCCACGTGTTCGACACCGTCGCTGGCGTCGCCGCGACCGGTGCCCCCACCCTGGTCATGTCCTACTGGAACCCGATCGAGCGGATCGGTGTCGAGCCGTTCGCCAGCCGTCTGCGCGCCGCGGGCGGGATCGGGGTCATCACCCCGGACCTGATCCCGGAGGAGGCTGCCGACTGGTGCGCGGCCACCGACGCCGCTGGGATCGACCGGGTGTTCCTGGTCGCGCCGTCGAGCACCGACGAGCGGATCGCCGGCGTGGCCGCGGTGACCAGCGGATTCGTGTACGCCGCGTCCACGATGGGAGTCACCGGCGCCCGAAGCAGCGTGGGCTCCGGGGCCCGCGCCCTGGTTGCACGCGTGCGGACCGCGACCGACCTGCCCGTGGCGGTCGGGCTGGGCGTGTCCACCGGGGCGCAGGCCGCGGAGGTCGCCGAGTACGCGGACGGTGTGATCGTCGGCTCGGCGTTCATCGCCCGGATCCTGGCCGCGGCCGACCATGCCGAGGCGTTGGCCTCGGTCAGCACCCTGGCTCAGGAGCTGGCCGCCGGGGTGCGCGGGCAGGTCGCAACCCGCCAGCGCTGAGCCGCTCAGCAAGGCCCTGCCGGTCCCGCCAGCGCTGAGCCGCTCAGCAAGGCCCTGCCGGTAGCGCCGAGCCCGGTCTTGCCAGCACCGGCTCGGCCGGTCCTCCCGGCGCTGTACCGCCCGCCGACAGCGGCGGGCTCGGACGTTCCTTCCCTGGCGGCTGTCCTCCGCCGACTTGTGGTTGAAAGGCCCTGACCGGGACCTGAGCCGCGTCCGGTTCGCCGACTTGTGGTCGAACCAGCCGCCGTGTGTCGTGGTCTTTCCACCACGCCGAGCGCGAACTCCCGCGCGGTCGTCGGCCAGCACGGCACTTTCGACCACAACTCGGCTAACCAAGCCGTCCGGCCCCAGTCGTGGGGCTACCGAGCTTCCAGCGCGTCGGTGAGCAGCGAGACCAGCGCCTCGAGTTGGACATCGGACGAGGACGCCTGCTCCTCGGAGCCGTCCAGCGCCCGTGCGGCGAGGTTGGCCTTGCCGTCGATCAGCTCGGCGATCCGCGCGTCGATGGTCTGCGCGGCGATGATCCGCCACGCCGTGACCGGCTCGGCCTGCCCGATCCGGTGGATCCGGTCGATCGCCTGGGTCTGCTCGGCATCGGTCCACGACAGCTCGGCCAGGACCATGTTCGAGGCGACCTGCAGGTTCAGCCCGACCCCTGCCGCCGTCAGCGAGCACACTGCCACCGCCACGTCGGGGTCGTTGATGAACGCGTCGACGTTGGCCTGGCGCGCCCTGCTGGTCTGGTTGCCGCGGATCGAGGTGTAGCCGATCCCGCGCTGGGCGAAGAGCTCCTCGGCGGTGTCCATCACGTCGATGTGCTTGGCGAAGAACACCACCTTGCCCACGCTGCGGGCCAGTTGGGCGGCGTAGTCCGCGGCCAGCCCGGCCTTGGCCTGCCCGATCCGACGCATCATGGCGAACACGTTCTCGCCGGCTTCGGCGTCGTTGGCGTCCTCGCGCTCCCACGCCGCGACCCGGCGCACCAGGTCGTGGTCGACCCCCTCGACGGGGCCTGAGGTCCGCCGGACCAGGGCGTCGTCGTAGCGGGCCACCAGCCTGGCGGCCAGTTCCGCCTCGGCGGCCCGGATCGAGCGACCGGCGTCGTCGTCGAGCTCGACCGGCAGGTCGGCCACCCGGCGCGCGGGGATGTCGGCGGCCACGTCGATCTTGCGGCGGCGCACGATCCCCATGTCGGTGACGGTGCGCCGGGCGGTGGCGTAGAAGCCGGGGTCCCCCGGGACCAGCCCGGTGGCCTCCAGCTCGGCCATCAGCGCGCCCACCGGCTTCGTGTCGTCGATCCAGCCCAGGAACTGCCAGATGGCGCGGAAGTCCTCGATGTCGTTGATCAGCGGGGTGCCGGTCAGGGCCATGAGCAGCGGCCGGCCGATCCGGGTGCGGATCCGCTGGGAGATCTCGAGCACGTGCTGCGAGCGCTGCGAGGTCTTGTTCTTGATGAAGTGCGCCTCGTCGACGACCATGCCGCGGAAGCCGAGATCACTCATCCAGCCCAGGTGTCGGTCGAGGATCTCGTAGTTCACGATGACGATGTCGGCGAAGCCGTCGATCGTGTCGCCGTCGCCGTGCACGACGGTCGCGGGACGGTGGGGTGTCCACAGCGCGGCCTCCCGCGCCCAGTTGGTCTTCACGACGTTGGGCACGACGACCAGCAGCGGGTAGGCCTGCGCGGCCTGCGCGGCCAGCAGTGCCTGGGCGGTCTTGCCCAGGCCGGGCTCGTCGGCCAGCAGGAAGGTGCGGTGGCCCGCCGCTGCGGCGGCGACCAGCTGGGCCTGGTGGGGCATCAGCTCCAGTGCGCCGGGGACCGGAACCCAGGTCGGATCCGGCAGGGGCATGCATGAGCTGACCCCGCTGCCCCCGTGCTCGAAGGACCGGAACAACGGCCCGAGCAGCTCCCAGCCGGCCAGCCGCTGGGTGCGGACCCGGCTCTGCTCGGCAGCCGTGAAGTCCGGGGCGAGGAATGGATTTGCCAGCTGCCGGGAGACGATCGCCTGCGGGACCACCGCGCGCCGGTTGAGCTCGGCGTCGGCCGGCACGACCGGAGCCGTCAGCTCCGGGGGAGGTTCCAGACCGGCCTCGGCCAGCATGTCGACCATCAGGGCCCTGGCCGGCTCGGAGACCTCGGCATCCTCGGCCAGCAGCGCCAGCAGCGAGGGACGGCGGGCGGCGGTCGTGGCCAGGATCGTGGCGATCCCGTCGAGACGCTTGAGCTCCTGGGCTCGGTGCGCCTCGCCGCTGGTGGTGTCGGACTTGATCCGGGCGCGCTCCTGGCGCACGAGCAGGGCGACCACCTGGTACTTGGTGCGCACCGAGGGCTTGACCGAGCCCCGCTGCACCGCGGCCTCGACGGCGCGGACCTCCTGGGCGAGCACCGGGATGATGCCCTCGTTCTGGCGCGGCTGGGTGCGGCGCGAGGCGCGCGGCTGGTTGCGCGGCGCGGAGCGCTGGGCAGCCGACCGTCGCTGGCCTTGTCGAGCCAAGGAGACCTCCCCTTGCAGTGCCCGGCGCCGTCAGCGGGCGGGCACCAGGCCCACCCGTGCCTCCAGCGGCCGGGGGATCAACGCATCGAGGTGTGACCGTGGCCGGCCAAGCCCCTCGACGCGACGCAGCCGCCCCACGAGGCCGTGCCGGCCGACGAGGGGAGCCCCGACGAAGTGGCCCATGTGGGCCGCCCGACCATCATCGACGATCGGGGCACCGTCCGCGCGGCGCCGCCCTCATCCAGACGGGCGACGTCAGCACAGGTTGGTCGCCACAGCGTAGCGTGTCCCGGCGGCGCGTGCGTGCAGCGACCGCCCGGCGCTCGCGTGCTGACCCCCACCCCGTGGGCTCAGAGGTACTTGTAGACCACCATCGCGGCCACGATCGCCAGGACGATCACCGCGCCCGCGACGTCCACGCCCAGGCGCAGCGGACGTTCGCAGCGGGTCCGGATCGCCGGGCCGTACAGGCCGTCGAGGATGGTGATCCGGGTGATCGCGGCGAAGGCCGCGACCGAGGTGACGTAGAGCGCCGTGCACCAGGGGCAGATCGCCCCGATCACGAAGTAGGACTGCACGAACAGCCACACGGCGAACCCCAGCCCGACGGTGATGCCCGCCTGGGCGGCCAGCATGAACCAGCGCGGGAACCGCACCCCGGCCAGCGCGGCGACCGCGATGGTGATCACCACGGGTTCGCCCATCAGCCCGAGGAACGCGTTCGGGAACCCCAGCAGGCTGGCCTGCCAGCTCACCCCGACGGTGGCGCACGAGATCGTCGAGGAGATGTTGCACGACAGGTCGGCCAGCGGGTCCTCGGCCAGGGCCACGGCATCGACGGCCAGGACGAGCGAGGCCACCAGGCCCAGGAGCCCGGAGGCCAGCAGGGCCAGGAGGGCGGCGGTGTGCCGCCCGCGGGGGGCTTCCGGCGCCGGGTCGGTCGCGGTGGTGCCCTGAGCACGAGTGGCCACGCGAGCAACTCCCTCGATCGGTGCGGGATGCGGGTGCCGGAGTCAGCCACGGGCGTGGTCGTTCCGATGCCTACGATCGTAGTTCAGCGGTGCGCGCCCCACGCGCGCCGTGAGTCCGATCCGCGGGGGTTCGGGTAATCTTGCCCAGACTCACGGAGGTGGACATGGCAGCCCAGAAGAACACGCCCGACTCGGGGGCGTCCGGTGCGACGCCCAAGCAGCTCGCTGAGCATGCCCGGGCCCAGACCGAGGCGGCCGAGCGCCGGCGCGAGCGGGTGATCCGGATCGTGGGCGGCCTGTTCGTCGTGCTGATCGTGGGCGGGCTGCTGGCGGCGGGGTTCTTCGCCGGTCGGGACGACCCCGCGGACCCGGCCACCCCCGTGGCCAGCGCGGACCCGAACGCGGCGCTGCCCAGCGGGGTGAGCGCCCCGACCTACGGCGTGCCCTACGGCCCGGGGTGGACCGCGGCCGACGAGGCGAAGCTGCCCACCCTGGAGATCTGGGAGGACTTCCAGTGCCCGGCGTGTGCCCAGGTGGAGGCGGCCTCCGCGGACGGGATCAAGGCCCTGGCCGACGAGGGCCGGGTCAAGCTGCTCTACCGTCCGGCGACCTTCCTGGACAACGGGCTCGCCGATAAGAACACCGCCAACGGCAACCCGAACTCCTCGGCTCGGTCCACCAGCGCGTGGGGGTGCGCCGTGGACGCGGACAAGACCACGGAGTACCACTCCGGGATCTTCGACATCCAGCCCGCGGAGGAGGGGGTCGGCTTCTCCGACCAGCAGTTGATCGATCTGGGCGGCACGGTCGGAATCGCGGATGCGGACCTGGCCACGTTCACCTCCTGCGTGCAGGACGGGACCTACCTGGGCTGGGCGGCCAACAGCAACCAGGCCTTCAGCGAGTCCGGTGCCGGCGGCACCCCGACGGCCTACCTCAACGGCGTCGAGGTCTCGTCGTCGGAGTTGGCCGACGTGGCCGGTCTGACGGAGAAGATCGACGCCGCGACCGCGAAGTGATCCCCACCGCGGTCCTCGCCGTCCCGGCCGCGATCCAGGCTGGCGTCCCGGCCTCGATCCCCAGCCCGGACCAGGCGGTGTGGCACCTGGGGCCGTTCCCGCTGCGTGCCTACGCCCTGTGCATCCTGGCCGGCATCGTCGTGGCGATGTGGACAGGTGACCGGCGCTGGGTGGCCCGCGGCGGCGAGCCGGGCCTGGTCTACGACGTGGCCATCTGGGCGGTGCCCTTCGGTATCGTCGGGGGGCGGATCTACCACGTGCTGACCGACTGGTCGACCTACTTCGGCCCGGACGGCGCCGGGTTCGTCGCCGCCCTGCGGATCTGGTCCGGCGGCCTGGGCATCTGGGGTGCCATCGCCCTTGGGGCGGTCGGGGCCTGGATCGGCTGCCACCGAAGGGGTGTCCTGCTGCCGCCGTTCGCCGACGCCCTGGCGGTCGGGGTCCCCCTGGCGCAGGCGCTGGGTCGCTGGGGCAACTGGTTCAACCAGGAGCTGTTCGGCCGGCCGACAGACGTCGCGTGGGCCCTGGAGATCGACCCGGTCAACCGGCCGGCCGGATACGAGCAGTACGCCACCTTCCACCCCACGTTCCTGTACGAGTCGCTGTGGCTGGTCGGCGTGGCGATCCTGGTGGCGTGGGCCGACCGGCGGTGGAGGCTGGGTCATGGGCGGGCGTTCGCGCTCTACGTGGCGGCCTACTGCGTCGGCCGGTTGGGGATGGAGCTGTTGCGCATCGATCCCGCGACCCAGCTCGGCGGCATCCGGATCAACGTGTTCACCTCCGTGGTGGTCGGGCTGGGCGCGGTGGTGTACATCGTCCTCAGCGCCCGGACCCGGCCGGGCCGGGAGCCCGCGGCCGCCCTGCAGTCCGGCGCCGCCGGTTCACGGGGGCAAGCCCCGGCGCACTGACCGTCCCCCCGCTGCTGGGCGCACGGGATCCGCTCGCCTCCTGCGCACGCGCCTGGCGAGTTCGGGACGCGGATCGGCACGAGGCAAGCGGTCTGGGTGGTGAAGCGCCGGCCTGTTCACCAGCCCTCGGTGAACGCCACCTCGAGGGCCGCGAGCAGGAAGTCCACGCCGGCCTCGTCGATGCACAGCGGCGGCTTGATCTTGAGCACATTGCCAGCATCGCCGGTGGCCGCCATGACCACACCCAGGCTGAGCAACCGTTCGCACAGCGCGTCGGTGGCTGCGGTGGCCGGGGTCCGCGAGGCCTTGTCGGTGACCAGTTCCAGCCCGAGGTACAGCCCCCGGCCGTGCACCGTGCCGGCCATCTCATGGCGCTCGACCAGGGATTGGAGGCCGACCCGCAGCCGGGCGCCCATCCGCGCGGCGTTGCCCATGAGGTCCTCGTCGCCCAGCGCGTGGAGCGTCGCGCTGGCTGCGGCAGCCCCGGCCGGGATGCCCCCCATGGAGGCGAACAGCGACCCCTCGGCCGCGAAGGACTGCGCGATCTCGGCTGTGCACACGACCGCTGCGACCGGGTAGCCGTTGCCGGTGGCCTTGGCCAGACACACGATGTCGGGCACCACGCCGAACATCTCGAAGCCCCAGAAGTGCGACCCGAGCCGGCCGTAGCCGACCTGCACCTCGTCGGCGATGACCACCCCACCGGCCGCCCGGACATCTGCGTACACCTGCTCGAGGTAGCCCTCGGGCAGCTCGATCCCGCCGGCGCTGCCGTTGAGCGGCTCGCAGAGGAACGCCGCCAGACGGCGTCTGCCGGCCGCCAGCTCGGCCAGGATCCGGCGCACGTCCTGGGCGTACCGGGCACCGGCATCCGCATCCGCGAACCGTCCTCGGTACAGGTCGGGCGGCTCGGCCAGGTGCACCCAGTCCGGTCGGGTGCTCAGCGCCCGCGGGTTGTCCATCAGCGCGCTGGACACCTCGTCGGCTGCGGTCGTCCACCCGTGATAAGCGGTGCGCAGGGCGATCGTGTCGCGCGCCCCGGTGTGCACCCGGGCCAACCGCAGGGCGAGGTCCACCGCCTCGGACCCGGAGCCGATCAGGAACACCCGGTCCAGCCCGGCGGGCAAGGTCGCCACCAGCTGCTCGGCGAACTCCACGTGCGCGGCGTAGTGGAACCGCGAGTTCGTGTTCAGTGTGCGCAGCGCGCGTGCCACGGCGCCTGCCACCGCGGGATGGCTGTGCCCGAGCACGGCGACGTTGTTGATGCCGTCGAGGTACACCCGGCCCGACACGTCGACGAGGTGGTGGCGCCACCCGCGCTCCATCTGCGGTGGGTCGGCCCAGTAGTGCTCCTGCACGTCGGCGAGCACGGCGCGCCGCCGGCGCATCAGGTCCTGCGGGTCCGGTGCCGGCGGGGCCAGGGGCAGGCCGAGCAGTATCGCCGGGTCCGGGCTCAGGGCCCGCCACAGGGCTGCTTGGGAGGCCGGCACATGCGTGGGCGCGGTCATCGCCGTGGGCAGCACGGCCAGGTGCACGTGGTCGGGCAGCGCGGGGTCCCGCGATCGGGTCACCTCCGCGATCGCCGCACCCGGGCCGATCCGGGCCCCCGATGCCCGAAGCGGTCGGGTCCCGATCAGGACCAGGTCCCAGCCGTCGTCGCCGACCAGCCGGGTGACCCACGGCTCGTCGGCAGTCAGCGTGCCCGACCAGGGCGCGCGCACCGTGCTGCCCCGGGGCAGCAGGACGTCGGCCCCGATGTGCACCGTCGCCGGCTCGGCCAGGTCGTGGGTCGATGCCCGGTGCGGGTGGCCCTGACAGTGCCGGATGACTCCCACGCAGCCGGTGGGCAGCCCGCGCACCTGGGTGCGCACCGCGGATCGCAGCCGGGCCGGATTCAGCCAGGCCCCCTCGTCGAGCAGTGCGGAGGTGCTCGACAGGTCCACGTCGGCCCAATGGCCGACCTCGGGCAGCATCGGCGCCCGGATCGGCAGGCTCGCCACGACCGAGATCGGGCGGCCGGCGGCCCGGCGCATGGCCAGGGTCCCCAGCGCCAGCCCGATCGACTCGACGACCGCGAAGGCGGCGCGGTCCACCACCAGGATCTGGTGCAGGTAGTGGTTGTCCGGTTCGCTGGTGAGTTGGTGAGCGGTGCTGACCAGCCCTGCGCAGGCGCGGGCGGCGACCATCGGCCACACGGCGTCGACCTCGTCGTCGGTCAGCGCCACCTCGCTCAGGAAGCCGGCGAGCACCTCCTCGGCGATCCGCAGCGGGTTGCGTCGATCCTGGCCGAGCAGTGCGCAGATGGTGACTGCGACCTCGCTGGCTCGCCAGGTGTGCACGAGATCACCGAAGTCGATCAGCCCGGCCGGGATCGGTCGGCCGTCGATCCCCGGATCGCTGACCACGTTGAAGTCGGTGATGTCGCCGTGCACGACCTGCGTGGGCAGTGTGTCGACCACGTCGGCCAGCGCGGCGTGCGCGGCGGCGGCCAGTGCCAGCACGCGTGCCGCGGTCGTGCCGTCCAACCTGCCGCGCAGGTCGGTCACGACCTGCCCGGACTGGCGCACGTCCCACTGGTGGTCGCCATCCGCGCCCGGGTGGTCGAAATCCGCCAGGGCGGCATTGACCAGCCCAGCCAGGGCCCCGACCGCCCGGGCCGTCGGCGGGGCCAGGTAGGTCCGCTCGGTCAACGGATCACCGGGCACCCAGCTCAGCAGTCGCACGTGGTGGGTCACACCGTCGAGATCGACCTCCTCGCGCAGTCGACCCGCTCGGGAGGCCACCGGGGTCGGGGTGCGCAGGGGCAGGTGCGCCAGCGCCTGCATCGCGGCACTCTGGGCATCCAGTGCCTCGGCAGGGACCGCCCTGTTGGCCACCTTGAGCACGAAGCGCAGCCCCCCCGCGGCGACGAACACGTTGCGATCCTGGTGGCTGGCCAGATCGCTGACTTCGGGCTCGACCAGGCCCCAGTGCTCGGTGACCAGAGCCTCGGCCTGGGCCAGGTCCATGACGGGGGCCCGGTCCAGTGCAGTCACGCGAGCAGCCTAGTCGGCACTTGGAACCCCGCGAGTGCAGTCCCGATGCCCTACCGGCGTCGGTGGCTCAGGTGCGCGGGACGACCCGCACGACGGCCCCGCCGTCGGCGTCGACGGTCAGCCAGAGGCTGCCGTCGGGTGCGTTGCGCACCGTCCGCAGCCGACCCAGGGCCCCGGAGAGCTCGGTCCGGGTGTCGGTCACGGTGTCGCCGTCCAGCGCGACGAGCAGCAGCTCCTGGTCCTTGAGCACCGCGACCGCGAGCGCCCCGGACCAGCGGCCCCACTGCGCCCCGGTGATGAACTCCGCCCCCGAGGGCGCGATCGTCGGGCATCCGCTGGACCACACCGCCGCCCGCGCCGCGCTGATGTCCGGCGAGGTCATCGGGGCGTCCTCGGCGTAGCGGCCTGCGGCGCCGACCGGGTTCCAGCCGTAGTTGCCCCCGGCGACCAGCAGGTTGATCTCGTCGTCGCAGCCGGTGCCGTGCTCGACGCTGAACGGTGCCCGGTCCCCGGGTCGGAACGACAGGCCCTGCACGTTGCGATGGCCCAGCGTGTAGACGTAGGGGTCCCAGCCCCCGCCCGGATTGTCCGGCGCGGGATCACCAGCCAGGGTCGCGCGCAGCACCTTTCCCGCCCGACTGGTGGGGTCCTGGGGTGCGGTCGGCGAGACGGCGTCACCCGCGGTGACCCAGAGCATGCCGTCCGGGCCGACATCGACCCGGCAGCCCAGATGTCGGTTGCCCGCTCCGGCGGGCAGGCCGGTCACGATCGGTGTGGGGTCGCGCAGGCCGTCGAGGGTCTCGGTCAACCGGTAGCGCACCACCCGCACGTCGCGGACCGTGTCGCCGGAGCCGGCCGAGTAGCAGAGGTAGATGCGCCGGTTGCGCTCGAACGAAGGGTCCAGCGCCAACCCCATCAGGCCGCCCTCGCCCCGGGCCACCACGTCGGGCACGCGGTCGACGACCTGACGCCGGCCGTCGACGACCGTCGCGAGCTGGCCCGGACGCTCGGTGACCAATGGGGTCCCGTCGGGCAGGAAGCGCAGGTCCCAGGGCCGCTGGAAGCCCTCGATGCGGCCGGCCACCTCGATGCCGGCGATGTCCGCCGTCGGGGCCAGGGCCGGCGCGGGGACCGGCGCGGAGGGTGCAGCCGGTGCCGACGCTGCCGGCGCATCGGTCCCAGACGGGGCCGCCGGCGTTTCCGACCCGCCGGTGCAACCGGCCAGGAGCCCCAGCGCGCACACCGTGGCCACTGCTGCCAGTGCCTTGGCAGGGTGCCGGGAGGCCCGGCGTCGCCGCTCGGATCGGGACGTGGGGTCGGTCATGCTGGCCTCCCTGGCATTCGTGCGGATGGTCGACCGCGTGGGCGTTCGCTTCGTGTGCGTGTGCATGGTCGACGGGCGGGCACCGATCGGTTTCGCAGCGTTTCGGTGACCGTTCGGTGACCGTTCGGTGACCGTTCGGTGACCGGTTGTCGACAGGTTGTCGACCAGTGCAGGCCCGCGGGGGACCATGTGCGTCACCGACCGGTGATGTCCTACAGTGTGCCTTGGTGGGCCAACGTCGTCCCGCCGACCTCAACTCCCGCACCAGCCGCGTCGCGCTGGCCCGCAGGACGCTGGCCGGTGATGACGTCGAGGAGCAGACATGCCGCTTTTCTCTGCCGTCCCGCAGGCCACCGGCCTCTACGATCCCGCCTTCGAGCGGGACGCCTGCGGCGTTGCCTTCGTGGCCACGATGACCGGGGTGGCCAGCAACGACATCGTCGTGAAGGCGTTGACCGCCCTGCGCAACCTGGACCATCGCGGGGCGTCGGGCGCGGAGCCGGACAGCGGCGACGGGGCCGGCATCCTGGTGCAGGTCCCCGACGCCTTCCTGCGCGCCGAGGTCGACTTCGATCTGCCGGGCGCCGGCTCCTACGCGGTCGGCCTGGCCTTCCTGCCCGAGGACACCGCCGGCGAGCGGCACGCAATGGCCGCGATCGAGCGGATCGCCGAGGAGGAGGAGCTGGTCGTCCTCGGCTGGCGCGAGCTGCCCATCGTCGAGGACATCATCGGGGCCACTGCGCGCAGCACGATGCCCCGGTTCCGGCAGCTGTTCGTCGCCGCAGCCCACCGGGTCACCGACCAACTGGTGCTCGAGCGGATGGCGTTCTGCCTGCGCAAGCGCGCCGAGCGGGAGGTCGAGGTCTACTTCGCCAGCCTGTCGACGCGCACCCTGGTCTACAAGGGCATGCTCACCACCGGCCAGCTCGAGGTGTTCTTCCCCGACCTGGTCGACCCGCGGATGGCCAGCGCCCTGGCGCTGGTGCACTCGCGCTTCTCGACCAACACGTTCCCGAGCTGGACGCTGGCCCACCCCTACCGGCTGATCGCCCACAACGGCGAGATCAACACCGTGCGGGGCAACCGCAACTGGATGCAGGCCCGCGAGGCGCAGCTGAACTCCGAGCTGATCCCCGGGGACATCCGCCGGGTCTTCCCGGTCTGCACCGAGGGCGCCAGCGACTCGGCCAGCTTCGACGAGGTCGTCGAGCTGCTGCACATGGCCGGGCGCTCGTTGCCGCACAGCGTGCTGATGATGATTCCGGAGGCCTGGGAGAACCACGACGAGATGGACCCGGCCCGTCGCGCGTTCTACCAGTTCCACGCGAACCTGATGGAGCCCTGGGACGGCCCGGCCAACGTCAGCTTCACCGACGGATCGGTGATCGGGGCCGTGCTGGACCGCAACGGCCTGCGTCCCGGCCGGTACTGGGTCACGACCGAGGGCCTGGTCGTGCTCGGGTCCGAAGCCGGTGTGCTGGACCTCGACCCGGCCACCGTGGTGCGCAAGGGCCGGTTGCAGCCAGGTCGGATGTTCCTGGTCGACACCGTGGCCGGGCGGATCATCGAGGACGACGAGATCAAGACCGAGCTCGCCGCGCAGGCGCCGTACAGCGATTGGCTGAACGCGGGGATCGTGCACCTCGAGGAGCTGCCCGAGCGCGAGCACGTCGTGCACACCACCAAGTCGGTGGCCCGGCGCCAGCAGACCTTCGGCTACACCGAGGAGGAGCTGCGGATCCTGCTCACGCCGATGGCGCGCAACGCCATGGAGGCCCTGGGCTCGATGGGCACCGACACCCCACTGGCCGTGCTGTCCGACCGGCCCCGGCTGCTCTTCGACTACTTCGCCCAGCTGTTCGCGCAGGTGACCAACCCACCCCTGGACGCGATCCGCGAGGAGATCGTCACCTCGCTGGGCAGCCACATCGGCCCGGAGTCCAACCTGCTCGAGGCCACCCCCGGGCACTGCCGGCAGGTGCTGCTGCCCTTCCCAGTGATCGACAACGACGAGTTGGCCAAGCTGCGCCAGATCAATGCCGACGGCGACGCCCCGGGCTTCTCCGCGGCCCAGATCACCGGCCTGTACCGGGTGGCCGACGGAGGTCCGGGGCTGCGCAAGCGCCTGGGCGAGATCTGCGCCGAGGTCGACCGACACGTAGCCGGTGGCAAGAAGTTCCTGGTCCTCTCCGACCGGGACTCCGACCCGGACCGCGCCCCGATCCCCTCGCTGCTGCTCTGCTCCGCGGTGCACCACCACCTCACCCGGCGCAAGACCCGCACCCAGGTCACGCTGCTGGTAGAGGCCGGCGACGTCCGCGAGGTGCACCATGTGGCGCTGCTGATCGGCTACGGGGCCGCCGCCGTGAACCCCTACCTGGCCATGGAGTCCGTGGAGGACCTGGCCAGGCGCGGCGTGATCGCCGACGTGGCGCCGGAGCGGGCCGTGCGCAACCTGGTCAAGGCCCTGGGCAAGGGCGTGCTCAAGGTGATGAGCAAGATGGGGGTGTCCACGGTCGCCTCCTACCGGGGCGCGCAGATCTTCGAGGCGACCGGCCTGAGTCACTCTCTGGTCGACCAGTACTTCACCGGCACCACCTCGCGCCTGGGTGGGGTGGGCCTGGCCACCATCGCCGAGGAGGTCTCCCGCCGGCACGCCCTGGCCTACCCGGCCAACGGCATCGCCCCGGCGCACCGCACGCTGCCGGTCGGCGGGGAGTACCAGTGGCGCCGCGAGGGCGAACCGCACCTGTTCGACCCGGAGACCGTGTTCCGGCTGCAGCATTCGACCCGCACGGGTCGGATGGACGTCTTCCGGGCGTACACCGCAGGCGTCGATGACCAGTCCGAGCGGCTGATGACCCTGCGCGGCCTGTTCCGGTTCGCCCAGGGACAGCGCCCGCCGGTGCCCCTGGCCGAGGTCGAGCCGGTCAGCGAGATCGTCAAGCGGTTCTCCACCGGCGCGATGAGCTACGGCTCGATCAGCCAGGAGGCCCACGAGACGCTGGCGATCGCGATGAACCG
This sequence comes from Candidatus Nanopelagicales bacterium, assembly GCA_049688395.1. Taxonomy (GTDB): domain Bacteria; phylum Actinomycetota; class Actinomycetes; order S36-B12; family CAIYMF01; genus Prado023. The sequence continues at coordinate 15,827 of JBAVKQ010000021.1, forward strand.
TCTGGGTGGCAAGTCCAACACCGGCGAGGGCGGCGAGGACCCCGAGCGCTACCTGCCGCTGCCCAACGGCGACTCGAAGCGCTCCTCGGTCAAGCAGGTCGCCTCCGGGCGGTTCGGGGTCACCAGCCACTACCTGGTCAACGCCGACGACATCCAGATCAAGATGGCCCAGGGGGCCAAGCCCGGCGAGGGTGGCCAGCTGCCCGGGCACAAGGTGTACCCGTGGGTGGCCAAGACTCGGCACTCCACGCCCGGAGTGGGGCTGATCAGCCCACCTCCGCACCACGACATCTACTCCATCGAGGACCTCGCCCAACTCATCCACGACCTGAAGAACGCCAACGACCGGGCCCGGATCCACGTCAAGCTCGTCTCCGAGATCGGGGTCGGCACCGTGGCGGCCGGGGTGGCCAAGGCGCACGCCGACGTGATCCTGGTCTCCGGTCACGACGGGGGCACCGGTGCCGCGCCGCTGACCTCGCTCAAGCATGCCGGTGGGCCCTGGGAGCTCGGCGTGGCCGAGACCCAGCAGACCCTGCTGCTCAACGGGCTGCGCGACCGGGTGGTGCTGCAGACCGACGGCCAGCTCAAGACCGGCCGGGATGTGGTCATCGCCGCACTGCTCGGTGCCGAGGAGTTCGGCTTCGCCACCGCGCCGCTGGTGGTCATGGGGTGCGTGATGATGCGCGTCTGCCACCTGGACACCTGCCCGGTCGGGGTCGCGACCCAGAACCCGCAGCTGCGCGCACGGTTCACCGGCACGCCGGAGTTCGTCGTCAACTTCTTCCAATTCATCGCCGAGGAGGTGCGCGAGCACCTCGCCACGCTGGGCTTCCGCAGCCTCGACGAGGCGATCGGGCATGTCGAGGCCCTCGACACGCGGGGGGCAGTCGACCATTGGAAGGCCTCGGGCCTGGACCTCAGCCCGATCCTGGCCGTTGCGCAGGTCGCCCCCGGCGCGGCCCTGCACCAGAGCACCACCCAGGACCACGGCCTGGCCAAGGCGCTGGACAACGAGCTGATCGCGCTGTGCGCACCCGCGCTGGAGTCCGGCGAGCCGGTGCGCGCGGCTCTGCCCATCCGCAACGTCAACCGTACGGTCGGCACGATGCTCGGCGCGGAGGTGACTCGTCGGCACGGCCGGGACGGCCTGCCCGCGGGCACCATCGACCTGACGTTCACCGGGTCGGCCGGACAGTCCTTCGGGGCGTTCCTGCCGGCCGGGATCACGCTGCGCCTGGAGGGCGACGGCAACGACTACGTGGCCAAGGGCCTGTCCGGTGGGACCGTGGTCATCCGACCCGATCGGTCGGCGAAGTTCGTCGCCGAGGAGCAGATCATCGCCGGCAACGTGATCGGCTACGGCGCCACGTCCGGCGAGGTGTTCCTGCGGGGCCGGGTGGGGGAGCGGTTCGCGGTGCGCAACTCCGGGGCCACCCTGGTCGTGGAGGGCGTGGGTGACCACGGCTGCGAGTACATGACCGGGGGCCGGGTGGTCGTACTCGGGGAGACGGGGCGCAATTTCGCCGCCGGGATGTCCGGGGGCGTGGCCTACGTGCTGGACCTGGCCCCGTCGCGGGTCAACCTCGACATGGTCGCCCTGGAGCCGCTGGGTCCCGACGACCAGGACTGGCTGAGCGCGGTCCTGCGCCGGCACGCCGAGGAGACCGGGTCGCCGGTCGCGGCCGACCTGCTCGCAGGCGGCAGCAGCGCCCTGGCCCGGTTCGCCAAGATCATGCCGACCGACTACCGAAGGATCCTCGACATCCAGGACAAGGCCCGCGCCGAGGGCCGCGACCCGATCGAGGCCGTGATGGAGGAGATGAGCCGTGGCTGATCCCAGGGGTTTCCTGACCACACCCAAGGAGCTGCCCGAGCGGCGGCCCGTGGACGTGCGCATCCATGACTGGAAGGAGGTCTACGAGCCCTTCCCGGCCGATCACCTGGAGAAGCAGGCGGGGCGGTGCATGGACTGCGGCATCCCGTTCTGCCACCAGGGCTGCCCGCTGGGAAACCTGATCCCGGAGTGGAACGACCTGGTCTGGCGCGACGACTGGCGCGAGGCCGCCGAGCGGCTGCACGCGACGAACAACTTCCCGGAGTTCACCGGCCGGCTGTGCCCGGCGCCGTGCGAGACCGCCTGCGTGCTGGGCATCAACGCCGACCCCGTGACGATCAAGCAGGTCGAGGTCTCGATCATCGACCGCGCCTGGGAGTCCGGGTGGGTGGTGCCCACCGCTCCCGAGCGGCTGTCGGGCAAGCGGGTGGCCGTGGTCGGATCCGGCCCCGCGGGGCTGGCCGCCGCCCAGCAGCTGGCCCGGGCCGGGCACACGGTCACCGTCTACGAACGCGCCGCGCGCGCCGGTGGGCTGCTGCGCTACGGCATCCCCGAGTTCAAGATGGAGAAGCACCACGTCGACCGTCGGCTGGCCCAGCTCGAGGCCGAGGGGGTGACGTTCCGCACCGGCATCGAGGTCGGCATCGACCTGAGCACCGCCGACCTGCGACGGCGCCACGACGTGATCCTGCTGACCGTGGGTGCCACCGCTGCGCGCGACCTGCCGGTCCCGGGTCGCGAGGCGCTCGGGGTGCACCAGGCCATGGAGTACCTGCCGCTGGCCAACGAGGTCTGCGAGGGGTCCCTGGCGGCGACGACGATCGACGCGGCCGGCAAGCACGTGGTGATCATCGGTGGCGGGGACACGGGCGCGGACTGCCTGGGCACCGCCCACCGCCAGGGCGCGGCCAGCGTCACCCAGCTCGAGATCCTGCCCACCCCACCAAACACGCGGCCCGAGCGCGCCCCGTGGCCGACCTACCCGATGCTCTACCGGGTGACCTCGGCCCACGAGGAGGGCGGGCAGCGCATGTACTCGGTGAGCACCCGGCGGTTCGTCGCCGACGAGACCGGCACGCTGCGCGCCCTCGAGCTGGTCGACGTGGAGCTGGTCGACGGCCGGTTCGCCGAGGTGCCGGGCAGCGAGCGGGAGATCCCGGCGGACCTGGTGCTCCTCGCTATGGGTTTCACCGGCCCGGAGCGCGGGCCGCTGGTCGAGCAGCTGGGCGTGGAGCTCGACGAGCGCGGTGCCATCCGCCGCGACGCGCACTACGCGTCCTCGGTGCGCGGGGTGTTCGTCGCCGGGGACGCCGGGCGCGGGCAGTCGTTGATCGTGTGGGCGATCGCCGAGGGCCGGGCGGCGGCGGCGGCCGTCGATGCGCACCTGATGGGGTCGACCACGCTGCCCGCGCCGATCCCGCCGAGCGCGCGCCCGCTGGTCGTCTGACGCGGGGTTCGCCGGGGGCTGATCGGGGGATTGTCCGATCCGGACAGCGACTGGCCGCCCGCGGACACAGGTGTCCGGATCAGACACTCGCGAGGTAGCCTCGCGGGCATGGAGGCCGACCGGCTGCTGGACAGCCTGCGCCGTGCGGTGACGCGGGAACCCGGGGACCCGGTCCTGCGTGCGCACCTCGCGGGGTTGCTCATCGACGCCGGGCACGGCCAGGAGGCGGTCGGGCACGTCGGGCAGCTGCTCGCCGAAGACCCCGCGGACAGGGACCTGCAGGCCCTGATGAGCCGGGCGCTCGGAACACCCGGCCCGCTGTCCGCATCGGCCGGCGCAGAGCAGCCGACCGACTCGGCCGCCGCCCCCGCCGGTGCGGTGCAGCCGGCGGGGGTAGGTGCGCCAGGCGCCCAGGGCCGCGGCTTCGACTGGGGTGCGGCCGAGGACGACCTCGTCGGCGGCCTGGCCCACGAACCGGTCGAGACCTCCCTGCGCCTGGCCGACGTCGGTGGTCTGGACAGCGCCAAGGCCACCATCGAGGCCGCCTTCCTCACCCCGCTGCGCCACCCCGAGCTGCGCGAGCGGTACGCCGCGACGCTGCGTGGCGGGATGCTGCTCTACGGTCCGCCGGGATGCGGCAAGACCCACCTGGCCCGCGCCGTGGCCGGTGAACTGGGCGCACGGTTCATCACCGTGGGCCTGGCCGACGTCCTGAGTCGGTGGATGGGCCAGAGCGAGGCCAACATCGCCGAGCTGTTCCGATACGCCCGCGCCCAGGCCCCGGTCGTGCTCTTCTTCGACGAGGTCGACGCGTTGGGCCGCAGCCGCTCGGGCCTGGGTCGCTCCGCCTCGGCCCTGCGCGGGGTGATCAACCAACTGCTGGCCGAGCTCGACGGCGTGGCCAGCGCCAACGAGGGCCTGTTCGTGCTGGGGGCGACCAATGCGCCGTGGGATGTGGACGTTGCCCTGCGCCGACCCGGGCGCTTCGACCGCGCGGTGTTCGTCGAACCACCCGATCTGGCTGCGCGCACCCAGATCGTGACCGCTGCGCTGCGCGATCTGCCGGTGGCCGGCGGTGTCGACCCCGGCGCGGTGGCGGCGCGCGCCGAGGGGTTCTCAGGTGCGGACCTGGTGCACGTGTGCCGATCGGCCGCGCAGGGCGCCCTGGTCGCCGCGGCCACCACGGGCGACACGGACCGGCTGGTCACCGCTGCCGACCTGGCGGCGGCGATCGCGGACACGACCCCCTCGACCGCCCGATGGTTCGCCGCCGCCCGCAACGTGGTGCTCTTCGCCGACGCCGCCGGCGAGTACCGGGACCTGGCCGCGCACATGCGCGCCCATCGACTGCTGTGAGCCCGAACCCCTACGCGCTCGCCGAGGCCTTGGTGGCCGCCCAGCGCTGGGAGTCCGCGCGGACCGCCATCGGCGAGGCGCTGGCCCGCGAGCCCGACGAGCCCAAGCTGCTGGGGTTGCTGGTCCGCACGCTGCGGGCCCAGCGCGACCGGCCCGGAGCCCTGGACGCCTCGCGTCGGCTGCTGTCGGTGGCCCCGGCGGACCCCTACTCGCTGCGCCTGGCCACCCTGGTCCTGCTCGACGTGGGCTGGGTCGATGAGGCCGTCGCGCTGGCCACCCGGGCCGTCGAGTTCGATCCCACCAATGCGGCCAACCATCTGGCCCTGTCCCGGGCGTGGGCGTCCTCCGCGCGCCCCGAAGCCATCGGTCACCAGCTCTCGGCGGCCCGGGAAGCCGTTCTGCTCGATCCGCACAGCGTGGATGCCCAGCTCCAGATCGGGGTGGCGCTGCAGGCGGACGGTGATCCGGCCGCCGCCCGGGAGGCCTTCGGCGAGGCGCTGCGGCGCGACCCGAGCAACACCGCGGCGCTGAACAACCTCGCCGTGCTCGAGATGCAGGTCGGCTCGCCCGCGGATGCGGCCCGCTGGCTGGCCGGCTGCCTGGCCGTGGATCCCCAGGGCGCGTCGGCCCGACACAATCTCGACGCCCTGGCCGTGCTCGTGGCCAGGCAGGCCGCGTCCTGGCTGTTGGTGGCTCCGCTGCCGGCCCTGGTCGCGGCGGGCGCTGGGCAGCCCGCCCTGGCTCGGGCCCTGGCCGTACTGGCGGTGATCGGCGTCCCGCTGGTCGGCCTGCGCTGGTGGCGGGCCTCGACCGCCGGGCAGCGTCGGGC
>JBAVKQ010000022.1:0-2220 GCA_049688395.1 Candidatus Nanopelagicales bacterium
GGCCACGGCCGTGCGCGACGGATTGCGCGCCTTCACCCCCGCCGGGCACCGGATCGCCGACGCGGGCACCGTGGCCGGGGTCCACTACGTCGACGACTCCAAGGCCACCAACTGCCATGCGGCCCAGACCTCCCTGATGTCCTACGACCGGGTCGTCTGGATCGCCGGCTGGCTGGCCAAGGGCCAGCAGTTCGACGACCTCGTGCAGGCCACCGCCGACCAGATGGTCGGCGTGGTGCTCCTGGGCGCCGACCAGCAGGTGATCGCCGACGCGCTTGCGCGACACGCCCCGGATCTGCCGATCGTGGCGGTCACCCGCACCGACACTGGTGCCATGGCAGAGGTCGTGGCCGCAGCCGCGGGCATGGCAACGCCTGGCGACACCGTCCTGCTGGCTCCGGGGTGCGCATCGTGGGACATGTTCCGCGACTACGCAGCGCGGGGGGACATGTTCGCGCAGGCGGTCCAGTCCCTGGCGCAGGAGGGCTCGTGAGTCAGACCAGATCGGTCAGGAGCAGATCCACGGACCGCTCCGGTGCCGGATCACCCGAGCCCGGTTGGCGGGATCGACTCAACCAGCACCCGATGGCGCCCTACTACCTGATCCTCGGCTCGGCGATGCTGCTGCTGCTGCTCGGGCTGGTGATGGTCCTCAGCTCCTCGAGCGTGGAGTCGGTCGCCCTGCACGATTCGGCCTTCACACTGTTCACCCGGCAGGCGGTGTTCGCCGTCCTGGGCCTGGTCGCGATGGTGATCATCTCCAAGATGCCCATCACGCTGTTCCGCCGGTTCGCCCTGGCCTTCCTGGTGTTCAGCATCGTCCTGCTCGCGCTGACCCACGTGCCCGGTGTCGGCACCGGTGTGTACGGCCAGCGCAACTGGATCAAGCTGTTCGGCCCGTTCCGGTTGCAGCCCTCGGAGTTCGCCAAGCTGGCCCTCATCCTGTGGGCGGCCGACCTGTTCACCCGCCGGGAGGCGTATCTGAACCAGTGGCGCGAGCTGCTGGTCCCGTTCGTGCCGGTGGTCGGCCTCGTGGTCGGGCTGGTGGTCCTGCAGGGCGACCTGGGCACGGCGATCATCCTGTCGATCATCGTGGCCGCGCTGCTGTTCGTGGTCGGCGCGCCCGCCCGGATCTTCCTCGGACTGGGCAGCGTGGGCCTGGCCGGCATCGCGGTGCTGTCCCTGACCGCCGGCTACCGGATGCGGCGATTCACCGCGTGGCTGCAACCCGAGGCCGACCCGGATGGCGCGGGCCACCAGCTCATCCAGGGCAAGGTGGCCCTGGGCACCGGTGGCTGGTGGGGCGTCGGGCTGGGTGGCAGCCGGGAGAAGTGGGGCGCGCTGCCCGAGGCGCACACGGACTTCATCTACCCGGTGATCGGTGAGGAGCTCGGCATCTTCGGCGCCCTGACGGTGCTCGGGCTGTTCGCGGCGATCGCCATCTTCGCGCTGCGGATGGCCATCAGGACCACCGACCCGTTCATCCGGATCGCCACGGTCGGGATCGTGGCCTGGATCGTGGGTCAGGCGCTGGTCAACCTCGGGGCCGTGCTGCAGCTGCTGCCGATCACCGGCGTGCCGCTGCCGTTCATCTCCTACGGCGGGTCCTCGCTGCTGCCCCTGCTGATGGCCGTCGGCGTGCTGCTGGCCTTCGCCCGCCACGAGTCCGCCGTTGCTGCCGACGCCGACGCCGGTGCGGGCTCGGGGGAGCCGGACCGCGCCGCCCAGAGCCGGGAGGTCTGAGCGTGCAGGTCGTACTGGCCGGGGGCGGGACGGCAGGCCACATCGAACCTGCCCTGAACCTCGGCGACGCCCTGCGTCGACGCGACCCCGAGATCGGGATCACCGCGCTGGGCACCGAGAAGGGTCTGGAAGGTCGGTTGGTGCCGGCCCGCGGCTACGACCTGCGGATGATCCCGGCAGTTCCGCTGCCCAGGCGCCCCTCGGCGGAGCTGGTCACAGTGCCGGGCCGGCTGCGGGGGGCCCTGCGCGAGACCGAGGCGATCCTGGCCGACGTGCAGGCCGACGTCGTGGTGGGCTTCGGCGGCTACGTGGCCATGCCCGCCTACCTGGCGGCCCGGCGCGCCCGGATCCCCCTGGTGATCCATGAGGCGAACGCCCGGCCCGGGCTGGCCAACCGGGTGGGGGCCCGGTTCACCACGCGGGTGGCCGAGGCCGTGGCCGGCACGCTGCCGCACGGGACCCGGATCGGGATTCCGC
>JBAVKQ010000023.1:0-4398 GCA_049688395.1 Candidatus Nanopelagicales bacterium
AGAGCTGGATCAGCTCGTCGGTCGGCCGGCCCGAGGACCTGGCCTGCGCCTGCAGGCCCAGGTACGCCTTCCCACCGCTGCTGTCCCGCGACACCGGGCTCACAGCAGGACCTCCAGGGTCTGACGCAGCGGTACCTGGGCTTGCGGGAACGGGGTGGCCATCGCCAGCAGTGTCGAGGGCTGACCCCCGCCGCGCAGCCACCGCTTGACCGCTTGAATGGCCATGTCGGCGCCCTCGAGGTGGCGCAGCCGGAACGCGTCGATGAGGCTGCGCTCGGCTGAGTACAGCCCAATCCGCCCACCGCCGTCGACCGCCACCCACTGGCGGCCGATTTCGAACGTGGCCGCATCGAAGTGATGCCACCGAATCGCGAACGTGATCGCCGGTGTCCACGCACCACGCGGCAGCGCCAGGTCCAACGCCGCGCCGATGTCATCGATCAGGCCATGACGGGCCAACGCCGACCCCAGGCAGACCGTCGCCAGCGCCGACTTGGACCCGACCTCGACCAGATCCGCATCTCCCTGCCAATCGCTCTTGCGGTACAGGCCCCGCGCCAGGGCAACCGCGCGCCCCTCGGCGATCAGGCGCCGCAGCTGGCGCTCCCCGATCAACCCCGCCGCCTCCGAGTACCGAAACGTGTCCGGCAACCTTGTCAGCAGCTCACCTGACCCGATAGCCATCCTTACCCTTTCGTAGGCAAACCGCAACAACAGTGCCATTACTGTAGAGCCTTACCGACGCAGGCGCTACCGACCACGCAAGACCGATCGCTCATCCCGTTGGGCTACGAATTGGGCTACAGCCGTGGGCCCGATTCCGAGATCGCCCACCGCGTCGGCCTTCGCGCCCGCGCCCCCCGTTATCCCCTGAACTCCATATCGCGGCCCGGATCACGCAGGGGCGTGTCCCTCTGCGGCACTCAGCCACTCTGTGCGGACGATGGCCAGGGCCTGATCGGCGCGGATGCTCAGCCGGGTCTGGTTCCCCAGTGCGGCCCGCCAGTCCTGTTCGTCGATGCCGGCGGTGAAGATCCACTCGCTCGGGGGCTGGCCGAACGGCCCCCGAGCGAGGAACACCGCCACGGACTCGGGGGTGATCAGCCCGCGCTCGGCCAGGGCCCACAGGTCGTACAGATCGCGAGGCGCCCGTCGCTCGATCCACGCGGCCAGCTTCGCCGCCGCCGCGCCGGGCGCGGTGAGCACAGCCATCCGAGCGGGTGGGGCATCGGCGTAGCGCTGCTCGAGGTCGTGGACCTCGGTCGGCCAGGTGTAGCCCGAGCCTTCGACGAGTTGCAGTTGGACACTGGTCTGATCCTCGACGATCAGGACCGCGGGTTGGCTTCCGGTGGTCGCGGTCAGCGCCGGGCGCCAGGTCACTGCGCCGTGGCTTCGCGCCAGACCGGTACGGATGGCGGTGTCCAGGGCGGCGGCCACCTGCGATCGGGGTGCCACCGCGATCAGGTCGAGGTCCTCGCTGAGCCGGGATGCGGTCAGGTAGGTCCGAGAAAGTGCGGTCCCGCCGAAGAAGACGACGTCCGTGGTGGGGACTCGGGCGGAGATGGCCGCGAGCACGTGGGAGATCAGGTGATCGCGGCGCACCTGTTCCATGTCGACGCCGAACCGATCCGCGACAGCCGCCCATTCGGTCTGCCATTGGCCGTTCACCGGCGCATCGCCTCGAGCCGGCGCAGGGTGGCCCGCATCCGCTGCTGGCCGGCCAACCGCCCCAACACCTGCGGATCGCACACCGGCAGCAGGGCCCCGATCGCCTCCTGCGCATCCGGATCCACCAGCCGGGGATCCGAGCGCGCGAGGTCCAGGACCGTCTGCTCCCCGGTGGTGGCCAGCGCCTGGCCGAGGTCGGTGCTGACCAGGGTGGCGTCCACGGCGGCCACCTCCCGCCGGACGAAACGCACCACCGCGTCCCGGTCCACGAGCTGGACCGGGCGATGGGCCCGGGGAACGGCCACCCACGCCTGCGCACCAGCCCGGGGCAGCGCCCGGTGCACCCGGGCCGCCGACTTGCCCATCAGGACCGGAACCCGGTCACCGAACACCGCCGTCGCGATACCAGCCGCAGCCGCCTCCAGACTGGGCCGCCAGGAATCGGGGTCGAACTCCAGAGGGACCGCGCAGTAGTAACCGTGGGCCAACCGGTGCAGCACCCCCCGAGCCTCCAGATCCCGCACCCGAACCCGCGGCTGGGCATACACCTGGCCCAGATCAGCAGGCCGAACCGTGCGCATCGGCGCTCCGGCAACCACTCGCAGGCCTTGTAGGGCCCGTATTGTCATCCGACCAATGTACTCCTGAGGGTAACTATTCGCACACTCATGTTGGAACGTCTGCATCCACCTTGGGACCTGTCCAGTGTGAGCCGCAGTCGCGGTTCAGGCGGACCTCGCGACCGACACCGATCCGAGGTCGCCAACAGCGATCCCGGACCATCCGCGCGCCCCACTTGGGCTACGGATTGGGCCACAGCCACGAGCCCGTGCGCCAAGTTCTCCTCCAACGACTACAGGTCACCAGCTCTGATCAAGGCCGACCGGCTCGGCAGCTCCCGGCAGGCACTGATCGACCTGGGGCGACGGACAGGTGTTGGGTACACCTGAGGGATACGGGTCAAGGAGCTGGAGCATCGCGCCGATACCAGTGCAGACGAGCCTCGGGGCACGTCACCGGCCTCGTCCCAGGAGCAGTCGTGATCAACGTCGCCCAGAACCCCACCGAACTACTTGTCCCGGTCCAGCGGGGTAGGTTCTCGGCCATGACGGTGGGAGCGGAGAACCTGCAGACCGCCGGTCTGGCACCTCGGCTGCGCTCGTTGGGTGCCTCCGTCGTGCACCGGGCCCCGACCGCGCTGGCCGGTCCGCTGCCGCAGCCGGCCGGACCGCACGATGTGTGCATCGTCACCTCCGGCGGTCCCGAGCTGCGCGCCCAGGTGCGCGAGCTGCGCACCGCAGGATGGCGGCGCGTGGTCGTGGTCACCAGCCGAACGGATCTGATCCGGCAGGCGGTCGGCAGCGGGGCCCGGGCGGCGATCGTGCCGCCGGCCCGATTCAGTGGTGTGGGCATCCTGACCCCGCCCCGGCACACCGCCCATGAGGGTGCCGACTCGCTGTCGGCCCGCGAGCTGCAGGTCTTGCAGAGCGTGGCCGACGGGCACACGAACCGGCAGATCGGCGAAGCGCTCTGCCTGTCCGCGCTGACCGTGAAGAGCCACCTGGCCAGGATCGGCCGCAAGCTGGGCACCGGGGACCGCGCCGAGATGGTCGCCATCGGGATGCGGTGCTCGATCGTCTCCTGAGCAGGCCCCTGCGCGCCCACGGCCGCCAGCCGCCGCGCCCCGGTACGGTGTCCACGTGCCCGCACCCCACCGACCTGTTGACGTGGATCGGCCGGTCGCGATGGCCGGCCTGCCCGAGGCCGAACCCGCAGCAGACGCAGCCGACCCTCTGCCAGGTCCGGACCCAGCCGCGGACCGTGCCGGGCACACCGCAGATCCGCACACCGCAGACGGGCACACCGCAGACGGGCACAGCGCGGATCCGCAGGCCCCGGAACCGCCTGACTCGGAGCCGCCCACGCCGGCGTTGCCCGCCCTCGCGCTGCGCGACGGCCTGCCCCCGATCACCGCGACCCCGCAGGACCTGGCCGACGTGGTGGCCAGAATCGCAGCCGGCACCGGTCCGATCGCGATCGACACCGAGCGTGCCTCGGGCTATCGGTACGGCCAGCGCGCCTACCTCATCCAGCTGCGCCGCCACGGTGCGGGCAGCGCGCTGGTGGACCCCATCGACATCCCCGGGCTGCCGGGGCTGGCCCAGGCGCTGGCCGGCCCGGAGTGGATCCTGCACGCGGCCAGTCAGGACCTGCCTTGCCTGGCCGAGCTCGACCTGCGGCCCGCGGCCGTGTTCGACACCGAGCTCGCCGGGCGACTGCTCGGGATGCCGCGAGTCGGCCTGGGGCCGATGGTCGCCGACGTGCTGGGCACCTCACTGGCCAAGGGACACGGTGCGGCCGACTGGTCGCGGCGACCGCTGCCGCAGGCGTGGCTGGAGTACGCGGCCCTGGACGTCGAGGTGCTCATCGAGCTGCGCACCGAGTTGCACCGCCGGCTCGTGACCGCCGGCAAGTGGGAATGGGCGCAGCAGGAGTTCGCGGCCGTCCGCGACGCCGCCCCACCCCCGCCGCGGGTCGACCCGTGGCGGCGCACCTCGGGCATCCATCGGCTGCGCTCCCGGCGCGCCCTGTGCATCGTGGAGCACCTCTGGTACGCCCGCGACCGGGTCGCCGCCGAGGTCGACATCGCGCCGGGTCGGTTGCTGCCGGACTCGTCGCTGCTGGCCGCCGGCCAGGCTCAGGTGCGCGACGGTTCGAGCCTGCGAGCCC
>JBAVKQ010000024.1:0-20283 GCA_049688395.1 Candidatus Nanopelagicales bacterium
ACGACGGTGCTGCTGCACCGGTCGTGCTGGGCGCGACGAACGAGGCCGTCCTGGCGATCGTGCCGCTGGACGTGCTCGCCGAGCACGCCGTGGACGTCCCGGAGGACCCCAGCTCGCTCGATCCGCACTGAGGAACGGCGGCGACGACGGGGCCGGCTCGGTGCCCTTGCTCAGGTGACCAGGTCGAGGTGCCGGTCGCGCAGGTCCACCTCGAACGTGGGGCGATGCGAGGCGGCGGCACGGATCGGCCAGGCCAGCGACGGCCCGTCGAGGTCCACCAACCGAACCCCCTCGCTGAACAACCAGCGCGCCAGGATCTGGGTTTCCTCCGGCAGCGCAGCGCTGGCAGCCCGTTCGGGTTCGGCGACCTCCTCGGCGGCGGCGAGGATCGCGCTCAGCGGACCGGCGGGGTCCGTGCCCGCAGGGATCCGCCCAGCGCCCGCGAGGCGACCGTGGCGGATCACGTGCACCTCCCAACCGAGGTCGTCGGTCGGCCGGGCAGCAATCACCTGGCGGGTCCGGCCGAGCAGATCGAGGGTGCCCGCGAGGTCGACGCCACGCAGCAGGGCCGCCAGCCGGTCGCGCCAGGCACCGGCGTCCTCGTAGCGTTCCTGGCCCGCCAACGTGTCCATGCGCTCGCTGAGCGCCGCGATGACCTCGCCGGGATCCTCGGCCAGCGCCACCTGCGCACGCGCGACGATCGTGGCGTAGTCCTCGACGGAGATCTGCCCGGTGCAGGGGGCCGGGCAGCGTCCGAGGTCGGCCAGGACGCAGGCTGAGGCCTTGGGCCGGCTGCTCAGGGCCTGGGTGCAGGTGCGCAGCGGCAGGGCCTCGGCGATCGCCTCGGCGGCCGCCTCCGCCGTGCGCCGGCTGGTGTAGGGGCCGATGTAGCGGGCGCCGGCGGCCACATCGGAGCGGATGCTGCTCACGACGCTGATCCGCGGGAACCGCTCGACCGTCAACTTGAGCCACACGGCGTTCTGCGGGCGCGTCGAGCGTCGGTTGTACCGGGGGGCGCGGGCGGCGATGGTGCGCAGCTCGCGCACCTGGGCCTCCAGCCCCGTGGCACACGGCACGGCGACCACCTTGCTGGCCAGCCCGACCATCTCGGTCATCCGGCGGCGCTGCTCCGCGGCCGTGAAGTAGCTGAGCACCCGGCGGCGGATCGACCGGGAGGTGCCGACGTAGAGCGCCACCCCCTGGTCGTCCTCGAACACGTACACGCCGGGTCCGTCGGGCAGCTCGTCGGCCAGCCCGCGCTTGCGGCGCCGGGTGTCGGGCACCCGGCTGCTGTAGCCCTGCAACTCGGTCAGGCTGTGCACCCCGAGGTTGCCGACGCGCTCCATCAGCCCGTGCAGGACGTCCACGGTGGCCCGGGCGTCGGACAGGGCTCGGTGGTTGGGGGTGACCTGGGCTCGGAAGTGCCGAGCCAGCGTGCCCAGCTTGCAGTTGGGCACCTCGTCGCGGGTCAGCACGTGCCGTGCCAGCCGCGCGGTGTCCAGGACCTGTGGATCAGGCCACATCGTGTCCAGGGACGCGCAGGCCCCTTTGAGGAAGCCCACATCGTAGGGCGCGTTGTGCGCCACCAGCACCGACCCGCGCGCGAACTCCAGGAACGCGGGCAAGGCTGCGGACAGCGGGGGAGCGCCGAGCAGCATCTGGTCGGTGATCCCGGTCAGTGCCCGGATGAACGGGGGCAGCGGTCGGCCGATGCTGACCAGGGTCTGGAACTCCCCGACGACCTGCCCACCGCGCACCTTCACGGCGCCGATCTCGGTGATGCCCGCGCCCTGCGGGCGCCCGCCGTCGGTCTCGAGGTCCACGACCACGAACGTGACCTCGTGCAGCGCCGGGCCCATGTCGTCGAAGGTCAGCTGGGTCGCCGTGCTCATGGCCCCCACCGTAGGCGGGGGGTGCGACATCGCTTCGGGTCCCACGCCGGGGCAGGTAGGCTTTCGCAGGCGTCTCCGGCCCCGGGCCTGTGCCCATCCGGCGGCGCTCGGCCCACCGGCTAGATCCAGGAGTTGCCCCTTATGCCCGACGTCCGTGTGCCCGACGACGCCCACCGCTGGCGCTGCGCCCAGTGCGGCAATCTGACCCGCTTCGACGTGGTCCACCGGGCGCGCACCCGGGAGTTCTGGCACATCGACCTCGCCGGCGTGCCAACGGTGGAATCCGTCGATGTCCTGGACGACGAGTTGGAGTCCGTGAGCTGCCGCTGGTGCGGCACCGGCGCGTCGATCGAGATCGTCGCTCGCCCGGTCAGCTGACCAGGTCCATGGTCACCGGCCAACGGTTGCGGCCCTCGGTGCTGCTCGCCGTCGGGTGGCTGGCCTACTTCACGGCCCTGCAGTGGAGCGTCGTGCGCTTCGAGGTCCTGATCGTGGTGACCCTGACCGTGTGCGCGCTGGGGCTGACCGTCTGGCAGGTGCGCCGCCAGCGGGTCGAGCTCACGCCGCGGGCTGTGGCTCCCATGCTCGTCGGCAGCGCGGCCGCGACGCTGCTCGTGCCGCTGTTCTCCTACCTGGACCCGACCGGGTCGGCGATTGCCCGCGCGCTGCTGATCGTGGGTCCGGTCGCCGCCGCCGCGTTGTTGTGGACGGGGCGCGCGCGGGCGGCCTGGGCGGCCCTGGCGGTGTCCGTCAGTGCCTACGTGTCGATGGGTGCGCTCGCGGTCCTCGGGGATCCGGCGCCCAGGATCGATGTATGGGTGATGCTCCAACAGGCCAGTGACGCGCTGGCCAGCGGGGTCAACTTCTACGACCTGACCTGGAGCGGCTCACCCGGGGTCCCGGATGCGTTCACCTACCTGCCCTGGACCGCAGTGCTGCTGGCACCGGGTCGCTGGCTGGCCGGGGACGTGCGCTGGGCCCTGCTCGGCTGGACGCTTGTCGCTGCTCTGGGGGCGTGGCTGCTGGCGAACACGGCCGCGGCGGGGCACGCAGGCCGATCCGAGGCCGGTGCGCATGGGCGGGGCGGATCGCACCCGAGCGCCGAACCGAACGCAGACCCGGTGTCGGCGGACATCCCTTCCAGGACGTGGCTCGGGACCGCGGTGGTCGCGCTGCTGCTGTTCGCGCCGGGCACGCTGACGCAGGTCGACCAGGCATGGACCGAGCCGCTGCTGCTGGCCGGGCTGGTCTGGTGGGCGGTGCTGGTCCACCGTGGGCAGGCCTGGTGGGCGGTCATCCCGCTGGCGCTGGCATGCGCCAGCAAGCAGCACCTGGCCCTGCTGCTGCCCGTGCTCATGCTGTGGCGTCCCTTCGGGATGCGACGCGCCGTGACGACCGGCGCGCTGACCGCTGTGCTGATCGCACCCTGGTTCCTGGCCGGTCCCGCGGACTTCGTCCACGACACCATCACGCTGCTGGTGTCCTTCCACGCGATCCTGTTCGCCAACACCTGGTACCTGCTGGCGCTCAACGTGTTCGGGGTGGAGCTGCCGTTCTGGATCACCGGGCTCATCGTCCTGGGTGCCCTGACCGCGATCGCGCTGACGGTCCGCCGCCGGCAGCCGGATCTCGGTGAGCTCCTGCGCTGGCTGGCACTGCTGCTGCTTGTGGCCAACCTGGTCAACAAGCAGGCCTTCTACAACCAGTTCTGGTTGTCCGGCGCACTGGTCGTGGTGTCGTTGGCCCTGCCGGTCCGCCGCCCGGGTCCACTGCCACCGACCGACGCGCAGGCCCCGGACGGGGACGTGGTGGCCCCAGCCGATGTCGGACCCCCCTCGTAGCGTCCTGCCCAGCACACAAGATGGAGGGAGGAACCATGATCATCGACTGCGACGGATGCCAGATGCGCGACCTGGCGTGCGATGACTGCGTTGTCACATTCCTGCTCGGCCCACCGGGAGGGTTGGGCTCGGCAGAGCAGACGGCCCTGGCCGTGTTGGCCGACGGCGGGCTGGTGCCGCCCCTGCGGATGCTGCCCGGCGCCGGGCGGGATGGCCGCAGTGGTGGGCCCGGGACCGAGCGTCGGGTCGAGCACGGCATTGGGCACGGGATGCAGCCCGGCGTCGCGGTCCGGGGCGCGGCGCAGCACGACGGGCGCCGGCCCGGCGCCGCCACCGCGTGAGGGGCGTCGTCGTGCTGGTCCGTGGGCCAAGATGTGTCCATGCGTGTCCTCTGCGTGACCAACGACTTCCCGCCACGTGCTGGGGGGATCCAGGCCTTCGTGCACGGGGTCCTGGCCCGCCAGCCCGAGGGGTCGGTGGTCGTGTATGCCCCGAAGTGGAAGGGCGATGCGGCCTTCGACGCGCAGCAGCCGTTCCCCGTGGTCCGCCACCGGACTTCGTTGATGCTGCCTGAGCCCATGGTCCTGCGCCGGGCGCGCGAGATCGCGCGCACGGAGGGATGCGATCGGGTGGTATTCGGGGCAGCAGCCCCCTTGGGCCTGTTGGCCGCGCCCTTGGCCAAGGTAGGCGTCCACACGAGCGTGGGAATGACCCACGGGCACGAGGCCGCCTGGGCCCGCACGCCCGGTTCGCGGCAGATGCTGCGTCGGATCGGCGAGGGCCTGGACCGCGTGACCTACCTGGGCGGCTACACCCGCGACCGGATCGCCTCCGCGCTGACCCCCGCGGCCGCAGCCCGGATGCGTCAACTGGTGCCCGGGGTCGACGCGCAGACGTTCCACCCCGATCAGGCTGCTCGGGGCCAGGAGATCCGGGCTCGGCACGGTCTCGAGGACCGGCCGGTCGTGGTGTGCGTGTCCCGGCTGATGCCGCGCAAAGGGCAGGACTCACTGATCCGCGCTCTGCCGCGGATCCAACGCGCTGCCGGTCAAGACGTCGCGCTGCTGATCGTCGGCGGGGGTCCCTATCGCAAGGATCTGGCCGCGCTGGTGGCCGAGCGGGGCCTGGAGCGCGACGTGGTGATCACCGGGGGGGTGCCCTGGTCGGAGTTGCCGGCGCACTACGCGGCCGGTGACGTGTTCGCGATGCCGTGTCGGACCCGGCAGCGCGGCTGGGACGTCGAGGGCTTGGGCATCGTCTACCTCGAGGCCTCCGCCACGGGGTTGCCAGTGGTGTCCGGTGACTCCGGGGGTGCTCCGGACGCGGTCCGGGAAGCGGAGACCGGCTTCATCATCGGGGGCCAGGACCAGGACGCGCTCGTGGCTCGGGTCAGTCACCTGCTGACCGACCGGGAACTCGCCGCGCGGCTCGGTCGAGCGGGGCGCGCATGGGTGGAGTCCTCCTGGACCTGGGAGCACTCCGCCGATCGGTTGCGGATCATGCTCGACGGCCGGGACCCGGACGAGGAGGCCGCGGGCCGTTGACAGCCCGCAGGCCAGCGTGGGGCGCACGGGGAGCGCCGTGGAGCAAGCAGGGGCGACGCAGCGGGGCCAGCACGGGGGAGCACGCGGCAGCAGCGACCGGCAGGACACGGCAGTGCTCAGCGGCCCATCCACCCGAGGCGACTTGGCAGGGCGTCCTCGGTGGGCTTGTGCGAGAGCAGCACCGCCAGGGCAGTCCCGGCGGCCGCCAGGGTGAGGCCGACCCGGATCGTCTGCACCAGCACTGCCACCGGGTTGCCCTCCAGCAGGGCCGTGTAGAGCCAGGGGTAGATCAGCTGCGTGGCCGCGCCGGCGCCGATCAGCAACGCGACGGTGCGCCACATCCGCGTCCCCGGGTCACCCAGGCACACAGTAGCCAGGCCCAGCAGCCAGATGAAGTACTGGCCGGAGAACACCCGGCTGCCGACCACCGAGAACAGGACCGCGGCCAGCGCCACGTCGGCACCCGGGATCTGCTCCAACGCGCCCCGCAAGCGCTGCACCGCCACGATGCCCAGGAGAACGGCAGTGCTCACGGTGGCGCCACTTGCCACGAGGCCGACCCAGGCGGCGTCCACCTCGTGGGCGCCGTACCGGTAGACCACCTCCACCGGTGCCCCGAGGGCGCGACCCACCAGGAACGGCCACGCGGCCACCGACTCGATCTGCAGACCACGATCGCGCTGCCCGGTCAGGAACGACCAGGGGTCGGTCATGGTGGCCGTCAGCGCGACCGCGATCAGCACGCTGGCCGCCAGCGCCCCGGCGGCGGCCCTGGGCAGGGCGCTGCGGCGCAGGGCCGCCAGCACCAGCACCGGCCAGGCCTTGAGCCAGCCACCGGTGATCGCCAGTGCGCCGCTGAGCGCCGGGCGGCCGGCCAGCAGCACGGCCGCCACTGCGAACGCGGTCGGCACCACGTCGAAGCGGGCCAGCAGCAGTGGCCCGACCAGCAGCGGCAGCAGCGCCCAGAGCCGGACCCCGCCGTACCGCTGCGTTCGGCTTGCCTGCACGCTGGCCATCGCCATGATCAGGGCGTCGAAGGCCAGGAACAGCACCACGAAACCGATCCGCTCGCCCGGCAGCCACCCCCCGAGCAGGAACAGCGGACCGACCAGCGGCGGGTACTGCCACATCTGGTCGGTGGGGAACCGCCCCGACCCGAGCGAGTCCCTGACCCAGTCGGCGTAGATGTTCAGGTCGTTGACCTGCTCGGGCCAGGCAATGGCCCCGGTGATGATCGCGACCAGCAGCAGGCGCAGCCCGCCCCAGATCGCCCAGTGCACAGCGCTGCGCTGGGCCCGACCTGTCATTCGAGTCCCGCCACCCGCCGGACCTCGGTGAGCATGCCCAGGCGTTCGGCGGCCAGCACCGCCTGGCTGCGCGAGGTCACACCCAGCTTGCGATAGATGCCAGAAAGGTGCGAGCGGGTGGTTGCGGGGGACACGTAGAGCCGCTCGGAGATGCCCGCCACGGTCAACCCCTCCGCGGCCAGGGCCAGCACGTCGGACTCGCGCCGGGTGAGCCGCGGGCCGCCCCGGACCTGCCTGCGGGGAGCCAGCAGGTCATCGGCCAGGAAGGCGCTCGGGGCACCGACCGCCTGTGTCAGGGTGCTGAGCACCCGCTCGGGTGCGACGGTGCTGGGCAGGTAGGCCGAGGCGCCCAGATCCATGGCCGTGAGCATCGCGGCATGGTCAGGTGCTGGGCTCATGGCGATGATGGCCAACTCTGGCCATCGATCCCGGGCGATGGCCACCACATGGCCACGCTCACTGCCGGGCAGGGCGAGGTCGACCACCAGGGCGTGCGCGTCGCGTTCCCCCACGGCGCGCAGGGCAGCATCGGACTCGGCGACGGCGCCGACGATGGCGCCGGCGCCGCGCAGGACGTCCACGAGGCCGTGGCGCAGCAGGTGATGCGCCACGGCCACGACCACGCGCAGCCCATCGGTGCTGGGCCGGTTCGTGGCCATCGCCTCCACCCCCTGCGCGGCGTCGCTGCGTCGTGGCATCCGGTCACGCTATCGCGCCCGCCCGACGCCCGGTCATCAGACCGGCTACCCTGCGTGTGTGGCCGAACTGACGCATTCCAGCATCGTGATCAACGCGGATCCCGCCGAGATCATGGACATCATCGCTGACGTCGAGACCTATCCCGAGTGGATCTCGGGAGTGGAGTCAGCAAGTGCCGACGAGGTGCAGGCCAGCGGCCGACCGGCCTCGGCGACGTTCAACGGCAACCTCGGGATGATCAAGGACACCTACACAGTGGCCTACGACTGGGCCGAGACCGAGGTCTCCTGGCACCTGACCAAGGGCGACAAGCTCAGCGACCTGCACGGGACCTACGTGTGCACCGACCGGGGCGACGGCACGACCGAGGTCGAGTACCGCCTCGCCGTGGAACTGGCCGTGCCGATCGTGAGCATGCTGCGCCGCCGCGGCGAGAAGGTGATCATCGATTCGGCCCTCAAGGGCCTCAAACGCAGGGCGGAGCGCTGAGCAGCGATGGCCACTTCCGAGTCGGCGTCCTTCTGGGAAGCTGTGCGCTCCTGGGCGGATTCGGCGGGTCTGCTGCTGCCCGCCGAGCACGAGGACGCGGTGCG
Organism: Candidatus Nanopelagicales bacterium; assembly: GCA_049688395.1. Classification (GTDB taxonomy): domain Bacteria; phylum Actinomycetota; class Actinomycetes; order S36-B12; family CAIYMF01; genus Prado023. Next base: position 7,877 of record JBAVKQ010000024.1, read on the forward strand.
CCCGGTCGTCCCGCAGTCGGTCTGTGACTCCTGCCCGATCTGCCAGGGCGCCGCGACCCTGGACCAGGTGAACCCCCAAGTCATCGCCGATGTGGCCGAGGTCGCGCGCAGCGTCATCCTCGGATTGGGCTCAGCGCTTGCCGCGGCGGCCGAGAACCGCTCGTTCGTGACCGGCCGGGGCACCGACCGGACCGACGAGCAGGACCCGGAGCCGCCCAAGCCCGACGACGACGAGCAGGATCCGGACGAGGTCACGTAGTTCGTAGCCCATGCCTGCCGCGGGCGCAGGACCATGCCCCCAGAGCGGTGCCACGACAACCGCGCCGCTACCGCCGTGCCGCTACAACCGTGCCCCGTCGTCCCAGCCGTCCTCGCGCGACTCGGGCAGCAGCCAGACCAGCGTGGCGAATCCGGCCAGGAACGCCAGGCCCGCCCCGATGCTCACGATCCGTGGCGGATCCCATCCGGTCAGGGCGATCAGCAGCAGGATCACCGGGCCACCGATCGTGCCCGCCCAACCCAACCGGGCGACCGGCGTCCCGGCCGGGAACTCCGGTGGCTCGGGCGGGGTGAAGTGGCCCTCGTCCTGCCAGTTGTCGACGAACGCGTCCGGCGCAGCAGGGGAGGGTGCCGGCGGTTCGGGCCGCCGGGTGCGCCGCAGCGGTTCGAAGAGCCGCTCCAGGCCCGCCTGGGACCCGGGCGCCGGTGGCTCTGCCGGCGCCCGGTCGGTCGGGGTGACCGCAGCGGCGCCCGCAGGCCCCGGGCCCGGGGAGCCGTCGTGGTCGGCCCGGTCCTGGGCATCCGAGGGACCCGCTCCCGGGGCTATGTCGGTCCCGTCGGACGCGGTCGGGGAGGTGAGAGCCGCCACGATGCGCGCCCACGCCGCGTCGAAGTCCTCCTGCCGGTCAGGACGATCAGCCATGAGCCACCCCGCCGAGCGGCACGTGGGCGCAGGGGCGCATCGGGGTCTCCTGGGCGGGGTTGGGACGTCGTGGCAATCGTCGCACATCGCCTGACGTCGCGGAGTCGTTCACGTTGCTCGTGCTGGGCGCAGTCCCCTACCGTGGCCTTGGCCGAGGGAGGACCACCGATGCTCTACCAGCTGATGAAGCATGTGGTCATCGGCCCGCCGCTGCGGGCTCTCTACACCCCCAAGGTGGAGGGCCTGGAGAACATGCCTGCCGACGGTCCGGCGATCCTGGCCAGCAACCACCTGTCGTTCTCCGACTCGTTCTTCCTGCCCCTGGTCGTCGACCGCAAGATCACGTTCCTGGCCAAGAGCGACTACTTCGACAGCCCCGGGATGAAGGGGTGGCTGTCCAAGCAGTTCTTCTCCGGGGTGGGCCAGGTCCCGATCGACCGCTCCGGTGGCCGGGCCAGCATGGCTGCGATCGACACGGGCGTGCAGGTGTTGCGCGCGGGCGACCTGCTCGGGGTCTACCCCGAGGGGACCCGCTCCCCGGACGGACGGCTGTACCGCGGGCGCACGGGCCCGGCGCGGATGGCGCTGGCCGCGCCGGCCCCGGTCATCCCGGTCGCCATGATCGGCACCGACAAGATCCAGCCCACCGGTCAGAAGATCCCCAACCTGTACCCGCTGACGATCCGGATCGGTGCCCCACTGGACTTCTCCCGCTACGCCGGGATGGCCGACGACCGGTTCGTGCTGCGCAGCATGACCGACGAGCTCATGTACGAGCTCATGGAGCTCTCCGGCCAGGAATACGTCGACGTCTACGCCAACCAGGCCAAGGAGATGATCGCGAAGTACGGCACCTCGACGCCCACGCCGCAGCGGATCGCCGAGGTCGACGGCACCGGCGTGCAGCCGGTCTGAGCCGCGGGACCGGTCGGGCCCGCCGGCCGAGCTAGCCCAGCCGGGCCCAGCCCTTGGACCGTTCCACCGCCACCCGCCAGCGCCGGTGGGCGGCGGGATCGTGCGGTCGTGGCTCGAAGCGGGCCTCGGCGGTCTCGTGCAGCCGCTCGCCGACCGCGGCGGTGGAGCTCCACAGCCCGGTCCCCAGTCCGGCCGCGATGCCCGCGCCCAGTCCCGTGGCCTGCAGCTCGGAAGCGACCCGGACCGGGACGCCGAGCTCGTCGGCCTGCACCTGGCAGAGGAACCCGTTGAGCGCCGCGCCTCCGTCCACTGACAGCTCCGGGATGGTGAGGCCGGCCTCCCGGACCATCAGGTCCACGACGTCGCGCACCTCGAAGGCGATAGCCTCCAGGGTGGCCCGCACCAGGTGCGCCCGGCTGGTGCCGCGGGTGATGCCCATGATGGTCCCGCGTGCGTAGGGATCCCAGTCCGGTGCGCCGAGACCGGTCAGCGCCGGGACGAACACCACCCCGCCGGAGTCCGGTACGGAGCGGGCCAGCTCCTCGGTCTCGACGGCGGACTCGATGATGCCCAACCCGTCGCGCAGCCACTGCACCGCGGCACCGGTCACGAACACGGCCCCCTCGAGGGCGTACTCGCGCCGGCCGCCCGGGTGCTGCCAGGCCACCGTCGTGAGCAGCCCGTTGTGCGAGTTCACGATCTGTTCGCCGGTGTTGACCAGGACGAATGAGCCCGTGCCGTAGGTGCACTTGCTGGACCCGACCTCGAAGCAGCCCTGGCCGAACAGCGCGGCCTGCTGGTCGCCGAGGATCCCGGCGATCGGCAGCTCCAGACCCAGGAAGCAGGTCGGATCGGTGTGCCCGAGCACGCCGTAGGAGTCGACGATCGTGGGCAGGGCCTCGCGCGGCACCTGGAACAGGTCGAGAAGCTCGGGGGCCCAGTCGCCGGTGTCCAGGTCGTAGAGCATGGTGCGCGAGGCGTTCGACGGGTCGGTCACGTGGTGCAGGCCCCGGGTCAGCCGGGCCACGAGGTAGGAGTCGACGGTGCCCACGGCGACCTCGCCGGCAACGATCCGCCGCCAGGTCTGGGCGTCCTGCGTGCGCACCCACGCCAGCTTGGTGGCCGAGAAGTAGGGGTCCAGCCGCAGGCCGGTCACACGCTCGACCAGCGGTTCGTGGCCGGCCTCGCGCAGGCTGGCGCAGATGCCGGCCGTGCGACGGTCCTGCCACACGATCGCCCGGCGGGCCGCGCCCATCGTCTCGCGGTCCCAGAAGCAGATCGTCTCGCGCTGGTTGGTGATCCCGACCGCGGTCGGCGGGTCGGCGCGGCCGGCGTCGGTGGCCAGGACGTCGCGGGTCGACTGCAGGGCTGCAGCCCAGATCTCGCCCGGGTCGTGTTCGACCCAGCCATCGGCGGGGAAGTGCTGGGGGAACTCCCGGTAGCCGCGGGCGAGGACCTTCAACTCGGCGGACACCAGCAGCGCGGTGACGCCGGTCGTGCCGGCATCGAGGGCGAGGATGCTCATGGAGGCACATTAGGACAGCGCGCTCTCGGGAAGCAGAGCCTGCGCGCCCCCGCCGTGGGAGGGAACCCTCGGCACCCGAGCACCCCTGCCCTGGGTGGCGAGCGCACGGTCGTACACGGCCAAGACCCGGTGTCCGCCATGAAGGGGCACCGGGTCTTGTTGTGCTCATCGGCTCGCGCTGGCGTGCACTTGAGCACCTGCGCCATGCGATCTCGGCGAAGTGCCCGTCCGAGGGGTCCGTAGCGCCGGCCGACCGGCGTCCCGGCGACAGCATCGGTAGCGTGGGCCCGTCGTCGAACCGTTCACGGAAGGTTGTCCCATGACAGTCAAGAAGGTTGCCCTGCTCACTGCCGGCGGGCTCGCGCCCTGCCTGTCCTCGGCCGTGGGCGGGCTGATCCAGCGCTACACCGAGGTCGCTCCGGAGATCGAGATCATCGCCTACCGCGGTGGCTACCAGGGCCTGCTGCTCGGGGAGAAGATGGAGGTCACGCCGCTGGTCCGGGACAAGGCGCACCTGCTCCACGACTTCGGCGGCAGCCCGATCGTCAACAGCCGGGTCAAGCTGACCAACGTGGCCGACTGCGTCAAGCGCGGCCTGGTCGCCGAGGGCCAGGACCCGCAGCAGGTCGCTGCCGACCAGCTGGTCGCCGACGGGGTGGACGTGCTGCACACGATCGGTGGCGATGACACCAACACGGCTGCTGCCGATCTGGCTGCCTTCCTGCACACGAACGGCTACGAGCTGCAGGTGGTCGGCCTGCCCAAGACGATCGACAACGACGTGATCCCGATCCGCCAGTCCCTGGGGGCGTGGACCGCGGCCGACGAGGGCGCGGAGTTCTTCTGGAACGTGGTCTCCGAGCACAGCGCCAACCCGCGCACGCTGCTGGTCCACGAGGTGATGGGCCGCAACTGCGGCTGGCTGACCGCCGCCACGGCGCAGTCCTACCGGGAACTGCTCGACCACAAGCAGTGGCTGCCGGAGTTCGGGGTGCCGCGCGAACGTCGCGACGTGCACGCGGTATTCGTCCCTGAGATGGAACTGGACCTCGCCGCCGAGGCGGAGCGGCTCAAGGCAGTCATGGACGAGGTCGGCAACGTCAACATCTTCCTGTCCGAGGGTGCTGGCCTCGACTCGATCGTGGCCCAGATGGAGGCCGCAGGGCAGGCCGTGCCGCGTGACGCGTTCGGTCACGTCCGCCTCGACGAGGTCAACCCGGGGCAGTGGTTCGCCGAGCAGTTCGCCCCGATGATCGAGGCCGGCAAGGTCCTGATCCAGAAGAGCGGCTACTACTCGCGGGCTGCTGCGGCCAACACCCGCGACCTGGAGCTGATCAGGTCGTGCGTGGACAAGGCCGTCGAGGTGGCCCTGGCCGGTGGCACCGGCCTGGTCGGCCATGACGAGGAGCGGGGCGACGAGTTGCGGGCCATCGAGTTCGACCGGATCAAGGGTGGGAAGAACTTCGACATCGAGGCGCCCTGGTTCGGTGAGCTGCTCGCAGGCATCGGCCAGCCCAAGCGTGCCGCGGTGCACGTGGAGCACTGATCCGCCCAACCTCGCACCCGAACTGTGGGTATGCGCATCGGTGGCTCCGCACTGCGGCGGTCCTCGCATGTCGAGTGTGGGTATGAGACGGGGCATGGACCCCGCCAGACCCTTACTTGACATGCGAGGTTGCCTGTCGGACGACGGGACATCCCCGCGAACCCACACTTCGGGTGCGAGGTTTCGCGGTGCAGCCGCTTCGGGGGAGTCAGCAGGACGATCCAGTGCAGTGCGGGCGGTTGCGTGCGGGATCGAGGTCGGACCCATCGGGCCCACTGGCATACCCTTGGGCGCATGTCCGTTCAGGATGCGGCCCTGACCGCGGCCCCCGAGCACCCCGTCCGACTGGGCGCTGCCGTCCAGCAGCCGACCTGGCCGGACCCCGCAGCGCTGGCCGAGGCCACCGCGACGCTGCGCCGGTTGCCGCCGCTGGTCTTCGCCGGCGAGGTCGACCAGCTCACCGAGCGACTGGCCGACGTGGCCCGCGGGGACGCGTTCCTGCTCATGGGCGGCGACTGTGCCGAGACCTTCGCCGGGGCCACCGCCGACGCGATCCGCGCCAAGCTCAAGACGGTCCTGCAGATGGCGATCGTCCTGACCTACGGCGCGTCCATGCCGGTGGTCAAGGTCGGGCGGATCGCCGGCCAGTACGCCAAGCCGCGCAGCAGCGACACCGAGATCGTCGATGGGGTGACCATCCCCAGCTACCGAGGGGACGCGGTCAACGACGTCACGCCCACCGCGCAGGCGCGCCGCGCCGATCCGCAACGGCTCGTGGCTGCCTACCACACGGCCAGCGCGACGCTGAACCTCGTGCGCGCGTTCACACAGGGCGGCTACGCGGATCTGCGCCACGTGCACTCCTGGAACCAGGACTTCGTCGCATCCAGCGAGGCCGGTCGCCGCTATGACGTGATGGCCGGGGAGATCGACCGGGCGCTGTCGTTCATGCGGGCCTGTGGGGCCGAGCCCGAGGAGTTCCACCGGGTCGAGTTCTACTCCGGGCACGAGGCCCTGCTGCTGGACTACGAGGACGCCCTGACCCGGATCGACTCCCGTACCGGCCTGCCCTACGACGTGTCCGCGCACTTCCTGTGGATCGGGGAGCGCACCCGGCACCTCGACGGCGCGCACATCGAGTTCGCCCGCGACATCCGCAACCCGATCGGGGTCAAGATCGGCCCCACGAGCAGCCCGGCCGACGTGGTGGCCCTGGCCGACGTGCTCGACCCGGACCGCACCCCGGGGCGGCTGACCTTCATCACCCGGATGGGGGCGGGCCGGATCCGCCACGCCCTGCCCGACCTGGTCCGCGCGGTGCGCGACTCGGGGCATCCGGTGCTGTGGGTCTGCGACCCGATGCACGGCAACACGTTCGAGGCCACCTCCGGGCACAAGACCCGCTCCTACGTCGACGTGATGGAGGAGGTCATCGGCTTCTTCGAGGTGACGCGCGCCCAGGGCGTGCATCCCGGCGGGCTGCACGTCGAGCTCACCGGCGACGACGTGACCGAGTGCGTGGGCGGGATCTCGGGGATCACCGAGGACGGCCTGGGCCTGCGCTACGAGACGGCATGCGACCCGCGGCTGAACCGGGTCCAGTCCCTGGAGCTGGCCTTCTCCGTGGCGGAGATGCTCGTCAAGCGCTGAGCCCTGAGCCCTCAAGCCCTGATTACCGAGCGTTGGGCACTGAAACCGCTGAGCACCGGTGCGGTCACACGTCCAGGGCGTCGGGATCCTCCAGGGGCGGGCCGTACCGCAGGGCCTCCTCGGACAGTGCCGCCAGGCGGGCCGACATCACCGCGACGAACCTGGCGGGGTCCGGGGCGTTCTTCAGCGCTCCGGCCGGGCTGTCGGCCGGGGTGGCGTACAGCGCCAGGATCATCCGGCCGCGCTGCAGGTAGGTCGCGGTGCTGTCGACGGTCTCCTCCGCGGGACTGGTCACCGCGAAGGCGTAGGCCTGCCGGGTCACACCGGGCTGCTGGGGCCGCTGGGCGTCCGGGGCACCCGCGAACTGCCAGGTCAGCGGCTCCCGGTCGGGTTGCGGGGGGTCGACCGGGCCGTCGGGGCAGTCCGCCTGCGCGCTGGCCAGCTCGGCCATGGCCTGCTCGGCGTCGGCCGGCGTCGAGTAGAGGATCGCCTCGCTGCTGACCCACCCGCCCCCGGTGGCATCGGCGATACCCGTCTGGTTGCGTCCGGTGCGCAGGCTCTCGCTGGGGAAGTCGCCGAAGCAGAGGTCCAGCGAGACCTGGCCGAACACCTCGTCGCCGCCCTCGTAGGGTGCCAGGGTGGCGCCGGGCGCGGCGTCCTGCTCGGTCAACGACACGGAGGCCAGCAGGTCTGCGTCGCTGGGATCGCCCAACGCGTCGCTGATCTGCTGCAGCTGCCCGCATCCGCTGAGCAGCAGCACGCCCGCGACGGCGCTCGCGACGGCAGAGCGCCATGTCCTGGTCCTGGGCACCGGTGCGGGCCTCCTCCGTGGTGCGAAGCTGGGCCGCGCAGCGGGGCAGGACGGCCTGCGTAGGCTGTCGGCCCATGGACCTCGTCGACCTGCGCTCGGATACCGTAACCCGTCCCGGCCCGGCCATGCGTGCGGCCATGGCCGGGGCCGAGGTCGGCGACGACGTGTACGGCGAGGACCCGACCGTCAACGCCCTGGAGGCCCGGGTCGCGGACCTGATGGGCCACGAGGCGGGCCTGTTCGTGCCCTCGGGATCCTTGGGCAACCAGTTGGGCGTCCGGCTGCTCGTGCCCGCGGGCGCCGAGCTCCTGTGCGACCGGATGGCGCACGTGGTCCGCGCCGAGCTGGGCGGCCACGCGGTGCTCGGCGGGATCACCACCCGGACCTGGGAGGCACCGCGCGGCAAGGTGGACCCGGCCGAGGTGATCGCGATGGCGGTCCCCGACGCGGGGCCCTACCTGGTGTCCACCGCGGCGATCGCTGTGGAGGACACACACAACTTCGGTGGCGGGACCGTGCAGGACCTCGCCGACCTGCAGGCACTGCGCGCGTTCGCCGACCGATCCGGCATCGCCCTGCACCTGGATGGGGCCCGGCTGTGGAACGCGCATGTGGCCACCGGGGTCGGACTGGCCGAGATCGGCGGGCTGTTCGACACCGTGTCGGTGTGCCTGTCCAAGGGGCTGGGCGCCCCGGTCGGGTCGGTTCTGGTCTCCTCGGCCGAGCGGATCGCCGCGGCCCGGGTCTGGCGCAAGCGGTACGGCGCCGGGATGCGTCAGGTGGGCATCCTGGCCGCCGCCGGGATGCATGCACTGGAACACCACGTGGACCGGCTGGCCGAGGATCATGCACGCGCCCGCGCACTGGCCGACGCGATCGCTGCGGTGCGGCCCGATGTGGTCACCCCGGCCGACGTGGACACCAACATCGTCGTGCTGGACTCGAGTGCCGGCCCCACCGCCCCGGCGCTGGCCTCGGCGGCCCGCGAGCGGGGGGTCGCGGTGAGCGTGCTCGGCGAGCACACCGCGCGGCTGGTGACCCACCTCGACATCGACGATGCCGGTGTCGATCAGGCGATCGACGTCCTCACCGGCCTGCTCGCCTCCTGAACCCGCGGACCGGGGCTCAGGAGCCTGGGGCGTCCTGCCTGGTCAGCGATCGTTCGGTGGTGCGCCCGCCCACCTCCACCACGTACATCGCCGCCACGATGCACGCCCCGCCGGCCAGGACCCGCCCGGTCAGTGCGTCGCCACCGAACGTGACGCCGAAGATGCCGGCGAACACCGGTTCCAGGGTCAGCACGATCGCCGCCCGCGGGGCGGACAAGTGTGTCTGCGCCCAGGTCTGGGCCAGGAACGCCAGCGCCGTGGCCGCGATCGCCAGGAACACGATGGCTGCCCACACGCCGGTGTCCGGCGGCCAGAGCATCCCACCCTGCAGCGGTGCGGCGAGCAGGCACATCAGCGCCACGACCCCCAGCTGCAGGACGGTCAGGCCGTAGGCGTCGGCGCTGGTCGACCACTGCCCCAGGCCGACGATGTGGCCGGCGAACAGGGCGGCGCAGCCGAGGGTGAGCAGCTCGCCGAGTCCGACTGACACCCCGGTCAGGCTGAGCAGGCCCAGGCCCAGGGTGGCCAGGGCGACCGCGAGCCACACCGAGGGGTTGATCGGCTGGCCCAGCGCGGCCCAGCCGATCAGTGGGGTGATCACGACGAACATGCCTGTGATGAAGCCCGACACCGTGGCCGAGGTGTGCAGCAGGCCGAAGGTCTGCAGGATGTACGCGCTGCCCAGGAGCAGCCCCAGCCAGACGCCATGCCTGCGTGTGACCGGGTCCAGCCGAACCACGGCGCCCGGGCGCACCACCCCCAGCACCACCGCGGCCAGCGCGAACCGCCAGGCCAGGAACGGCAGGACCGGCATCTCCTCGACGGCGTCCTGGACGACCACGAACGTGCCGCCCCACACCGCCGTCGTGGCCACCAGAGCCAGGATGGCCAGGGTGTGGTGGTTGCGCGCCCAGGACGGGCTAGACAACGGTGATCGTCACGGTCGAGCCCTTCGGCGCCTTCGTCCCGCCGCGGGGGTCCTGCGAGTTGACCCCGAAGACCACGAAGGGGAGCGGCTTGTTGACCTTCACCACGAACCCGGCGCCCTCAAGGGCCGTGCGCGCCTCGGACTCCTTCCTTCCGACGACGTCGGGGACCTCGACCAGGGGCGGTCCCTTGGACACGACCAGCGTGACCGTGTCGCCCTTGAACGCCGTGTCGCCCTCTTTTGGGTCGGTGCTGATGACGAGGTCCTTGGCCACGGACTCGCTGAACTCATCAGCTCGGACCACCTTCAGGCCTAGGGCCTGCAAGGTGGACTGCGCCTCGTCGCCGCTCCTGCCGACCAGGCTGGGGATCGGGATCGGCTCCGGACCCTTGGACACCACCACGGCGACCTCGGTGTCGGGCTTCACCGACGCCCCGGCACCGGGACTGCTGCTGATGATCCGGCCCTTCTTGATCTGTTCGTCGAAGGCCCTGGTCCGTTCGCCCAGGGCGAGGTTCGCCGCACCCAGAGCCACCTCGGCCTCCTCGATCGTGAGCTTCTCGAGCTGCGGGACCTCATAGCGCTCCGGGCCGAGGCTGACGATCGCAGTGACCGTGCCGCCGGTGCGGGTGGAGAAGCCGGCTCCCGGGTCGGTGCTGATGATCCGGCCCTTGGCGATGTCCTCGGAGTAGTCCGAGTCCGATGCGTCGAGGGTCAGGTTGGCCGTGGCCAGGATGGTGGCGGCCTCGGTCGGGGTCTTGTTCGCGACGTCGGGGACGTTCACCCGCTGCAGCGGACCGAATACGACGAACAGCAGCGCCCCGAGGCTGAGCATGGCCACCACTGCCAGCCAGCCGGCTTTGCGCCCGCGGCGCGGACGGACCTGGGGCAGGCCGTCCTCGGCGGTGTGGTGGCTGACCTCGGTGGCGTACGGCGGTTCCATCGCGCCCGGGGCCTCGGCGGGCAGGGGCGCGACCTGTGCGGTGCCCGGCCCGGACGCGGCAGCCTGATCCGTCATGGAGTCGGGCTCGGGCGTCGCTCCTGGTGCGGGCGTGGGCTGGCCGTCGGGGGATCGCGGGGCGCTGTCGTGCTGGCTCACCCACTCCGGGGCAGCAGGACCCGGGTCGGCGCCTGCCCTCGCACCCGTCCCAGCGAGACCGGCCGCACCGAGGCCGGCCACTGCTGCCACCGTCCCTGCGTCGCCGGCCGCCTGCCCGACCCCGGTGGGCCCACGGGTCACCACCAGGGTGTCGTTGGGCGAGGGCGCCCAGGGCTGTGCCGGTGGCAGCGCGGAGCGCTGCACGCGCACCGCGGCCAGGAACTCGTCCGCCGCCCCGAACCGGTCCTCCGGCCAGCGCCGGGTGGCAGTCAGAGTCAGCTCGTCTAGGCCCTCGGACAACTCGGGTCGGATGCTCGAGGGCGCCGGGACGGTCTCGTGGACGTGCCTGTAGGCCACCTGCATCGGCGCCGAGGCGGAGAAGGGGACCTGCCCGGTGAGCAGCTCGAAGAGCAGGATTCCGGCGCTGTACACGTCCGAGCGGGCGTCGGTGTGGTCGTGCTCGACCTGCTCGGGGGACAGGTAGGCCACCGTGCCCAGCAGCAGGCCCTGGGTCTTGCCCGAGTCGGCGCCCTCGATGGCCCGCGCGAGGCCGAAGTCGGTCACCTTCACCCGGCCGTCCTCGGAGATCAGCACGTTCTCGGGCTTGACGTCGCGGTGGATGTATCCGGCGCGGTGGGCGGCGGCCAGGGCTTGGAGGACCGGCTCGATGATGGCCAGGGCCTGCGCCGGCGGCAGCGCGCCGTGGGTGCGCAGCACGTCGCGCACGGTGTGCCCGGGCACGTACTCCATCACCAGGTAGGTGACCCCGGTGTCGTTGCCCTGGTCGTGCACAGCCACCGCGTAGGGGCTGTTGAGCCGCGCGGCGGCGCGTGCCTCGCGCTCGAAGCGGTCCACGAAGCCCGGATCGCTGGCGAAGGTGGGGTGCATCACCTTGATCGCGACCGTGCGGTCCAGCCGCAGGTCGGCCCCACGGTAGATCGTGGCCATCCCGCCGCGGGCGAGGAAGGACTCGATGCGGTAACGCCTGTCCAGCACCCGGCCGAGCAGCGGATCGGCCGCTGGTGGGGGTGGGGGCTGGTGGGGCGTCACGGGCCAAGTCTAGGAGCCCGGAGCCGACCGGCCGGTTAGGCTCAGGGATTGTGGCGGATGTGGTGGTCGTGGGCGCCGGCCTGGCCGGGGTGCGGACCTGCGCCGAGTTGCGGGCGGCCGGTTTCGCCGGATCGCTGCTCGTCCTGGGCGCCGAGTCCGACCCCCCCTATGACCGACCTCCTCTGTCCAAGGACCCGCACGAGCAGGTGGACCTGCGCCCCGCGATGGGCCTGGACATCTGGTCGCTGGCCGACGAGGTCCGGCTCGGGGTGCGCGTGGATGGGGTCGATCGTGCCGGGGACTCGGCCCCTGGCGATGCGTGGCGACTCACCTGCTCGGATGGATCAGGGGTGCGGGCCGGGACGCTGGTCGTGGCCACCGGCGCCGACCCGGTGCTCGCCAGGGACTGGGACCTGCCGGGGGTGCACGTGCTGCACACCCGATCCGATGCCGCCGAGTTCTGGCCGCGGGTCGGCCTCGGGGTGCAGCTGGTCGTGATCGGCGGTGGTTGGGTGGGCTGTGAGGCGGCAGCGACCGCAGCCACCCGGGGCGCGCAGGTGCAGCTGTTCGAGTCGGGTCCTGCGTTGCTGGCCGGGCGGGTGCCCGCCGAGGTCGCCGATCGGGTCGCGGGATGGCTGGCCGGCCTGGGCGTGACCGTGTCGCTGGGCCGGTCGGTGCAGCGGATCAGCGTGGACGGCTCGGCGCTGCAGGTGGCCGACCGCCGTGCCGAGGTGGTCCTGGCCGCGCTGGGGGTGCGGCCGGCCACGGGGTGGCTGGCCGACGCCCGCGTCGCGACGGCCGGCGACGGGGCCGTGCTGGTCGACGGCTGGGGGCGCTCGGAGGCCCCCGGAC
>JBAVKQ010000025.1:0-10295 GCA_049688395.1 Candidatus Nanopelagicales bacterium
GCCGCGCCCACCGAGCCAGCTGCTCTCTCTCCTCATCAGTCAGCTCAAGTGGGGCCTTCGGACGTCCGGTGCGCGGCATAGCCCATCGTATCATTTATCTCATGAAATAATGGCGCAGGACACTAGGAGGGCTTCGGATGCATCCACGGCTGAATCGCGGCCCTTCGCGCGGGAGGCCTCGCGAGGAGCGAGAATCAGTGCCACTTGCGATGCCAGGGTCTTGAAGCCCACGTACCTCGGGGCATCGGATGAATCCCAGTCCTTGAGTCGGTGACCATCGCGAATCGACTCACGCAGTTGCTGGTAGGCCTGCCGAAACCGGCCGAGGGCCTCCACATCTGCCTTTAAGAGGGACCTCTGGGTTGTCACCCGGACGAACAACGCCTCAAGACGCCCTTCGGCATCGGCGGCCTCCTTGATGAACTGGTCGCGGACCACCGCAGCCGCTGGGTCCTGGGTCACAGCGTAGTTCCATCGCTTCCACAGTGCGAAGAACTGTCCGTAGAGGCGGAAGAACTCCTCACTGGCCGCCAAGTCGTACTCCCGTGCCCGCCGCCTAATTTCCACACCAAGTGCGATGCGGTTGCCTACTAGGACCGCCAGCAGAGCCGTAATTAGAACGGTTACCAGCGGCGAAATTATCGCTTCCATCATGAAGAGCATTGTGCCGTACTCGTACATGCGCTCTCGATTTGATTTTGGTCGGTCCGGGCCTCGCGGATCGGATCGGTGCCCAGACCCGAACGGCTCAGGCCACCGCGGTCCATCTGGATCCACCGCTTCTACGAGGTGTCGGCCTCCACGTGGGGTTCGCGGCCGCAGGAGTTCCGGATCGAGAACGCGGCCACGGACTTGTTGGCCTTGATCCAGTTGGTGCGCGCCAAGACCAAGGGGACTCAGGTCCGTCACCCAGCTCGGCCGACCCAACCCAAGCCCGCCGGGCGGGCCAGCCTCCGGTACGGCTTCCTCTGCCCGTACTCGACCTGCTCAGCCAGCCGTGGAATCAACCCTCCGAGTCGCCCTACACCGGCTGTTGGGGGCTAGCTAGCCCGCGGACGTGGCCCGCTTCATACCATCTACCTTGGATAGGCCCGTCTTGTCGGTGGTGGTTGGCTCCGATTTCTCCAAGTCCGCCAATGTAGCGAGCCGGGCGGTGATTCCACCCAAGACCAGCACCAGGGCAGCAGCCACGACGAATTGCGTCCCCTCCTCGATCGACCACCCTGCTTGGACTTCCACAGCAGCCCACATGCCGCCCGTCTGCAGGAGGCTCCAAGCCACGAAAGCGAGGCATGGAATCACCGCCCTCAAGGCGTCCCAGGGCTGGAACTTCGTGGTGCGGCCCGTCACGAATAGGGCGGCCGGCAGCACCATCAGGATGACGAACTGCCACGTCAAGGCCGTTGTGCTCGCCGTGAAGGTAACATCGCCGTTGGCCGCCTGTGTATCCGTCTGGAGTGCGACAGCAGTCAGCGAGATAGCGAGTACTTCCGCTGGGACAAGGGCGGCGGCCAGGTCAAGCCACTTGCTGGCCTTCTTGTCTTCCTTGTCTTCCTCGCCTTCGACATCTTCGGCGCTAGCCGGATCAGCGACCAGCGTGAAGATCTGGAGGTCCACCCCGTCTTCGCTTTCACTCGTGACGGCAAATCGGCGCGCAGCTGGCGCGTTGGTGGAGAACCGCAGCCCCGTGGCTGGATCAGATCGCTCGCGGTTCGAGGTGATGGCCCCGTAAAGAAGTGAACTCATCAACAACTCCACCCGTCTCTCGATACTGGCAATTCTCGATGTTGCGGAGCATTCCCTTGTCTTCCCGACCGCCCCACCTGCTCCTTGGTTGATCTCGTCGATATCGTGCGTAGTGTGGCAGGCCAACTAGGAATCTGTATATGGCTTCCATTGGCACAGGCCGAGAACCGCCTGCCGGCATTGCTCGGACCGGTGTTCCGGCCGCCGTTAGGCCGAGTTGGTTGGCGACCCAATCTCCGTGTCGGAGAGCGGCGCTCTGCTAGCTCAGGACCTCGTTGACGTACTGAACTCCAGAGCGTCAGCACAGCGCGGACCTTTGGCGCCTGCTCAGGCGTTCTCGCCGTAAACGGCGACGACTGCTCCCAAGCAGTACTTACATCGACGGTGCTTTGCTCGTGGACCGATGTGCAAGTTGATTGGAGGGGGCGCCCGTCCTCGGCGGAAGGGAGAAGCCGCCCGCGGCCCTCAAACATCAATGCAACAGTGCCGGCAGGTCGTCATCGAGGGCACGCTGGCCGACGCGGTCGCCAAGAAGTCCGCCCTGGCGGGAGCAGCTGGCGGCGCAGGCCGGCGCCTGGTGACTCGAGCGAGCCACTGACGCCAACTCCGGCCCGTGCTAGCGTCCGAGCGGAGGAAGGGAGCTCCGATGGAGCGGGCGTTGGTTCTCATCGGTGTGCACAACACGGGCGGCTTCGCGAAACTCCCGGCGGTTGGCGGTGCACTCGCTGCGATGCGGTCCTGGGCCGAACAGCAAGGATTCCCCCCCGAAGCCGTTCGTGAACTGAATGACCTCAAGGGCGAGCCGGTCCTGGCTGCAGACGTCTACCAGGCCGTGGAAGAGCTCTCCGCGGACGTGAACCTCCGCCAGCTGGTCGTCTACTTCTGCGGTCACGGCATGGTGACCGAGGGCGAGCTGTGGCTGCTCAGCGGTGCCCCCGGCAACCCCAACGAGGCGGTCAACGTCCCGCTCAGTGTGCGCAACGCCGAGCGGGGGAGCGTGCCGCACGTGGTGCTGCTCTCCGATGCCTGCCGCACCGCGACCAACAGCATCCAGACCGGTTCGGTCACCGGCTCGGTGATCTTCCCGAACCCGCAAGTGATCGGTGAGATCCGCAACGTGGACCTGCTGTACGCCGCCGGAGCCGGTGCCGCGGGTCACCAGGTGGCAGAAGCTGTCGGCGACGGTACGTTCCACCCGGTCTTCACCGAGGTGCTCGCTGAAGGTCTGGCGGGCGTGAACGTCAAAGTCGTGCGCGTCACCGAGGCGGACGGGACGTTCGACCTGGTGCGACCGCGGCCGTTGCTGAACACCCTCAAGAATCAGGTGGGGGTGCGGCTCGCCATGCTGGGGCACGAAACGGTGATCCAGGTGCCGGACGGGCGGATCACGTCGGACGAGCAGGCCTGGCTGTCTCGGCTGGACCCACTGCCGGACGATGTCCGGCGTGGGGAGCTGCCGATCCTTCCCGACCCTCCGAAGGAAGTGACCGACCCAAGAGTCACCGCTGCCGATGCTGCCGCAGTGCGGTTGCAGCACCCAGACAAGGCGCCGTGGGCGGTCGGTGGCTCGCTGGTACACGCACTCGAGCCTCTTGGGCCGGGAGTCGGGTTCCAACACGGCGACGGGGTGATGGTGGTCTCGTTCGAAGAGTCGTGCACAGCTTTGCCCGTCTATCCCGACCTGACCGCGCGGGCGACCATGGAAGACGGTCAGCTGGTCGACGTTACCTACGTACGAAGCTTCCGTGAGACGGCGCCGCCTGGCTATGCCCAGCACCGGGCCCGCGTGGGGGCGGCCGCTCGTTTCGGCCTGGCGTGGTGGCAGGACGCGAGCCCGGACACCCTGGTGGCCCGGGCCTTGGCGGTTATCGATACGGACCCGTCGTACGCGTTGCACGCGGCGTACGCCCTGGTCGAGATGGGCCGCCGAGATCTCGTCCCGCGACTATTGGAGGGACCACGGCCCCCGTTGTACGACGTCGCGCTGCTCGCCGAACGACTCGACGGTCCGGTCGCAGGGACGTTCCCATTGCTGTCCCGTGGTTGGACGCTGTTGGGACCAGGTGGCATCGCCGATAGACCAGACCTGCCGCCACGACTGTCCTCGCCGTACACGCTGTTCGGGCAGGACGCCCAAGACGACTTGCTGGAGCACCTCCGCTCCTACGCCTAACCCAGCCATAAGGAGAAATCATGCGCACTCTTGTGTTCGTGCACGGCCGGTCCCAGCAGGGCAAGGATGCCGAGGATCTCAAGGCTGAGTGGGTTGACGCCCTACAGAAGGGGCTGAAGAAGGCCGGGCTCGAGCTGGACCTCCCCGACGACAAGGTGCGGCTTCCGTTCTATGGGGACACCCTCGACCACCTCTCGCGAGGCAAGAAGGGGGATGCTCCCGAGGTGATCGTGATGGGCCTGGCTGACGGCGCCAGTGAGCAGGAGCGAGCATTCATCGAGGCGATGGTGCGCGACCTCGCTGCCACCTACGAGATCACCGACGAGCAGATCGCCGCCGAGGAAGAGGCGCTCGTCGTGGAGGCTGGCATTCAGAACTGGAAGGCCGTCCTCGCCGCGCTGCGCCTCTTGGACAGGATCAAGCCGTTGGGCATGCCCACCGTCGCCGCGTTCACCCGGGACGTCTACCACTACCTCAACAACCCCGGCATCCAGACGCCCATCGAGAACGGTGTGCGGTCAGCGCTCGAGGGACGCGGCGAGTGCGTCGTGGTGGGCCACTCGCTGGGGTCGATCGTCGCCTTCAACGTGATCGCTCGGGCCGGCACGCCTCGCGACTGGTCGGTGCCGACGTACATCACGGTCGGTAGCCCCCTGGCGATAGGCCCGATCAAGGAAAAGCTGCGCCCCTTGGAACGTCCGGCCGAGATCACCACCTGGTTCAACGCCTTCGACCCCGAGGACGTCGTCGCTCTGCACCCGCTCGACGGGAAGCACTTCCCGGTGATGCCGGAGATCGAGAACTTCGACGGCGTGGACAACTTCACCGGCAACCAGCACGGCATCGTCGGCTACCTGAGCGACCCAACTGTGGCGCGCAAGATCTACGAGGCGCTCACCGAGTGACTGAGCCGCTCCAGCTGACGTATCCCGAGTTGGCACGGGTGCGGACCCTGACCGCCTGGTCGGAGCTCCCGTACGTCGTACCGGAGCTGAACCTGGTTCGGGCGGTCGCCGGGTTGGAAGCCTGGGCCGTCCTCGACGAGGGCTTCGGCGACCCGGCCGGGGCAGCTGCCCACCGACGCCTCGCCCGGCTGCTCGGTGAGGTGAGTCGCGTTGGGGTCGCGGATGCCTTCCTGGCGAATGCCCAACGGCTTCGGGGGGAGGCGCCGCCGGAGATCGTGCCGGCGTTGAGCCGGATAGACGAGGCGCTCGCCGAACTGCTGGGCGGGGATGACTCCGCTGGCGTGCGTGCGGAGGCGGCCTGGGTCGAGCTGGCCGGGAGCGGCCTTCTCGAGGACCTTGCTGATCCGCAACGACTCAGCCTGCTGTGCGATGGAATCGCCCTGCATGAATCGGCCTATGCCGTGACCGGCAACCCGACCAGCGTAGAGCAGCGCCGTGGTCTGCTTGAGCACACGCTTTCGGCCTTCCGCTCGTACGACGGCTTTGCGAGCCAGTGCCGCGTGCATCTGGATCCTCGGCTCTCGCGGATCTCGGGATCCTATGGGGTAGCCCTTGCCGCCGACGAGCCGGCGAAGGCTCATCAGCTGCTGCAGGGCACGGTCGCGATCATCCACCCGCAGGCGCCCGACGCTGTGGTGTGGCTGTACGAGGCGGTCGCCCTCGTGGAGCGCAGCACGGGGGAGCGTGCGGGTGGGGAGGACCTGATGGCCTCAGTTGTCGCGGCCGAGTCACCCGGTAGCCGGCTGGGGGAGCGGGCCTGGCGGTGGCTTGTCACCACCGGCCTGCAGCACTTCCTGTCTGACGCTGATCGGGGGCACGTCGATTCGGTGCTGGCGCCCGGACCGGGCAGCACTGCTGATCGGTTGCTGACCTTGGTCGAAGGGGACCTCGGCCTGCCGCCGACCGACGACGTCGTGGACCTCGCCCTCGTTGCGCTTGGTCGGCTGGGTGAGGACACCGCCGTTGCGGGCCGGGCGGGCCGGCTCTCGACCCTGCTGGCCGACAATGCGCCGCAGCTTGATGCGCGGCGTCGGCTGGAGGTGCGCATCGCACTCCTGAACGCTGCTTCCCGATTGGCGGCCACGGCCGAGGCGGCGGCGTACACCAACGATCTAGCTGCGCTCCTGCTGACCCGCTTCGATGCGTACGGCGACGTAACAGATATCCAACGCGCGATCGACGCGTTGGAGGCGCTCGACGTTAACGTACTTCCGCCGCCTCAGGCGGCCGGCACCCTGGGGAACCTGACGACTGCGCTCCGCACGCGGGCACGGCTTACCGGACGCGTCGATGATCTGGATAAGGCAGGGGACGCAGCCGAACGAGGTGTCGTCCTGACCGCCGCCTGGCCCCCTGAGGTGCGAGCCGCGGCCCTATCGATCCGGGCAACCGTCGCCCACGACCGCTACAACCGGGATCAGGACCCAGCCGCCCTGGAAGCCGCCATCGTCGACTGGCGGATCGCGGAGCAGACCGGAGCTCAGGATGCGGCGGCCCTGGTCAGCTACAACCTCGGCAACGCGCTGTTGCAGCGAGAGCCACCGGGGGAGGTCGACGAAGCGCTGCGACTGCTCGAGTTCGCCGTACTCGGGCTGCCTCGTCCCTCGGCCAACGCCGCCTTTGCTGCCAACCGGCTTGCCGAGGCCGTGCGCCAGCGTGCCGGGGAGCAGGCTGCTGCCTCGGAGCTACGGCGTGCGGCGCGCTGGAGTGAACAAGCGATCGCCTGGGCGGCGCGGACTTCGAATGAGACCCTGTTGCGAGTGGCCTGGGACGCGGGCGTTCGGGCCGAGCAGGACCAGGACTTCACCGGCGCGGCCACGTCGTACGCCATGGTGGTGGATGCCGTGGGTGGTCTGGTGACAGGGAATCAGGCCGACCAAGGTCGCGACACCTGGCTCGCTGAGGGGTTCGGCGCACCGACCCGTGCCGCTGCGAACTGGATCAGAGCGGGAAACCCCGATCGTGCCGTGCTGGTGCTCGAACGCGGCCGCGGACTGCTCCTCCGCGACGCCCTCGGATTGGTGCCCAGCTACGAGGAAACACCAACCCTGGCTCAGATCGTGGCTTCCTTGGGCCAGCCGTTGTTGTACCTGGTGCCCGCTCGTGACACCGGGTTCGCGGTGCTCCTCGACCCGTCCGCCGGCGAGCCGATGCGCGTCCTAGAGTTGCCTGGCCTTACCGAATCACAGCTCGGTGGCGTCGCCGCACGTTTCCATCAGGCATCCGCGGAGGCAAGTGCCAACGTCCGGGGCTGGCGCTTGGCGCTGGATCGCACGCTGGCGTGGCTCAAGCAGACCCTCGAACCGGCGATCCGCGAGCTAGTCGACGCGCCACTCTCCGTCGTACCCACGGGATCGTTGTCGTTCCTACCGGTGCACACTGCGTTCGGCGGGCGCGTAGTCACACTCGCGCCCACTGCAGCGACTCTCGCCGCGGCGCGCGCGAAGGCCGGCCGAGAGGCGTGCGCCAGCATGCTCGTGATCGCCGATCCTAGTCCGACCACGCTTGCTCCCCTTCGGTTCGCAGCCGCGGAGGCGGGGGTCGCGACGGCGTACGCCGAGAACTCCGTAGTACTCAGTGGCCCCGACGCCACAGCCGATCAGTTGGCCGCGCGGATGGCGGGTTTCACCGCACTGCACCTCGCGTGTCACGCCGTTGCCGACGTGGCCGACCCGCGCGCCAGTCGCTTGATCCTGGCGAACGACCAACGGCTCGACCTGGCCACCCTGGTCGCGCTCGACATGGACAGCCTTCGGCTGGTGGTCCTGTCGGCCTGCGAGACCGGCGTGCCGGGGGCCAAGGCCCCCGACGAGACGCTGACCTTGGGGACCGCATTCTTCGGCGCCGGAGCCGAGGGCGTGGTGTCGACGCTCTGGCAGGTCGCTGACCTAGCCACGTTGGTGCTGGTGACCTGCCTGTACGGCTTCCTCGCCGAGAACCTGGGGCCTGCAGAATCCCTTGCCAGAGCTCAAGCGGTGCTCCGGGACGGGTCGCGCACTGAGATCGAAGCTCACCTGACGGCTCTCACTGACGTGGGTCGTCTGCCCGACGAGACGCTCACCGCGGTGCTCGACGAGCTGGGCAAGCGTGGAGACGCGTCAGGCAAGCCGCTGTCGACACCGGACTACTGGGCCGCCTTCGTATTCACCGGCTGCTGACAGGTGGGGAAATGGTCCTGATCCCGTTACGGCAGCGTGCGACGCCTCGTTGTGGCCGTTCTCGAGCGCACGGTCCACCAATCTGGTGCAGCGGCTACCGCTGGGGCGTTCTCGACGGCGCGTGCTGCGGCCCATCGAGGACGCAGCAAGGTCAGAGACCCGCCAGCAGCGCATCACGGCCTTGCGGCGTTCCTTGCCGCCCGACTGATCAGACACCACCTTGGGCACACGCAGTGTCCAGCGTCGCGCCCTGCCAACGGTGGACGACGGTGCACCCAGACCGGCAGGCCCAGATCAGGAGCCCCACAACAACGCCAGTCGGCCCTGCGGCTGGACAGGACCGCTGGCGGGTGCAGTCGGCCGTAGGCTGTGTCGCTACTGCTCGAGCTCTTCGAGGATTGCTGCCGCGTCGGTGTTGCCAGCCGCGGCCAGCCGCGTGAGCTCGTCGCGATCCTCGCGTTCCAGGGCGAGTTCTATGAGCAGTTCCTCGGCGTCGGTGTTGCCTCGCTGAGCCCAGCGGCGCAGGCCGTCAGCGTCGCCGACCTCCGCGAGGCCCTGCACCAGCTCGTCCTCGGCGTCGCGATCTCCGGCTTCTGCTGCGGCACTCAGCGCGGCGAGCTCCTGGTCGTTCATGGTGACCTCCTGGCCGCACAGTACGCCGCGCCACGGGATGAACCCGACCGCGGCTTCGGCGGGCGCAGGATCCAAGAGAAGCGATTGCGACCGGCGAAGACAACGGGTGGACCTCCACGACCGTCCCCAGTGCGCCCTCGAGGCCGCAGGCCACACCTGCCCCACTTCGCCGCGAAGGCGGCTATGACGCGAGTGAGCGAAGCTGGCACCCGGAGGGTGGTCACGACCACAACTGCGTGCTCGTCACATTGGGCTGGCCCGATCATGCCCCTCCAGATCGGGTCCAGGCGTTGCTGGCCGAACCCCAGTCGGCGAGTGAGCGAGCGCATGGCACACCGTTCCGGCCACTGCGTCGGAGCTGAGCCATAGGATCGATCCATTCAGCCCACAGGCAGGTTCGGAGGGGACAGTGAGCGGTACCGAGAATCGAGTCGCGGTTCAGCGGTTCGAAGGCGAAGGCTCGGAGATCGCCGTGTTCGAGTTTGAGGGCGAACTGCGTGACCTCATGGTCCGAAGCCTCCGAACCGAACTCCTGGCCACCGGCACCTACGCGAGCGATGCCCGGGCCGTCTCCCCCCACGCAATCCAGTCGCTAGCCGTGAGTGGTGCTGCTGCCGGAGGAACGGCGCTCTCCGCTGCCATCTCGTCGTCGCTCTTCATGGCGACCGCAGATCCGTCCACCCTTATGACTCTTGGCAACGGAGTCGGAAGCGCTGTCATGGGCGCCACC
This sequence comes from Candidatus Nanopelagicales bacterium, assembly GCA_049688395.1. GTDB lineage: Bacteria > Actinomycetota > Actinomycetes > S36-B12 > CAIYMF01 > Prado023. The sequence continues at coordinate 9,406 of JBAVKQ010000025.1, forward strand.
GGCATCACCGGCCAGGCGGCGTTCATCCCTGTCGCGAGTGTCGTTCCTGTCGTTGCGCCCCTCATGGCGATGCACGCGATGACTACAGCGGTCACTCTCCGACAGTTCGAGAAGGTCGACCAGAAACTGAACGCAATTCAGGGCCGGCTGAACGAGGCGATCGCCCGGACCGAAGCCACCCACGTCGGGGAGTTGCTCAACGCGTCACGGATCGTCGACGACGTCTACCGTCTCTACGATGTGGAAGGCGCGTTCTCAGACGACATGCTGACGCGTCTTGCCCTCGCCGAGCGTGATGTCGGCATACTCGCGGAGCGATCGAGGTTCCTCGTCGAATCACGCCAGATCGAGAACGCCACGAAGGCCGAAGAGGTGTCTCGCGCCAACTACGACGCGTACGCCGCGATGCTCGCTTCATTCCTTGACCTCAAGATCGCGTACCTCCGTGTGTGCGTGGATATGCAAGCGCATCCACGGGCTGTTAACGACTCCGTGACGCTCTTGAAGGCCAAGATCGAGTCCGGGATGGACTTCTGAAGTCGATCATCAATCGGTCCGACCGATTGCGAAAGGTGATTGCGGAAAAGGAGCAGGCGATCGCAGAGATGAGCAAGGCGCAACGCAAGCTGCCCGGCGCGCTCGGGGGTTCGGCCTCGGAGAAGCAGATCGCGATGCTCAACCAGGCGTACACGTCGACGATCGAGAATGAGAAGGGCATCCTCAAGGGATTCGACTCGCTGATGGAGTCGGCGCAACGCACCCTACTGACGTTCCGCACTTCTCGGTGAGCGTTTGGCCCCCCACTTCGGGCGGCTACTGATCGGACGTGCGCTGCTCGTGCAGGAGGAGTTCGGCAGCTGCTGCTGAAGCTTCTTCCATCTTGGTGATGA
>JBAVKQ010000026.1:0-21045 GCA_049688395.1 Candidatus Nanopelagicales bacterium
GCCAAACGATTCGAGCGACCGGCTATGTTGCCAAGTGCACGGCTGGCCGGTGCCCGGGCCGCGGCCGTCGTTGTCGAACCCCGAGCAAGTCCGCCCCCCGACAAGGGCTGTGGACCATGAGCGAGAGGAACCATTGAATGCGAATCCGTCATGGAGTTGCGGCAGGCCTTGCCCTGACCCTCACCCTGGGTGCGTGCTCCAGCACCACGGATGACTCCCCGAGTGACGGCGCCGAATCGGCGTCCGCCCCATCTGGGACAACCGTCGACCTCCGCTGGCGGACGCGACCGGACAACCAGGCCGAGGCCGACGTATACGCCGGCATCTCGGAGGCGATCAACGCCAAGAACATCGGTCTGAACCTGACCTACGAGGCCGGCAACTCCGAGGGGTCGCCCTATCAGGACAAGCTCAAGACCGAGTTGTCCGCCGGAACGGCTCCCGACGTCTTCTGGATCCCCGGCACCGATGTGGCCGACTTCGCGAAGGCGGACCTGATCCTGAACGCGAACGAGGTGGCGTCGGCTGCGGGCTTCGATCCAGCGGAGTTCTATGCGGGGCCGATGGATCAGCTCCTCGTCGATCCGGCCACCGGCGTGAAGGGTGACGGTTTCGTGTGGGGGGTCCCGCGCGACGTCTCCACCTTCGCGCTCTACCTCAACCTCGACCTCATCGACGAGGCCGGCGTCGACGATCCGCGTCAGCTCGTTGCCGACGGCCAGTGGAACTGGGACGCATTCGAGGCGACCGCCGAGGCGATCACCGACCTCGGCAGCGGTGTGAAGGGCTTCGGTGCCAACAGCTGGTGGGCGAACTGGGGCTACTTCGTGAACTCCGCGGGCGGTTCGTTCTTCAACGAGGACCGCACGGCCTGCAACCTCGACTCGCCCGAGTCGATCAACGGCATCGAGTACCTCCAGGGCCTGTACGCCAAGGACTACGGCGTTGCCTTCGGCGAGGATGCCGAGCCGGTCTACAAGAGCGGCAAGCTGGGCATGTTCATCAACGGTCGTTGGGCCACGCCCGGAGCCCGGGAGATCTCGGACTTCAACTGGGACGTCGCGCCACTGCCGACCGGGGCTGCCCCGGGCAACAACTGGCAGTTCTGGGGCGCCTACGTGATCAACGCCAACACGGCCGATCCCGCAGCCGCATGGAAGCTCGTCACCGAGCTCACCAGCCTCGAGGTGCAGAACGAGGTCGCCGCGCTCGGCGCCAACATCCCCTCGCGCACCTCGCAGGAGGCGATCGACCAGTTCCTGACCTACACGCCGCCGGCGAACAACCAGGCGTTCGTGGATGGGATCCAGAACGACCCGGTCGCCGAGGGTCCGCTGTGGAAGGGCAACTGGCCGGCCTTCGACAAGGCCTCGGCCGACGAGGTGACCGCGCTGATGAACGGCACGATCACGATCGACGAGTACCAGGAGTCGATCTGCAAGGTGACCGCGTCCGCGTTCGAGTAGGGCTGCCCAACAGGACGGTGCGGGGTCCCAGGTTCCCAGGGGACCCGGGACCCCGCACCGCGTTCGGCAGTGCCGCCAAGAACCCAGGAGGAGGCGAACATGACCGCCATGGCCACGGACACCCACGATCTTCGGCCACGCCCCTCATGGGAGGACGAGGAGGGGTTCGCACGGGTCCTGCGCGTCGTGCAGGCCTGGCACCTCTTCCTGGCCGGCGCCTCGACCTGGGTGCTGATCAACGTGGGGGTCGGGATCTGGGCACTCGAGTCGACGCCGAGGACGGCGCTCGGTGTCGGCGGTGCGCTCGGGCTGGGCGCCAACCTGCTGGTCGTGGTCCTGCTCGGGCGTCGAGTCCGGGTGGGTCGCACCATGTCCTTCCTCGTAAGCCTTCTCGTGGCCCTGGGTGCCTTCGTGGTGCTCTTCGGCCAGCTGCAGATCGCCGAGGGGCTCGACGTCTTCGCCGGTGCCTTCCAGCGGGCCTTCCTCGCCCTGATCCTGGTCTGCGTGGGGGTGGTCTGGTGGGTGCTCGCCAGGCGCATCCACAAGCGTGTCCTTCCTGCGCAGACGCCGGACACCGATGAGTTCGTGACCCCGGGCGCTGCTCGGGCCGCGCAGTGGCTGATGCGCGCCGGCCTGGCGATCGTGGTCGTCGGTGCGCTGTGGTGGCTGGTGCTGATGCGCGCGCACCGGGCCCTGTCCTTCTTCGGCGCGGCCATCGGATCCGATCCGGTCGCGTTCGTCGTGGCCCTGGTTGTCTTCCTGGTCGCAGCATGGGCGCTTCGCACGATCATCTCCGAGCGTTCTGCCCGCTACTTCCTGGTGCAGGCCGCCCAGGCCGAGGCACTGACCGGGTGGCTGTATCTCGCTCCGAATCTCCTGGGCTTCCTGGCCTTCTTCGCCGGGCCACTCGTCTTCTCGCTGGGCATCTCGTTCTACGACTGGGACGGGGTCACCGAGGCGGTCTTCGTCGGGTTCGAGAACTACGCCAACACCCTGTCCCTGAGCGTCGCCGGGTCGGCGCAGGGCCTGCCAGCGGGCTACACGGAGGTCTTCAGCCCGCCCTTCACCAGTTCTGTCGTGGGTGCCACCGATCCGCTGTTCTGGAAGTCGATCGCCAACATCTTCATCTTCCTGGTCGTCGCGGTCCCGGGCGCGGTGCTCACCGCGTTGTTCCTGGCCGTCATGATCAACGCGGGCTACCGGGGCACCAAGGCCTTCCGCACGGTGTTCTTCGTGCCCGCCGTGGCCGGGGTCATCGGGGTCACGCTGATCTGGAAGCAGATGTTCAACGCAACCGTCGGGTTCATCAACTGGGGGATCACGACCGCCGGCCAAGTGGCAAACGCCGTGCTGCCGGGCGATCCGTTCTCCGACCGCATCGAGATCGGCTGGCTGTCGGACCCGAGCGTCGCCCTGTTGGCCGTGTGCATCGTCTTCGTGTGGTCCCAGTTCGGCTTCAACACGGTTCTGTTCACCGCCGGACTCCAGGGCATCGGTCGCGACCTCTACGAGGCCGCGGAACTCGACGGCTGCAACGCGTGGGAGCAGTTCCGCCACGTCACGGTCCCGCAGCTCCGGGAGACGACGTTCTTCGTGTCGGTGACGACGGTGATCCTCGCCCTGCAGCTCTTCGACATCGTCTACGCGCTCAACCAGCCCAATCCCGTCGGATCACCGGACAACGCCACCTTGACCCCGGTGGTCTACCTCTACCAGCTCGGGTTCCAGCAGGATGCCTTCGGTCAGGCCAGCGCCGTGGCCTGGGTCCTGTTCGTGATCATCTTCATCTTCACCCTGGCCCAGTTCCGAGCTCAGCGCGCCGACGCGGAGGTGAAGTGATGGCCAGGTCAGGTCGTCCGGTCCGGGGGTGGCGGGGTCAGCTCGCCCGCATCGTCGTCTACGGCACGCTCACGGTGGCGGGGCTGGTCGTGCTCATCCCCTTCCTGTTCGCCCTGTCCGGGTCGATGAAGACGGCAGAGGACGTCTTCACCTACCCGCCCCGGGCCCTGCCGTACGTCCCGGCGACGGCGACCGTGAACGGGCAGGAGCTTCCCGTGTTCAGCGTTCCGCTGGCCGGGGGCGGCACGGCGGACCTGGCCCGGGTCGAGAACGGCACGAGCCTGCGCGAGTTCCGCCAGGTCGGCGACCCGGAATTCGTCCTGGTGAGCCCGAGGGATGCCCTCGAGCCGACTGGGACCACAGTTCTGGTGGACGGCGACGAGAAGGACCTCTACCTGGTCACCATCGACGGGCAGCAGGTCGAGGTCTATGACAATCGCTCCCGGATCGGTGGCACCTACCTCGACCCCGCGAACCCGAGCGCCCCGCCGGTGTTCGCCGTGCCCGCCGACGTGGTCGCGGTCGAGGAGGTCTCCCTGCAGACGGAGAACTTCAGCAAGGTCCTGGGACTCAACGGGTTCTCCCGGGCGTTGACCAACACGGTTCTGGTCACCATCCTCGTCGTCGGCGGGCAGGTGCTGACCAGCATCCTCGGTGGCTACGCCTTCGCCCGGCTGAGGTTCCGGGGTCGGGAGAAGCTCTTCCTGTTCTACCTCGGATCGATCATGATCCCGTTCGTCGTCCTGATCATCCCGCTCTACCGGCTCATGGTCGAGATCGGGTGGGTCAACGATCTCGTCAGCCTGGTGATCCCATTCGCATTCACGGCCTACGGGACCTTCCTGATGCGCCAGTTCTTCGTGTCGATCCCCAAGGAGCTCGAGGAGGCGGCCATCCTCGACGGCGCATCGCGTTGGACCATCCTCTGGAAGGTGTTCGTGCCACTTTCGGTCCCGGCCATCGCCACTCTGACGACGTTCTCGTTCCTCTACGCCTGGAACTCCTTCGTCTGGCCGCTGATCGTCATCGACTCGGGCAACCAGGACAACAGCGTCCTCGCGCTGACTCTGGCCACCCTCGGCGGCCGCGCCGCGGATTCCCCCAACCTGGTGCTCGCCGGCGTCATGATCGCGATGATCCCGCCCGTCACGGTGTTCCTGCTCGCGCAGCGGTACTTCGTGGAGAACGTGGCCAGCAGCGGTATCAAGGGCTGAGCGGCACAGTGGCCGGCTCAGAAATGCAGGCTATTTGCGCGCAGTGCAAGTTGCACTTAGTGTAACCACTCGTGGAGAGCGATGGCCGGACCGCTGTGCGGCTGCGCCATCGCCGGGCGATCCTGGATGCTGCGGTCGCGCTGATCAGTCAGGGTCATGACGCCCGGTTCAGCGCCGAGGTCCTGGCCGACCACGCGGGAGTGTCGCGCCGGACCATCTTCAACCACTTCGCCTCGCTGGACGAGATCCTGCTCGACGTGTGCAGCGAGACCCTCGACGTCGTGGCTGCCCAGCTGCGTGCCCAGGCGGGAGCGCCGTCCCCAGTGCCAGCGCCGTCCCCAGCCTCGGAACCGGGCGAGGACCGGGCGGCCATGTTCGCCGCGATGTCCCGAGCGCTGCGCAGCGCCGACCTCAGCGGCCCGATCCTGCAGGTCTGGCGGGCGCTGGGCGGCCCGACCGAGGATGACCAACGGACCCGCGCGTTCGCCCAGCAGGCGCTGGCTCGGGTCGCCGACGAGCTCTCCACGCTGCTGCGGGTCGCGCACCCGCAGGCCGATCCACTGGACATCGCGCTGCTGGCCAGCCTGCTCACCCACGGGTTGGGCGTGATCGCCAGTCAGTGGATCGTCTCGACTCGGCCCGGCGCCGCCCCCAGCCCAGCGCAATGGGACCGATTGCTCGCACGCCTGCTCGACACCGTCGGAACCGGCTTCCTGCCCCGCACCTGACCACCCGCACCTGACCGTCCCGCACGCACCCGAACGAGTCCCCGAAGGGGATGACAGAGGAAGGCAAGACAGTGGCTGAAGCCCTCTACCGATTGGGCCGATTCTGCGCACGGCGCGCGTGGCTGGTGATCGTGGCCTGGTTGGTCATCACGGGTCTGGCAGCCACCGGGTTCCTGCTCGGTCGGGGAACCCTGAGCTCGACCGTGTCGATCCCGGGCACCGAGACCGCCCGGGTCACCGAGGAGCTGGCCACCCGGCTGCCCGCTGCCAGCGGGGGCATGGGCACCGTCGTGTTCCATACCGATGACGGGGCGCCGCTCGATGCCGAGCAGCGCGAGCAGATCAGTGCCCTGCTCCAGGACGTCACCGAGGTCGAGGGTGTGCGGGCGGTGACCGATCCGTTCCAGACCGAGAAACAGGTCGCCGACGCGGCGGCGGAACTCGACGCCGGGCGCGCGCAGCTCGAGGCGGGCCGCGCCGAGCTCGAGCAGGGTGCCGGGCAGCTCGACCAGGCGGCCGAGCAGGTGCGCGGATCGCGGGTGCTGGCCGAGGCGGGCGATGTGGGCCCAGAGGTCATCGCGCAGCTGGATGCCGCGCAGGCCGAGATCGACGCCCAACGCACTGCCCTGAACGACGGCCGCCGTGAGTTGGCCGCCCAGGAGGCGAAGCTCCAGGCGGGTGCGGACCTGCTGGCGTTGTCCGCGCCGATCCGCCAGGTCTCCCAGGACGAGTCGGCAGCCCTGGGTGTGGTCCTGTTCACCGATGAGCAGCTGGAGGTCACCCCGCAGACCAAGGAGGAGGTCAACGCACTGCTGGCCGGGGCGGACATCCCCGGTGTGGGGGTCGAGGCCTCCGTCGATCTCACCTCAGGAGTGCCGGAGGTAATCGGGGCCGGCGAGATCATCGGCCTGCTGGTGGCCGGCCTGGCCCTGCAGATCATGCTGGGGACTGCGCTCGCGGCAGCGGTGCCGATCGCCGGTGCGCTGGTCGGTGTGGCCGTCAGCGTCATGCTGGCACTGGCGTTCTCCAGCAGCGTCGAGATGACCTCGTTCACCCCGGTGCTGGGGCTCATGATCGGTCTGGCAGTCGGCATCGACTACGCGCTCTTCATCGTCAACCGGCATCGGCACCAGCTGCGCGAGGGCGTGGTCATGGAGGAGTCGATCGGGCTGGCCGCCGGCACCGCCGGCAACGCCGTGGTCTTCGCGGGCTCGACCGTGCTCGTGGCCCTGCTGGCCCTGAACGTCTCGGGGATCGGATTCCTGGGACTGATGGGCACCGTGGCCGCGTTGTCGGTGCTCACCGCCGTACTCGTGTCCATCACGCTCACGCCGGCGCTGCTCCGGCTGCTGGGCGAGCGGGTGCTGCCCAAGCGGCTGCGCGGCACTCCCGAGCCGATCGACCTGGTCCGCGAGCCGATGACCGACCGGGGAGCCATCCTGCGAGTCGTCGGTGCCACGCTGGTCCTGCTCGTGATTGCGATCCCGGCGATGTCGATGCGCCTGGGCCTGCCCGACGGCTCGTCGGAGCCGGAGGAATCCCAGGCCTATCGGGCGTTCAGCATCACCGCGGAGAAGTTCGGAGGAGGTGTCAACGGCCCGCTGCTGGTCGTCGCTGACCTGCCCGAACCTGTCACCGACGATCAGCTGACCCTCGAGCAGGCCCGGATCGCCACAGCGCTGGCCAGGACCCCGGACGTGGTGGCAGTGGCGCCGATCGGCGTCTCCGACGATCGCGAGCTCCTGGCCTTCCAGGTGCTGCCGGCCGAGGGTCCCAACAGCGAGTCCACCACCGATGTGGTGAACACGCTGCGCAATCGTTCACCGCTGTACGACGACGTGACCCTCGGTGTGGCCGGGGCGGCCAGCGGCAACATCGACATCTCCTCGACCCTGGCCGATGCGCTGCCGCGCTATCTGGCGCTGGTGGTGGGGATCTCGCTGCTGATCATGCTCGCGGTGTTCCGCTCCGTGCTCGTGCCGATCATGGCCACCGTGGGATTCGTGATGTCGCTGTTCGCTGCTTTCGGAGGAGTCGTCGCGGTCTTCCAATGGGGGTGGTTGGGCGGCATCTTCGGGGTCCACGACCCCGGTCCCGTGCTCAGCTTCCTGCCCACGTTCCTGATCGGTGTGCTCTTCGGCCTGGCGATGGACTACCAGTTGTTCCTGGTGACCGGCATGCGGGAGGCCTACATCCATGGCGTGCCGGCCCAGGTCGCGGTACGCCGGGGGTTCAACGCCGCGCGGGTCGTGGTGGCCGTGGCCGCGATCATCATGATCTCGGTGTTCGCCGGGTTCATCACCAGCGAGGTCAACGTGATCCGCGCGATGGGCTTCGGGCTGGCGCTGGGAATCGCCCTGGATGCGTTCATCGTGCGCCTCCTGCTGATCCCCGGCCTGATGCACCTGGCCGGCGAGCGTGCGTGGTGGCTGCCGGACTGGCTGGATCGCCTCCTGCCCAACGTCGACGTGGAGGGTGCCTCGTTGGAGCGCACCCACCCGCACCCCACGCACTGGGATCTCGAGGCCGCGGCTGCGGGTGCCGCGGATCGGGCGGGTGCGTCCGCCGGCAGGTAGCCATTTGCGCTCAGGTCCAGTCACCTGGCAGGCATGTGCGCGCTTTCGGTGACACGCTGGGAGTCCCCTACCAACAGGAGGACGAATGAGCGTCTACAAGGTCACCGAGATCATCGGCACGAGCGACACGTCGTGGGCAGACGCCGCGAGCGCCGCGATCACGACCGCCAAGGAGAGCCTGCGCGACCTGCGCGTGGCCGAGGTGGTCGCCCAGGACATCGATCTCGCCGATGGCGGGCTGGTGTTCCGCGTGAAGCTGAGCGTGTCGTTCAAGTACGAGAGCGAGTAGTCGCGGCACGACCTCGTCGGCTGGCGTCGCCACCAGGCGCTCGCCGTCCGGCGAGGGTCTCGGCTGGCCCATCATCGTTCGGCGGGCCTCAGTACGGGCGCCGGAACTCGGGCACCGCGTCGCCCGCGTCGGGCACCTCGGGGCGGGCTGCGATCCGCCCGATGAGCGGCATGACGAGCATCGTCAGCAGCGCGGCGCCGACCAGTAGCGCCGCGGTCTCGGCGAACATCAGCCCGGCTTTGACCGCCACGCCGGTGGTGGCGACCACCAGGGGCAGCGCGGTGGTCGTGAACAGGGCGATCGCCCACGCACCCGAGACGACGAAGTACAGCGGGATCAGCCAGCCCTAGCCGATCCCCTCCAGGACCTCCTCGATCTGCTCGTCGCCCTGGGGGATCAGCAGGCGCAGGATCTGGCCGGCGACGAACGCCCCAAGGACGAACTCGGCGCCGGAGTCCAGGAAGGCCAGGCCGAGCAGCAGCAGCATCACGGCGCGGATCGCGGTGCGCGCGTTGGTCCGCCGACCCTTGTCGATAAGCACCATGGTCCACCGCGGCGTCCGGACGCTCAGGCCCCAGATCACCACAGCTGCCAGTGCGAATCCCAGCAGCGCGAACAGCGCGGTCACCGGGCTGCGCCCGCTGAGCAGCAGGGAGAGCAGGATGATCGGTCCCGACTCGCCGAACGCCCCGATCGCCAGCGTGCTGCGGCCCACCTCGGTGTGCTGCAGGTCCGCATGTCGAGGATCGGGATGAGTGCGCCCAGGGCGGTCGTGGACAGGGCGATCGCCACGGGGACGACCGAGGAGATCACCCCTGCTGCGGACATGGCCAGGGCTGCCACGTAGGCCACGAGGGCGGCTGCGACCAGGCCGCCGAGGCCGGCCGCGCTGGTGCCGGGGGCGGCGATATCGCTGAACGGCACGGCGTCAGGGTAGTTGTCCGCGTGCGTGCGCGGTCCGGTGCGGCCCGGCCCGGTCCCGGCTCCCCAGGATCGCCCGCCACCCGGTGTTGCCGTCACCGAGTGCTGGACAATCGGGGCCATGCCGTTGCAGCGCACCCCGATCACGTGGGCAATCTACGGGGTGAATGGCGCGTGGGCCTCCTTCATCTACTTGAGCGGGCCGATCGCGCCGATCCTCGCCGAGGACCTCGGCGTCTCCGTGGGGGCTGCCGGCCTGGTCGGCACGGCACTCGCGGCCGGGATCGCGACCGCGTCGGTGACCGGTCCGGCCGCCATCGCCCGCATCGGGCGGGACCGCACCACGCGGGTGGGGCTGCTGGTCGTCGCCGTCACCCTGGCGGCCATCACCCTGGTGCCCACCGTGCTGGCAGGTGCGCTGGCCTTCGGCGTGATCCTGGCCCTGATCTGGGTGGGCTCCACGGGCGGGGGCACCGTGCTCAATGCCTCCACGGCGCGGCTGTCCGACCGACATCCCGTGCACAGCGGTCAGGCGATCACCGAGGCCAACGCGGTGGCGGCCTGGGTGGGGCTGTTCTCGCCGCTGCTGCTCGGCGCCGCCCTGGGCGTGGGCCTGGGCTGGTGGGTGGGCATCCTGGTCTGTCTGGTCGCGGCGCTGGCGGCCCTGGCCGGCCTGGTGCTCGCCGGACGGATCGAGGGCAGCGCCGCGTTCGCCGGTTCGGATGGGCGGGCCAGTGCGGAGTCCGACCGGCCGGCGCTGGTCGCCGCGGACGAGGGCTACGTCCCGCCCGCAGAGGACGTTGCGCCCGCAGAGGCGGTCGAGCCCGCAGAGCCCAGCAGCGCTCGGCTGCCCAAGGTGTTCTGGGTCGGCATGGTCGCGTTGTTCGCTGCCGTCGCCACCGAGTTCGCGATCAACTTCTGGGGATCGCCGTTGATCCAGGAGCAGACCGGTGCCGACACGGCCACCGCGACGGCGGCCATGTCCACGGTCGTCGCGGGCATCGCGGTGGGGCGCACGATCGGGTCGTGGCTGACCGCGCGGCTGGGCGCCCACGCGATGCTCCTGGGCGGCTTCGGCCTGGCTCTGGTCGGGTTCGCGATCCTGTGGAGCGCGCAGGTGCTGGCCCTGTCGATCGTGGGGCTCGTCGTGGTCGGCCTGGGCCTGGCGACGCTGTTCCCGCTGCTGCTGGACCGAGGAATCCAGCTCTCGGGAGGCCATCCCGACCAGGCCCTGGCGCGCTCCTCGCTGATCATGGGGTTGGCCATCGGCGGCGCGCCCTTCATCCTGGGTGCACTGGGGTCGGTGGTCTCGGTTGCGACCGCGCTGCTGCTCGTGCCGGTCCTGATCCTTGCCGGGCTCATCGGGACGGCCCTGTCCAAACCGCCCGTGCTGGCCGGGGCTGCGTCCGCCTGAGCTGTAGCCGCGTTCTACTCGGCGCGCGAGAAGGCGGTGGCCGCGGCGAACTGCTCCGAGGTGGGCCGGATCCCGGTGTAGAGCACGAACTGCTCGACGGCCTGGAGCGCCATGACCTCGGTGCCCGTGATGACCGCAGCTCCGCTCGCCCGGGCGCGGGCGACCAGCGGGGTGGCCTCGGGCACCGCGACCACCTCGAACACGGTCGCGGCGGCATCGACGACCTCGGCGGGGACGGGCAGGTCGTCGGCCTCGGGCCCGCCGGTCATGCCGATCGGGGTGGCGTTGACCACCAGCGCCGGCCGGTGGTCGCCGACCTCTGGCTGCCACCCGAACCCGTACTCCTGGGCCAGGCCCCGCCCGGCGGTCTCGTTGCGCGCGACCACGACCCCGTCGGTGAATCCGCAGTCGCGCAGCGCGGCGACCACGGCACGTGCCATCCCGCCGCTGCCCACGACCACGAAGGGTGCGTCGGTCGGCACCTGACGCTCGCGCAGCAGGGCCGCCACGGCCAGGTAGTCGGTGTTGTACGCGCGCAGGTGCCCGTCGGTGTTGACGATGGTGTTCACCGACGCGATCGCCAGTGCGGAGTCGTCCATGGAGTCGACCAGCGCGATGACCTCGGACTTGAAGGGCATCGATACTCCGGCGCCGCGGATGCCGAGCGCGCGGATGCCGCCGATCGCGGCCGGCAGGTCGGTGGTCGTGAACGCCTTGTAGACGAAGTTCAGGCCGAGTTGGCCGTAGAGGTGGTTGTGGAAGCGCGTCCCGATGCTGCTCGGCCGGGCGGCCAGCGAGATGCAGAGGGTGGTGTCCTTGGTCAGCTCGGTGGTGTCCATCTGGCCGATTGTCCCCGACGGCTCGGCTTCGTGGGCCCGGATCAGGACTGGACCAGGACCCGGCTCTGCGGCCGCCGGTCGTGGCACGCTGCCTTGAGCAGGCCCTGTCTGCGGCTGAACCAGGCAGCAGCCAGGAGCGTGCCCACGATGGTGCCGAGACCACCTCCGATGAGGGTCCAGCGGGCGCCGAACACCTCGCCGATCCAGCCGACGATCGGCGCTCCCAACGGCGTGCCGCCCATGAAGATCATCATGTAGAGCGCCATGACCCGTCCGCGCATCACCGGGGCGGTGCCCAGTTGCACAGTGGCGTTGGCGGCGGTGATCATCGTCAGGGCGGCGAACCCGAGCAGCGGCGTCCAGAGCATGAAGACCAGGTACGTCGGCGCCAGCCCGGCCAGCACCTCGACCAGGCCGAAGGCCAGCGCCGCCAGGACGACCAGTCGGTGCCGCGGCCGACCGCGGCGCGCCGCCAGCAGTGCGCCGGCCAGCGAGCCGACCGCCATGGTCGTGCCGAGCAGGCCGTACTCCGAGGCGCCCTTGTGATAGACGTCGGTGGCCATGAGTGCCGAGGTCATCTGGAAGTTCAGCCCGAAGGTGCCGGCGAAGAAGACGATGCTCAGCACCAGGATCAGGTCCGGCCGGCCGCGCACGTAGCGCAGCCCGTCGCGGATCATGCCCGGGCCACGGGCCACTAGCTCAGGGGTGTCGAGGTCTCGGGTGCGCATCCGCTGCAGGGCGAGCACGACCGCCCCGTAGCTCACGGCGTTGGCCAGGATCACCCAGCCCGTTGCCCGCACCCCGGACCCGCCGGCGGCGATCAGGAAGCCGGCCAGCGCAGGCCCGACGATCCGGGCGGCATTGAACGAGGCGCTGTTGAGGCCGACGGCGTTCGTGAGGTCCTCGGGATCGACCATCTCGCTGACGAACGACTGCCGAGCCGGGGCGTCGAACGCAGTGCCGATGCCGAACACCAGCGCGAGCAGGTAGACGTGCCAGGTCTGGACCGCACCGGTGACGGCGAGGACGCCCAGCACGAGTGCGGGCACGGCCATCATCAACTGGGTGACCTGCAGCAGCCTGCGCTTGGGGTACCGGTCGGCGATGAGGCCCGCGTACGGCGAGAGCAGCAGCATCGGCAGGAACTGCAGGCCGGTGGTGATGCCCAGGGCTGATCCGCTGTTGCCGGTGAGCTGCAGGACAAGCCAGTCCTGAGCGACGCGTTGCATCCAGGTGCCGGTGTTCGAGACCACGCCACCGGCGGCGTACAGCCGGTAGTTGCGGTTCGACAGGGCGCGGAACGTGGGACTCAAACCTGGGTCAACCTCTCGATCAGGGGGGCTGCCTGGCGCAGGACGTCGCGTTCCTGCGGGGTCAGCTCGCGCAGCTTCTGTGCCAGCCAGGCGTCGCGTCGTCGTCGGTCGGCGGCCAGCGTCCGGCTTCCGTGCGGGGACAGCGTGACGACCACCTGGCGCCGGTCGGTCTCGTGTTCGCGGCGCACGACGTAGCCGCCCTCGACCAGGCACTTGAGGGTGCGTGTCATCGAGGGAGGCTGCACGCCCTCGAGGTTGGCGAGCTCCCCGACAGTGCACTGCCCGCACCTGCTGAGCACCCCCAGCACCGAGAGCTGCCCGACCGGGAGCAACTCGTTGGCCGGATCGCGCTCGGCGCGCAGGCGCCGGGTCAACCGGACCACCGACAGGGCAAGGGTCGAGGCGAGATCGCTGTCCGTGCGCGTGGCGTGGGCGACTGGGGGCATGATGCTTAGCATAACTCATTACCTTTGCTAAGTATCCCGCCGGTGACCCTGTTGGTTCGGCTGTCGATGGCCGGTCCGCTCCGCGGGGACCTGGCCATGGGATTGCTGGTGCGCAGGGCCCGCGTCACTTCGCCCACAAAGACGCGGTAATGCCTGTATCGGCTGAGATCTCAGGGGATTCCCAGGGTTTCCCGTCGGTGGGGCCACCCGGACTCCAGAACCCCCGTGGGGACTCTGGAGTCGCTGAGCGGCCAGGTGGCTCGCTTTTCTGGCCGCATCCCGGCCGGTGTCCGGTGCCGCATTCGTGCCGCTCTTTCTGTACTGCTGTACCGGACCCGCCCCACGGGGTCGAGTTCCGGGGATTGACCCCGTCGGGTGTCAAGGCAGGGCGCCCCGGCGTTGCAGGAGGCCCGCGGATGGGGGGCCGGGGCGCACCGGAGTCGGCTGCTCGGGAGCCGCGAATCCCCAGGCGGTCTGGAAGTGCCGAGGAGAGGCTCACTGCGGTGGTCGTCTGTCGTGGCCCCCTCGGTCAGCGCGGTGCCCGACTCGGTTGTGTCAGGCGGAAGCAGGTCAGGTCTGCGGAATGATGGGGGATGGGGGATGGGGGATGGGGGATGGGGGATGGGGGATGGGAGGTGGGTGACCCAGGTGCAGGGCCTGGTCGAACCGGGCGATGACTTGTGCAGCAACTCGGCCCGGGTCGACACGCTGGGGGTGGCGTGTCTTCGCGCGATATCAGCCCGTCGTGTTTGCGGGTCGATGACGGAGCCCTCGGGACTGGAGTGCATGTCGGAGTACACCAGGGCGTCAGCGAGCAGGAAGCCCTCCCGGGGGAACCGGGCCTCCAGATCGTCGATGCCGTGTTCGTGGGCCAGGATCACGGCTTGGGAGTGGTGGGCGACCAGGTCGACCAGCCGCGGTGGGTACCCGAGTGTGCGCAGGAACAGCGCTCCGTCCAGCAGGTGGGGTGGAACCCGGTGTGGGCGATCTGCGAGGCGTAACCGATGTCGTGCAGGGTGGCGGCGGCGACCAGCAGTTCCGTTTCGCCCAGCAGTCCGTGTGACACAGCCACGAT
The DNA here is from genome assembly GCA_049688395.1 of Candidatus Nanopelagicales bacterium. Lineage (GTDB taxonomy): Bacteria > Actinomycetota > Actinomycetes > S36-B12 > CAIYMF01 > Prado023. The sequence goes on from JBAVKQ010000026.1 coordinate 14,121, forward strand.
CTCGTCGCGTGAGGGCAGCGCGTGACCCGTCGCCCTGCGACTGAACATGATCGGGCGACCTAGCCCCATCGAGGAATGCTGACGCGCTCCTGCGGGTTTGGCAAGCGCAGGATCCGGCTGTAGGTGCTGACCGGCTGCGTTCCCGAGGGAGAGCGCTACCAAGGGCATCTTGGTGGCGGTGGACGACGCCACCGTGGGCGCACTGATCGACGGCATGGTCTCGATCGAGACTCCTGAGGGCGACGCGGTCATCGACGAGACCATCGCGGCAGTGGATTCCGAGGGCAACGTCGAGGTCCTTGCCGAGGAGATCACCGTCGTCGTCGACGAGGGCTGACAGCCGAGCGCTCTGATCGGCCCCGTGGTTTCGAGGATGCCCGCGTGGGCATGTTCTGCAGGGTGTTCTCGAGCTGTGGTGATCAGTAGCGATCGTCGAGGACTACCGGACAGCCAGGCTGGCACTGCCGCGGGGGCGTGTGTCCGCTGACGTCGGTGTGACCGCAACCACGCCCGCCCTTGTTGGGCGCGGATCAGAGAGCGCGCGACGCGTGGTGATGCGAACAACCCCGCTTTGCCGAGAGTGCACCGTGGCGAGTGCCGGGCCCAGGGCCTGGACCGCCACGGCGTGCTCGAATGGGTGTGCCCCTGCTGTCCTGCGACGTCCCCGCGTGCCGGTCGGGGGGGTGGGTGTCGAGGTGCTGGGGGTCACCGTGCCGGGGTGTTGGATGCCCGGTCTGGGTGGGGGGTGGCCGCGTGGCTGGCGGTACGGTGATGGTCCTTGAGGAGGTCCTATGTCTGATCCGAGCAGGGTGACTCGTAGTGCGACGGCCCGGCAGTGGGAGGTGGGCCGGCGGGCCCGCAAGCGGGTTCCACGGTCTCGTCTGGGGGCGTGGGTGGCGCAGCCGGATCGGCCTGATCCGGTGGGGCTGCTGATGGCGCAGGAGGCCGGCAGGGTGCCGGAGTTGGTGCCGTTGCGTTACGAGCGGATGACTACCTCCGAGTTCGCGTTCTATCGGGGTGCTGCGGCCATCATGGCTTCTGACTTGGGCAGCCGGGGTCACACGGATCTGACGGTGCAGCTCACTGGCGACGCTCACTTGGCGAACTTCGGGGGATTCGCCGCGCCTGATCGGACGATGATCTTTGACCTGAACGACTTCGACGAGACCTTGCCTGGCCCGTTTGAGTGGGATGTGCAGCGGTTGGTCGCCAGCTTCGCGGTTGCCGCCCGGCACAAGGGCTTCCCCGTCGAGGAACAGGACGAGCTGGTGCGCGCGGTCGCCACCACCTACCGCACCGCGGTGGCGCGGTTCGCGGCGATGAGCAGGCTGGACGTGTGGTATGCCCGGATGACCGCCCAGGAGTTGCTGGACCGGTGGACCAGGCAGGTCGACGCTCCACGGGTGGCCAAGTTCCGCAAGGTGATCGACAAGGGGCAGTCCAAGACCAGTTCCAAGGCGGTCTCCCGCTACACGCAGGTCGGCGGGGACGGTGCCCTGCGTCTGATCAGCCGACCGCCGCAGATCGTGTCGTTGGAGGACCTGGCTCAGTCCACCGACGGGGCTGCGATGCGCGCCTACATGGACGATGTGCTGGCCAATTACACCTCCACCCTGTCCCCGGATCGGGCTGCTCTGATCCGCGGGTTCCATTCCGTCAGTGGGGCGCGCAAGGTGGTGGGGGTCGGCAGTGTGGGGACCAGGTGCTTCATCGTCTTGCTGGTCAACGAGGACGACGACAACGATGACTTGGTCCTGCAGCTCAAGCAGGCTGGCCCCTCGGTCCTGGAGTCGGTCCTGCCGGCGAGTGCGTTCCCGCACCACGGTCAGCGGGTAGTGGAGGGTCAGCGGATGATCCAAGCGGCCAGCGATGTGCTGTTGGGCTGGACCACGGTCACCACTCCCGCTGGTGACGCGTTCGACTTCTACGTCCGCCAGATGTGGGACTGGAAGACCTCCGCGGACCTCGAGACCATGGACCTCGTCGGTTTCCACGTGTACGCCCGGATCTGCGGCTGGACCCTGGCCCGGGCCCATTCCAGGTCCGGCCGGCCCAAGGCCCTGTCCGCGTACCTTGGGTCGGGGGTGTCTTTCGACAAGGCCATGATCGAGTTCGCCGGGACCTACGCCGACCAGAACACACACGACTTCCGCGCCCTGCTCACTTCGATCAAGGATGGGCGTGTCCAGCGCTCGGACATTGAGGGTGGCGGCGTCCCGATCGACGTTTGACCGCGGGGGGCGTGGGCGCACCCTGCCAGCGCGACCCCCCCGAGTCCTGAGAGCCGAGGAGGGTGTGTCAGGCCTGGGTCGTCAGCGGTGCGGGGATCGGCTTGGCTAGGGCAAGGGTCCGACTGGGATGGCGACCGCGGCCGCGTCCGAGGTGGTGGTGGCGTCGAGGCCGGGGATTTTTGGCTCTGGGCGTGGCCGCCAATCGAAGCAGGCCAGGATGGCACCGGCTACGACCGCGTCGAATGGGTACGACCCACGTTCTTCGCGGCCGACGCGAACCCGCCCCGCACGTACACCTCGCCGAAGAAGCTCTTCGCGGGGACCGTGATCAGCGTGTCGCTGTTCTGCCCGGGGACGTAGCCCCCGTAGATCTCTCCGGCCATCGCCGCGGAGGTCACATCAGCCTCCGAGTCGTAGGTGATCACGTCCAGGGAGTACTCCTGCTGGACGGCATCCACCACCGGCGAGGGGCCGGTGACTCCGAACGGCATGTTCCGCGGTGCCAGCAGGTGCAGCGCGCTGACCAGGCACACCATGAACAGGGGCCACGAGCACCAGGACCTCACCAACGCCGCAACAGGCCTTCACCGAGCACCCCTAAGGGTCGACACACACGGTCACATCGGTGCCGAACGCTACCGCACGACTACCTGCCAGGGCGCACCCTCAGACAGGTCACCGCGCCCTCCCTGCGACCCCGGCTGGCGTGAGGGGCAGTCGCGGATCTTGTGCGTGGAGTTCAGGCAGCAACTGCCCCAGAAACCGGTCCAGGGGACCCACATCCGGCACGGGGCCGCTCTGAAGTGCCAGGACCCCCGCAGCGTCCCAGCCCCAGCTCAGCCGGAACCCCGGCGGGCGGCCGACCCGAGGGCTTTGACCGCGGTCCCGATCAGGATCATGCCGAGGACCATCTGGATGGTCACCATCACCCGGGCGGTGTCGCTGTCCGCCGCGATATCGCCGAAACCCACCGTCGCGAAGACCGTCATCGTGAAGTAGATGCCGGCGACCTTGGTCACGGCCTGGGTGAAGGCGCCCGGGTCGCTGACCGACAGTGACACGTACAGCAGCGCGAAGAAACACAGGAACAGCCCGAACACGAGGGCCAGCGCCTCGAGTGCCGCCAGGACCGGCCGCGGCGATCGCGACACCCGGGAGATCTGGCGGGCGAACACGGTCAGGACGGCCGCGATACCGACACACGCCGTGACCGTCGCCGCCGTCGCGCTCTCCCCCCCGATAGGGACAACTAAGTACACCAGCAACACGACGCCCACGACCCCGAGCACTCGAGCGAGCACCGCCACAAGGAGCCGCCGGGGAAGGCGCTCCTCAGCCGCGACGGCCTGAAACAGTGCGCTTGACCCGTTGCCCATTCCTGCCTCCCACTTGATGACTGATCGCAGCGTATTCGGACCACCCACATCCCAGGGCGCGCTGCCCGGCCCATGCTGGGCCCCCACTGGGCCGACCCGGTGCTGGCCGTTGAACGGTGTAGGTGAGGTTCAGGACGCACACTGGCACGCACGGGGGGCCCTGCACTGCGGATCCACCGACGGGCAGAAGCCCGGTCACCCGCAAAAAATCCCCGCAGGACCTCCGGGACGGGACCTGCACCCTCTAGGGTGCCGACATGAACCTGACGCCTGTGGCCCTGCGCGGCTATGACAAGTCCTGGCTGTCGCGGGATGTGATCGCGGGCGTGACATTGGCGGCTGTTGCCATCCCCGAGGTGATGGGCTACACGTCCATCGCCCAGACGCCGATCCAGACCGGGCTCTACACGGTCATCCTTCCGACGCTGGTGTTCGCGCTGCTCGGTTCCTCCAAGCTGCTGGTGGTGGGTGCGGACTCCGCCACCGCCGCGGTCCTGGCTGCGGGCTTGGCGGGCCTCGGGATCGCCGGCCTCGCGCCGAACACCTCCGAATGGGTGGCATGGTGCAGCCTCACGGCCCTGGTGGTCGGCGGCATGCTGCTGCTTGCCCGGTTGCTGAAACTGGGGTTCATCGGGGACTTCCTGAGCACCTCTGTGCTCGTGGGCTTCCTCACCGGTGTGGGTATCTCTGTGCTCAGCGGACAGATCCCCGACATGCTCGGCGTCCCGAAGGGGTCGGGGAACTGGTTCTCCCAGCAGTGGACGATGATCACCTCGATCCCCGACGCCAACCTCGCCACCGTTGGCTTCTCTGTCCTGACGGTGGGTCTGATCATCGGGTTCGACAAGTTCCTGCCGAAGATTCCCGGCGCCCTGGTGGCGGTGGTGCTGTGCATCATCATCTCGACGGTCATGGACGTGGCTGCTGATGGGGTGGCTGTCGTCGGGGCGGTCCCGTCCGGGCCCCCGCCCGTCGGGCTGCCCCAGGGGCTGTCGGTCAGCGATGCGGTGAAGGTGTTGGGCGTGGCGTTCTCGTGCTTCGTTCTCATCATCGCCCAGAGCGCGGCGACCTCGCGCAGCTTCGCCGCGAAGCACGGTGACCGGGTGGACGTGAACCGCGACATCGTTGGTCTCTCAGGTGCGAGCATCGCCGCTGGGCTGTCGGGCACCTTTGTGGTCAACGGCAGCCCGACGAAGACCCAGATCCTGGACCAGCAGCACGGCCGGACCCAGGTGGCCAACATCACCATGGCGGCCATGGTCCTGCTGTTCGCGATCTTCTTCACTGGGCTGCTGACCAACATGCCCAAGGCGACGCTGGCCGGCATCGTGCTCATGATCGGGTTCAGCCTCATCGACGCACTGGGCCTCAAGCAGATCAAGCGTGAGCGCTACAGCGAGTTCCTGGTGGCCTGCCTGACCGGGTTCGTCGTATTCGCGGTCGGCGTTGAGCAGGGCATCATCCTGGCGATCGTGGCCTCGATCGTGGAGATCATCCGCCGCGCGTACCGTCCCAAGGACTTCGTGGTCGTGCAGGACATCGGGGGAACGCCCAGCTACGTCACCGCGGCCCCGGGCACGCAGAGCGCACCCGGACTGGTCATCTTCCGCTTCGACGCCGAACTGTTCTACGCCAATGCCAGCCGGTTCACCGACGACGTCAAGGAATTGGTCGACGGAGCACCGGACCCGGTGCGGTGGGTCCTGCTCGACGCGTCGTCGCTGACCGACGTCGATTACTCCGCCGGCATCCAGCTCAAGGACCTCTCGAGCTTCGTGCACTCGCGTGGCATCCAGGTCGGCCTCGTGCGCGCCGACGTAGATCTGATCGCAACGCTCACGACCTACCAAGTGATCGGCGAAGGGATGCCCACCCGTACCTTCCCGACGATCAGCGAGGGAATCGCAGCATTCGAAGCCGACCAGGGAGCCGGGCACCAGTAGGTGGGGGCGCGTTGACACACCGAAAGGTGAGCGCCGGCAAGCAAGGACCACCGCGAACACTGCACTCCGGCTGGCCCCGTTCCCCGGTACGACCGACGCTGACCGGTACTGGCTGGACCTGAAGATCGAGAACGACCATGGATCAACCCGCGCACCCCGAGCCTGCCCCACATCTTCACCGCCGAGGAGCAGACTTGGTTCTTCGCCGCCGCTGACTCCTTCACCGCCTGCAAAGCGAGCCCGTTGCGGGAGTCAACCATCCCGGTGCTGTTCCGGCTGATGCTCGGCCGCGGGCTGCGTCCCCCGGAGGCCCGACAACTTCGCCGGCGCGACGTCGACACCGACGGCTCGATCGTGACGATCGAGCGGAGCAAACGAAACAAGGACCGCCGGGTATCGATCGCGCCGGACTTGGCGACCATGCTGGCTCGTTACGACGACGTGGCAGACCGGCATCGCCCTGATCGGGAGTTCTTCTTCGAGCACCCCACTGGCCAGCCGTACACGCATCACTGGCTGACCGCGACGCTCCTGTGCTTTGTCAAGCCGCAGCGGCGCCGTTTTCGAGGAGGCGGTAGAGGTCGCGGGCGACGTAGCGGGCGAGGCAGCGTTTGATCTCTCGGCTGGTATTGCCTTCCGCGGTGCGGCGAGCGACGTAGTCGCGGGTGGCTGGCTGGTTCTGGATCCGGCTCTGTACCACGGTGTGTAGTGCGTTGTTGAGTTGGCGGTCGCCGTAGCGGCTGAGGCGATAGCGGGTGGTGACTTGGCCACTGTTCGCTGGGATGGGTGCCACGCCGGCGAGCATCGCGCACGCCGCCTCGGAGTGGATGCGGCCGGGGGTGGGACCAGGCGCACAACACTGTCGCGGCCACGATCGGTCCGACGCCGAACTCCTCGAGCAGGTCAGGACGCCAGCTACGGATGATGGCCACGATCGCCTTCTGGACCTCCCGTGCCTCTTTCGCCCATCGCGTGTGCGCGACGGGCCAAGGTGCGCAGCGCCACTACGGTGCTGGTCGTCTCGGTGTCCCAGGAGGCGTGCACTCGCAGGTTCGTGGCGGTGTTGAGCATCGCGGCAAGCTTCTGGCCGCGGAACCGAGCTCGGATGGGTTCGGGTGCTGCGATTACCAGGCTGAAGACCTGCTGTTGGGCCTCGGTGGAGGCGTTGATCGCGGAGCGGCGAGCAGCCAGGAGCACTGACAGTGCTTGCCAGGCCGCATGTACAAACCCCTCAGCGCAGGCAGACAAACTGACGTTCCGCACTTCTCGGTGAGCGTTTGGCCCCCCACTTCGGGCGGCTACTGATCGGACGTGCGCTGCTCGTGCAGGAGGAGTTCGGCAGCTGCTGCTGAAGCTTCTTCCATCTTGGTGATGA
>JBAVKQ010000027.1:0-7527 GCA_049688395.1 Candidatus Nanopelagicales bacterium
GCCCGGCGCCCGGCCCGGAGCACCCCGCGCCGGCCACGCGCCGGCGCCGCTGGGGCCCGGTGCGGATCCTGCGCTGGGCGGTGAGCGCCTACGTGCTCTGGCTGGTGTTCCTGGTCGGCTACGCGGCGTTCACGATGGACAAGGTCGACGCGCTCGCACCCGCGCCGATCGACCAGACCTCAGGCACTGTCTGGCTGATGGTCGGCTCGGACAGCCGGGAGGGGCTGACCAAGCAGGAGCAGCGCGAGCTGCGCACCGGCAGCACCGAGGGCCAGCGCACCGACACGATCATGGTCGTGCACCAGCAGTTGGGCCAGTCCCCGACGCTGGTCTCGATCCCGCGCGACTCCTGGGTCACCATCCCGGCGCACACCGACTCCGATGGCACCGCGGTCCCCGACCGGGGCGGCAAGATCAACTCCGCGTTCGCCTTCGGCGGCGCGCCGCTGCTCAGCGCGACCATCGAGTACAACACCGGGCTGCACGTGGACCACTACATGGAGGTCGGGTTCGGCGGCATCGTCGAGCTCACCAACTCCGTCGGCGGGATCGAGGCGTGCTTCGACGAGGCGATCACCGACAAGAACAGTGGCCTGGACGTCCAGGCGGGCTGCCAGACCCTCGACGGGGCGCAGTCGCTGGCCTGGGTGCGGATGCGCTACGCCGACCCCAAGGGCGACCTCGGCCGGATCGAGCGCCAGCAGCAGTACATGTCGGCCATGGTCGGGCAGATCCTGAGCTGGCAGACCCTGCTGAACCCGTTCCGGCAGTGGAGCATCGTGAACGCGGCCGTCGGTGCGCTGACCGTGGACAACCGCACCGGCCTGTTCGACCTGAGCAGGTTCGGCTTCGGCGCCGCCCGGCTGGCCTCTGGCAGCGGCGAGGTGACCACCGTCCCCATCGACGACTCCCAGCACTGGGAGTCCGGGCAGTGGGTCATCAAGTGGGACCAGGAACAGGCCGGCGCTCTGTTCGGCTCCATGGGTGCGCAGACCGCACCTGCCTCGCTGGCGACCGCTGGCTAACAGCGTCCCGGCCAGGCCGCGGTTATCCTGCCGGCATGGAAGCCGGGGCGGTGCTGATCACCGGGCTGGGCCTGGCGGTGGCGGCCGGGCTCAACGCGTACATCCCGCTGCTCGTGGCCGGCTTGCTGGTGCGCCTGGACGTCGTCAGCTTCGGTGATCCCTACGACGTCCTGGGCAGCACGCCCGCGCTGGTCATCCTGGCCGTGCTGCTGGTCGTCGAGGTGGTCGCCGACAAGATCCCGGCCGTCGACTCGGTCAACGACGCGGTCCAGACCATCATCCGGCCGGCCTCCGGTGCCGCCCTGTTCGCGGCTGCTGCGTCCGGTGGCGACCAGCAGTGGGCCCAGGCGCTGGCCGTCATCCTCGGGCTCCTGACCTCGCTGGGGGTGCACGCGACCAAGTCCGCTGCCCGACCGGTGGTCAACGTGAGCACCGCAGGCCTGGGCGCGCCGGTGGTCAGCACGGTCGAGGACGGGTTCTCCCTGGGCCTGGCGGTGACCGCCCTGTTGGCCCCTGCGCTGGCCCTGGTCCTGCTCGTCGGCCTGGCGTGGCTGGCGGTCGCGGCGATCCGGCGTCGTGGTGCGCGGCGGGCCGGCGCCGGTTCGCCGCCCCGGTAGGCTTTGCCCCAGCAATCCCGCCGCTTTCCCGCCGCCCTCCCAGGAGTCAACCGTGGCCCGCGTCGTTGTGGACGTCATGCTCAAGCCCGAGATCCTCGACCCGCAGGGCCGGGCGGTGCTGGGGGCCATCGGCCGCCTGGGTCTGACCGGGGTCGCCTCGGTCCGGCAGGGCAAGCGCTTCGAGATCGAGGTCGACGGTGAGCTCGACGAGGACCTCGCCGAGCGGCTCGACGAGCTCGCAGGCTCGCTGCTGAGCAATCCGGTGATCGAGGACTACGAGATCTACGAGGAGCTCGAGCCCGAGGCGGACTGCGACTGCGAGGACTGCACCTGCACCGATGATGCCGGTCCCGTTGACCTCGAGGCCCCGATCGGCACCGGGCCGGTCGAGGGCGGATCCCCGGTCGGGGTGGAGAGGCTCTGATGCGCATCGGGGTGGTGACGTTCCCCGGTTCGCTGGACGACCGGGACGCGGCCCGTGCGGTGCAGATCGTCGGCGGTGAGCCGGTGGCCCTGTGGCATGCCGACGCCGACCTGCAGGGTGTCGACGCGGTCGTCCTGCCCGGCGGGTTCTCCTACGGCGACTACCTGCGCTGCGGGGCGATCAGCCGGTTCGCCCCGGCGATGGAGTCGATCGTCGACGCCGCGCGGGGGGGCCTGCCGGTGCTCGGCATCTGCAACGGCTTCCAGATCCTCTGCGAGTCGCACCTGCTGCCCGGGGCCCTGACCCGCAACGCGGGCCTGCACTTCGTCTGCCGCGACCAGGAGCTCGAGATCGCCAACGCGGCCACGCCGTGGACGCGCGACTACGAGGCCGGCCAGCGCATCGTCGTGCCGCTCAAGAACGGCGAGGGTCGCTATCAGGCCGACGAGGCCACCCTCGACGCCCTGGAGGCCGAGGGCCGGGTGATCGCCTACTACGCGGGGCTGAATCCGAACGGCTCGCAGCGCGACATCGCCGGGGTGTGCAACGAGGTCGGCAACGTCGTCGGGCTGATGCCGCACCCGGAGCACGCGGTCGAATCGCTGACCGGCCCAGGCACCGACGGCCTGGGCTTCTTCACCTCCATCCTGGCGCACCTGGCGGCGACCGGATCCGTGGCCGGATCCGTGACCGCCAGCGCCGCCGCCGCGCAGGGAGCACCCGCATGATCGACACCGTCGCCGCTGCCGGCGCGCAGCCCGACACCGCCCAGCCGTTCGCCGAGTTGGGCCTGAAGGCCGACGAGTACGCGCGCATCCGCGAGATCCTGGACCGGCGGCCGACCTCCTCGGAGCTGGCCATGTACTCGGTGATGTGGAGCGAGCACTGCTCCTACAAGTCCTCCAAGGTGCACCTGCGCCAGTTCGGCGACAAGAAGCCCGAGACCGACGCGCTGTTGGTCGGCATCGGGGAGAACGCCGGCGTGGTGGACATCGGCGCCGGTTGGGCGGTCACGTTCAAGATCGAGTCGCACAACCACCCCTCGTATGTGGAGCCCTACCAGGGTGCGGCCACCGGGGTCGGCGGGATCGTGCGCGACATCATGAGCATGGGTGCGCGGCCGGTCGCCGTGATGGACCCGCTGCGCTTCGGTGCGGCCGATCATCCCGACACCCGGCGCGTGCTGCCCGGCGTCGTTGCGGGCGTCGGCGGGTACGGCAACTGCCTGGGCCTGCCCAACATCGGTGGCGAGGTCGTGTTCGACGCCTCGTACCAGGGCAATCCGCTGGTGAATGCACTGTGCGTGGGCGTGCTGCGCCACGAGGACATCCATCTCGCGTCGGCGAAGGGCGTCGGGAATGCCGTGATCCTGTACGGCGCGCGGACCGGTGGTGACGGGATCGGCGGGGTGTCGGTGCTGGCCTCCGAGACGTTCACCGAGGGCGGACCGACCAAGCGACCCAGCGTCCAGGTCGGCGACCCGTTCATGGAGAAGCTGCTCATCGAGTGCACGTTGGAGGTGCTCGGCGCCGGTCTGGTGGAGGGCATCCAGGATCTCGGCGGTGCCGGCATCTCGTGCGCCACCTCCGAGCTCGCGTCCAATGGCGACGGCGGGATGCACGTCTGGCTGGACCGGGTGCTGCTGCGCGACGCCACGCTCTCGCCCGAGGAGATCCTCATGAGCGAGTCGCAGGAACGGATGTGCGCGGTCGTCGAGCCGGCCAGGATCGACGCGTTCCTGGCGATCTGCGCCAAGTGGGAGATCGAGGCGGTCGTGATCGGCGAGGTGAACTCCTCGGGCCGGCTCACCGTCGACTGGCACGGGCAGCGGATCGTCGACGTGCCGCCGCGCACCGTCGCCCACGAGGGCCCGGTGTACGACCGGCCGATCGAGCGGCCGTCGTGGCTGACCGCCCGACAGGACGATGCGCCGACACCCGAGCGGCTGGCGCGGCCCGCGGACGCCGCGTCGATTCGCGAGACCGTGCTGCGTCTGCTGGCCTCCCCGAACCTCGCGGCCAAGGACTGGGTCACCGACCAGTACGACCGCTATGTCATGGGCAACACCGTGCTGGCGCAGCCCGAGGACGCCGGGATGATCCGGGTCGATGACCGGACCGGCCTGGGTGTGGCGCTGGCCACCGACTGCAATGGCCGGTTCGCCGCCCTGGACCCGTACGCCGGCGCGCAGCTGGCGTTCGCCGAGGCCTACCGCAACGTGGCCGTGAGCGGTGCGGTGCCCCTGGCGATCACCAACTGCCTGAACTTCGGCTCGCCGGAGGACCCGGGCGTGATGTGGCAGTTCGAGCAGGCCGTCACCGGTTTGGCCGATGCGTGCTTGACGATGGGCACGCCGGTGACCGGCGGCAACGTGTCGTTCTACAACCAGACCGGTGCGGTGGCGATCCACCCGACTCCGGTGGTCGGCGTGCTCGGCGTGATCGACGACGTGGCGCGGCGCACCCCGATGGCCTGGGACACCGACGGCGACCTGATCTACGTCCTGGGCGACACCCGCGACGAGTTCGGCGGCTCGGAGTGGGCACACGTCGTGCATGCGCATCTGGGCGGGATGCCGCCGCACATCGACCTGGCGGCTGAGCGTCAACTCGGCCAGATCCTGGTTGCCGGCTCCAGGGACGGGATGTTCACCGCCGCCCACGACGTCTCCGACGGGGGCATCGCGGTGACGCTGGTCGAGATGGCGCTGCGTTCGGGCGTGGGCGCGCGCTGCTGGGTGCCCGACGGGATCGACCCGTTCGTGTTCCTGCTCGCCGAATCCGCAACCCGCGCGGTGGTGGTCGTGGCACGCTCCGAGGAGTTGCGCTTCACCGAGATGTGCGGTGCCCGTGGGTTCGCCGCCACCCGGATCGGGGTGGTCGACTCCGGGATCGGTGCCGAGTCGGGCGTGTCCGGGGTCCCTGACGGTTCCGGTGAAAGCCAGGCCCGGGTGATCGACGGCCGGGGTGCTCCCGATGACAGCCAGGCCCTGGTGATCGACGGCGTGCATGGCGAATCGGTCGTGCTCCCGCTCGGCGAGGTTCGCGCGGCCCGCGAGGCCACCCTCCCCGCCCTGTTCGGCTGACGCCCCCCGCTCCCCGCCCCCGCCCCGTCTCGTGCTCCGAATCCGGGCACATGCTCCGCGGAACCACGGAGCATGTGCCACATGGTGGAGCACGAGGACCAGCGGGTCGCGGTTCGAGGCAGGGCTCATCGCCAGGTGGTCCGGCGGCGTGCCCGGTCGAGCGCGGCCCTGATCCGCAGTTCCAGAGCCCGCTCGTCCCACAGTTGGTCCCAAGTCACGTGGATGACTGCGTATCCGCGTTCGATGAGCATGTCGTTGCGACGTTTCTCCGCCCAATGGCCTCGGCGGGAGTGCCATCCACCTCGTACTTCGCGCGGCCGTCGAACTCGATGACCAGGAAGTCGTCGATCAGGAAGTCGACCCGTGCCGACCCGATGACCACCTGCTCCTCGGGGCTCAGGCCCATCCGGGCCAGGCGCATTCGAAGCAGGCTCTCGCCCGGGCTCTCTGACAGCCGGCTGACGTGGTGCGGCAGGCGTCGCACTCGGGCCACCCCAGGCTGGCGGGGGAGATTCCGAGTTGCTTCGGCCAGGTTGGCCTGAGTGCACAGCACAAGGCGCAGTGCCGCGTCCGCGACGGCGACACCCCAGTCCCGATCGAGCAGCCGCGCGCAGTCCAGCACCGTCAGGACAGGATCGGTGGCCGGTAGCCCGCGCGGCGATCGGCTCCGTTCGTCAGGCACTGGACGTGGTGCATGCGATACCCCGGCCCCGACTTGGGACGGCCGCGGCGCATCGGTGTGGGCGAGACATGCGCGGACTGGAGTTGAGCGCTCGGGAACGGCAGCCCCCACAGGATGCCCGCGCTGATGTGGCTGGCAACCACGTTCTGGAGCCGGTTCAGGACGGCTTCGACGCGGAGCTGATGTACCTCCTCGGCCACGAGCCCGTCGGTCGAGGCGTAGGCGCCCGTGGCGATCCTGGTCATGGCTACCCGCGCTCGACGCTCGCGCCGATCGGGTGCACCGGAACTGCTGCAGGTCACGCTCGGTAGGCCCATGTCGTGATGGTTGTCGACGTCCCGGCCAACGACCAGAGGTCAGGGAAAATCTGTGGACACCCTGCCTTCACGGCCCCTTCGTGCTCCGTTCCCCGGCAGATGCTCCGCAGATGCGTGGAGCATCTGCCTCGAAACGGAGCACGAAGGCGTGGGGCGGGGGCGGAGGCTGGGGCGCGGTCTGGCCTCACCTGATAGGACTTGCGTCGTGGATCCCCTGACGGCCCTGGCCATCGCCGGCGTCGTCCTGGGCGGGTTGGCCCAGTCGATCACTGGACTCGGGCTGGCGCTGGTCGCCGCTCCCGGCCTGATCGCGCTGCTGGGTCCCACCCGGGGGGTGGCCACGGTTGTGCTGCTGGGCACCATCGCCGCGGTGATCCCACTGCTGGGGCACTGGCGCATGGTGCGCGTGCGGGACTGCGGGGTCCTGCTCGTCCCGACCCTGATCGCCACGCCGATCGTCGGAGTGCTGATCGCGGGATCGGACACCGCCACGTTGGCCGTTGCCGCCGGGGTCGCGGTCCTCGCAGGCGTCGTCGCGCTCTGGCGTGGGTTGCGCTGGGCGCGGCTGGCCACGATCCCCGGCACGATCGGCACCGGCATCGCCAGCGCGACGCTGAACGTGATCGGCGGCGTCGGCGGGCCCCCGGTGGGCCTGTACGTGGCCAACGCCGACTGGGACCCGCGTGAGGCGCGCGCCACCCTGCAGGCGTTCTTCCTGATCCAGGGCATCGCCACGGCGGCAGTCATCGGCGTGGTCCGCCTGGATCCACGAATGGTGGCCGCCCTCGTCCTCGGGACGCTGGCCGGCATGTGGATCGCCCCGCGGATCCCCACCGAAGCCGCCCGGCTGGCGGTTCTCGCCGTGGCCGCGTTCGGTGGTCTGAGCCTGATCGTCGGCAACCTGTAGCGAGCGGCGAGCAGCGAGTAGCGGCGAACCAGGGCTCCGGGACAGTGGATGTCCGCGCGTCCGGGGGACCGGCCCAGCCCGGGGGACCGGCCCAGCCCGGGGGACCGACTCAGCCCGGCGGGGCGGTCAGCAGCGGCAGCCACTCGGACAGGTCCGCCCGCGCTCCGCTGGCCCGGATTCGACCGGCGGACGTCGCGGCCGCCCAGTCCAGCTCCCCGGTGGCCAGCACCAGCCACGTATCGGCGTCCATCTCCACCACCGCAGCCGGCGTCCCCCGGCGGTGCACCGGCCCACCGATCGCCTGGATCGCCGCGTACGGCGGGACGCGGACCTCCACGGAATGGCCCGGTGCCCGGCGGCCCAGTTCCTCGAGCAGCCATCGGACCGAGGTCCGGACGGTCGCCCGGTCGGCGGCCTGCTGGGCCGACCGTCCCGCGGCCATCCCCGCGCGCACCGCCTCGACGGCAGCC
>JBAVKQ010000028.1:0-35146 GCA_049688395.1 Candidatus Nanopelagicales bacterium
GCACCGGGGGATTCGAGCCCGCCCGGTGCCCGCACGTCGGTGCGCGCTGGCCGGCTCGGCCTAGTGCACGGAGGTGGACTTCTCCGCGCCGGCGCCGGTCAGGGAGCGGACCTCCATCTCGGCGAACTTGGCCACGTTGGGCTTCTCCGGGTCGGTCTTCGCGCCCAGCCAGCCGAGGAAGAACGCCAGCGGGATGGAGATCAGGCCGGGGTTGTCCAACGGGAACCAGGAGAAGTCCACGCCCTGGAGCATCGAGGGGCTCTTGCCGGTGGCCTCGACGATCGGCTTGCCGGACACGACCGGCGAGAACACGATCAGCGTGATCGAGGTGAGCAGCCCGCCGTAGATGCTCCACAGCGCGCCCCGGGTGGTGAAGTTCTTCCAGAACAGCGAGTAGACGATCGTCGGCAGGTTGGCCGAGGCCGCCACGGCGAAGGCCAGCGCGACCAGGAACGCGATGTTCTGGTCCTTGGCCAGGATCCCGCCGAAGATCGCCACCACCCCGATCACGACCGCCGCGATCCGGGCGACCCGGACCTCCTTGTCCGCCGAGACCTCGCCGCGCTTGATCACGCTGGCATAGATGTCGTGCGCGAACGAGGCACTGGCCGTGATGGTCAGGCCGGCGACCACCGCCAGGATGGTGGCGAAGGCGACGGCCGAGATGACTCCGAGCAGCAGGGTGCCACCGAGCTCGAAGGCCAGCAGCGGCGCCGCCGAGTTCACGCCGCCGGGTGCCTTGGCGATGGTGTCGGGGCCCACCAGGGCAGCGGCACCGAAGCCCAGCACGAGGCTGAACAGGTAGAACACGCCGATCAGGGTGATCGCCCAGACCACGGACTTGCGGGCCTCCTTGGAGGTGGGCACCGTGTAGAAGCGCATCAGCACGTGCGGCAGGCCCGCGGTGCCCAGCACGAGGGCCATCGACAGCGAGATGAAGTCGATCTTGCTCAGCGTGGACGTGCCGTACTTGGCGCCCGGGTGCAGCAGCTTGTCGCCCAGCGGGCTCTTGTCCGCGGCGGCGCCCATCACGTTCGACAGGCTGAAGCCGTACTTGCTCAGCACCCAGAAGGTCATCAGCGCAGCGCCTGCGATCAGCAGGACCGCCTTGATGATCTGCACCCAGGTGGTGCCCTTCATGCCGCCGACCAGCACGTAGACGATCATCAGGATGCCCACGACCGCGATGGTGATCGACTGGCCGAGCCCGCCGGTGATGCCCATGAGCAGGCTGACCAGCCCGCCGGCGCCGGCCATCTGGGCCAGCAGGTAGAACAGGGAGACCGCGAGCGTGGACAGCGCGGCGGCCATGCGCACGGGGCGCTGGCGCATCCGGAAGGCCAGCACGTCGGCCATCGTGAACTTGCCCGTGTTGCGCAGCAGCTCGGCGACCAGCAGCAGGGCCACCAGCCAGGCGACCAGGAAGCCGATGGAGTACAGGAAGCCGTCGAAGCCGGTCAGCGCGATCGCCCCGGTGATGCCCAGGAAGCTGGCCGCGGACAGGTAGTCCCCGGCGATCGCGGTGCCGTTCTGGCCGCCGGTGAACGAGCGACCACCGGTGTAGTAGTCGGTGGCGGTCCGGTTGGTCCGCGAGGCCCGGATCACCACGAACATCGTCACCGCCACGAAGGCCAGGAAGATGGCCATGTTCACCACCGGGCTGCCGACGGTCGTGTCGGTGGCGGCGCGCACCATGGTGGCGTTCATCGGGCGCCCTCCAACTCTTCACGGATCTCGGTGGCCAGGGGGTCCAGGCGGTTGTTGGCGTGGCGCACGTAGAGGAACGTGATCAGCGCGGTGGACACGAACTGCAGGAGTCCGAAGATGATGCCGATGTTGATGTTGCCCCACACGGGGGTGGCCATCCAGTCATTGGCGAACACCGCCGCGGCCACGAAGGCGAAGTACCAGACGAGGAAGGCCACGGTCATCGGGAAGGCGAATCCGCGGTAGCGGGCCCGCAGCTCGACGAACTGCGGGCTGGTCGCGGCCCGGCTGTAGGCCTCGGGGTCGGGGACGCCCCCGCCGCCCGTGCCGCTCGGTGGCCGTGGGCCCGATGGGCCCTGGAGATCGCTGCTCATCTCGGTCTGCCTCCTTCGATGGTGCTGTGCCGGGGAGCCGGTGCCACCGGGTGTGGCGTGGGTCACTTGTCCGGGTGGGTGCGAACGTAGGGGCGTGGCGCCCGCGCACGGAAACGCTGCACGCCGGGGTGCGGCCAGCGGGCGCCTGCCTCGACCAGAGGTCACGTGCCGGCCGACGAACGGTGCCCGTGGCACGACCAGTGGTGCCGCTGGTCTGCGTGGCGGCGCCCGCCGCTCCAGTGCTCGTGCTGACGTCGGCAACCGGACGGGTCAGGATGGAGGGCATGGATATCAGTGAGACGCTGCTGCCCGGGGTGGGGATCCGTTACGAGTTCCAGACCGCATCGGGCTCGCGGGTCGGGTTGGTCGCCCGACGCGGTGGCCAGGTCGACGTGGTCGTGTACGACCGCCACGATCCCGACGCCTGTACCGAGGTGATGACCCTGACTGCGGCCGAGGCCGACACCGTCGCCGAGCTGCTGGGCGCACCGCGGATCGCCGAGCGGTTCGCCGACCTCACCCGCGAGGTCCCCGGCCTGGTCTCTGCACAGCTCTCGGTGGGCCACGATTCCGCGTTCGTCGGCCGGCCCGTGGGCGATACCCGGCTGCGCACCCGGACCGGCGCGTCGGTCGTGGCGCTGGTGCGCGGGCCGGACGTGGTGGCCGCACCCACTCCCGCGGAGGTGCTGCACGCCGGCGACGTGCTGGTGGTGATGGGTACGCAGGAGGGGATCGCCGCCGCGCGTCTGGTGCTCGACCAGTCCGGGCGCGAGTAGGGACAGCGGTGGAGGCCGATCCGAGGTTCCTGGTCGAGCTGGGGGTCCTGCTGCTCCTGCTCGGCGCGGCGGGGGCGCTGGCCCTGCGCGTGGGGCTCTCGGCCGTGCCGCTGTTCCTGCTCGCCGGGCTGGCCGTGGGCGAGGGCGGGCTGTTGCCGGCCCCCTCGGCCGCCCCGTTCCTGGAGTTCGCGGCCGGGATCGGTGTGGTGCTCCTCCTGCTCGCCCTGGGCCTGGAGTTCAGCTCGGCGGAGTTCACCCAGGCGCTGCGCCACCACGGACCCAGCGGGGTGGTCGACCTGCTGCTCAACGCCACACCCGGAGCGCTGTTCGGGGTCCTGCTCGGGCTCCCGCCGGCCGGGGTGCTGGCACTGGCCGGGATCACCTGGGTCTCGTCCTCGGGCATCGTGGCCCGCACCCTGACCGACCTGGGTCGGCTGGGCTACCGGGAGACCCCCTCGGTGCTCTCGATCCTGGTGCTCGAGGACATCGCGATGGCGGCCTACCTCCCGCTGCTGGGCGTGGTGCTGGCCGGAGCGGGTCTGGCCGCGGGCCTGATCGGGATGGCTGTTGCGGTCACCACTGTGACCGTGGTGCTCATGCTGGCGCCCCGGGTCGGACCGGTCCTGGACCGGGCGCTGGCCCATGACTCCGATGAGCAGGTCATGCTGCGCGTGCTCGGCCTGACCCTGGTCGTGGCGGGCCTGGCCGAGCTCGTGGGGGTGTCCTCGGCGGTCGGCGCCTTCCTGGTCGGGTTGGCCATCGGGGGGCAGACCGAGGAGGCCGCCCGCCGGGTGCTGGCCCCGTTGCGCGACCTGTTCGCCGCCGCGTTCTTCCTCTACATCGGGTTCGGCACGGATCCGGGGACCATCCCCGCGGTGCTGCCGGCGGCGCTGGCCCTGGCCGTGCTGACCGCCCTGACCAAGCTGGTCACCGGCTGGTACGCCGCAGCCAGGGACGGTGCCGGATCCCGGGGACGTATCCGGGCCGGTGCGGTGCTGATCGCCCGCGGCGAGTTCTCGATCGTGATCGCCGGGCTCGCGGTGTCCTCGGACATCGTCGGGATCGCCGACCTCGGTCCGGTGGCCACCACCTATGTGCTGGTCCTGGCGATCTCGGGCCCGATCCTGGCCCGGCTCGCCGGGCAGCGCCGCGATCCTGCGCCGGTGGCCCGCCCGGCCTGAGCCGATCGGCACCCCCCCGCAGGGCGCGAGCAGGACGGCAGCCGGTTCGGCGCGGGGGTGGCAGACTCGGAGCCCTGGTCGGCCCCCGGCGGACGTGCCGGGGGTCCACTGCCCTCGAGCCCGCACCTTCTGCCCCCGCACGCCCCCCGAACAAGGAGCCTGGAATGCACTCCGGTATCGACCCGCAGCACCGTGACGCCGGCATCCGGGCGCAGGACGACCTCTTCGGGCACTTGAACGGCCGCTGGCTGACCGAGCACGAGATCCCCGCCGACCGCTCGGCCGACGGGGTGTTCCACGCCCTGCGCGACGCCTCCGAGCTGCACGTCCGCGCGATCATCGAGCAGGCGGCGGCCGAGTCCGAGCCGGGCACGGTCGGGGCCAAGGTCGGCGACCTGTACGCCTCCTTCATGGACGAGGCCGCCGTGCAGTCCCGAGGTCGGGCGCCGATCGCTGCCGACCTCGACGAGCTCCGGTCGCTCACCGACCTGCGCGGACTGCTCGAGGTGATGGCCCGCTTGCAGCTGCAGGGTGCGGCCGGCGGGTTCCTGGCCCCGTATGTCTACACCGACGCCCAGGCCTCGGACGAGTACGTGGTGTACCTCACCCAGGCCGGCCTCGGGCTGCCCGACGAGTCCTACTACCGCCAGGACTCGTTCGCCGCGATCCGCGCGGCCTACCGCACGCACATCGCCCGGATGCTGACCCTGGCCGGTTGGTCACCGGACACGCAGTCCGCCACCTCGTCGGCCGCGGCGATCATGGCCCTGGAGACCGCGATCGCCGCCCAGCACTGGGACAACGTGGCGGCGCGCGATGCCCTGAAGAGCTACAACCGCCGCACCCTGGCGCAGATGCCGACGTTCGTCGCCGGCTTCGGGCCGCGCGAGTGGCTGGCCGCCCTCGGTGCCCCGGCCGAGCACGTCGCCGAGGTCGTCGTGCGCCAGCCCAGCTACGTCCAGGCGCTGCCCGGGCTGCTGGCCGAGCACCCGTTGGCCGCGTGGCGCGACTGGCTGGCCTGGTCGGTCGTGCGCCGCAGCGCCGGTCTGCTCGACGACGAGATGGTGCGGGCCAACTTCGACTTCTACGGCACGACGCTGACCGGTGCCCCGCAGCTGCGCGAGCGCTGGAAGCGCGGGGTCGGCCTGGTCGAAGGGGCCCTCGGCGAAGCGGTCGGCGAGCTGTACGTCGGGCGGCACTTCCCGCCGGCGGCCAAGGCGCGGATGGTCGAGCTGGTCGACAACCTCGTGGCGGCCTACCGGGTGCGCCTGGAGACCCTGGAATGGATGAGCCCGGATACCCGGGTCCGCGCGCTGGCCAAGCTCGCGGCGTTCACCCCGAAGATCGGGTACCCCGACACCTGGCGCAGCTTCGACGCACTGGACATCTCCGCCGACGACCTGGTCGGCAACACCCGCCGGGCGGCCCTGTTCGAGGCGCGCTACGAGTGGTCCAAGCTCGGCGGACCGGTCGACCGGCTCGAGTGGTTCATGACTCCGCAGACGGTCAACGCCTACTACAACCCCGGGATGAACGAGATCGTGTTCCCGGCCGCGATCCTCCAGCCCCCGTTCTTCGACCTCGACGCCGACGATGCGGTCAACTACGGCGCGATCGGTGCGGTGATCGGTCACGAGATCGGTCACGGGTTCGACGACCAGGGCTCGCGCTACGACGGCGCCGGCAACCTCGTGGACTGGTGGACCGAGCCCGACCGCGCCCGCTTCGAGGCGCTGGCCGCTGCGCTGATCGCCCAGTTCGACGGCCTGCGCCCGCGCGGGCTGTCCGACGGTGCGGTGAGCGGCGCGCTGACGGTGGGGGAGAACATCGGTGATCTCGGCGGGGTGACCGTGGCGCTCGAGGCCTACCGGATCAGCCTGGCCGGTCGGCCCGCGCCGGTCCTCGACGGCCTCACCGGCGACCAGCGGTTCTTCCTCGGCTGGGCCCAGGCCTGGCGGGCCAAGTACCGCGACGCCGAGGCGCTGCGGCTGCTGAGCATCGACCCGCACGCGCCGGCGGAGTTCCGGTGCAACATCGTGAACAACCTCGCGGAGTTCCACGAGGCGTTCGAGGTGGCCCCCGGAGACGGGATGTGGCGCGATCCAGCCGATCGGGTGGCGATCTGGTAACGAGCTCAGGAGATGTGCTCCTCGGAGCCGCTCTGCGCTCAGGACATGTGCGCCTCGGAGCCGCGAAGCACGACCTGGGTGGGCAGCACGACCTGCTCCACGACGCCCATCGGCTCCTCGGCCCGGCGCAGCGCCAACTCGGTGGCCACCTCGCCCATCCGCTGGGGATCGTGGGCGACCACGCTGATGCCCAGCGCCGCGGCCAGCTCGAAGTCGTCGAACCCGAGCAGGCCGATGGGGTCCGCGTGCCCATGCGCGCCCTGCAGCGCCCCGATGGCCGCCCGGTTGTTGCCGGCGAACACGGCATCGGGCGGATCGGCGCCGGCCAGCAGGTGCGCGGTGGCCCAGGTGGCCGAGGAGATGTCGGGACCGTCGGTGCGCACCAACCTCGGCTCCACGACCAAGCCGTGGGACTCCAGGGCGTCGCGATAGCCGGCCAGGCGCTCGCGGTGGGTGTAGAGCGACTCGGAGCTGCCGACGAACGCGATCCGGCGGTGCCCGGCGGCGAGCAGGGCCAGGACCCCCGCGCGGGCGCCGGCCCGGTTGTCGAACACGACCGAGTCACTGACCGCATTGGCCAGCGGCCGGTCCACGGCCACGATCGGGGTGCCGAACTGCCGCTCGCCCTCGAGATAGCCGTGGTCCGCGGCGATCGGCACGAGCAGCAGCGCGCGGATCCGCTGCTCGAGCAGGGCCCCGACGACGGTGGCCTCCCGGTCGGCCTCGTCCTCGGTGGCCGCGATCAGCATCCGGATGCCGGCCCGGGCCAGCACGCGCTCCACCCCGGCGGCGACCAACGTGTAGAAGGGGTTGGTCAGGTCCCCGATCACGAACCCGACCGTGTTGGTGACCCCGCCGGTGCGCAACTCCCGGGCCAGCGCGTTGGGCCGGAACCGCAACGCGGCTGCGGCGTGCTGCACCTTCGCCCGGGTGCCCGGGTCGACGTTGAGCGCACCTGACAGCGCCCGGGACACGGTCTTGGTGCTCACATCGGCCAACCGGGCGACATCAGCCAGCGTGGCCCGACCCGCGTGCGGCCGGCCCGGTGCGCTCCCCCTGTCCATCGATGTCATACCTGGACCATACTCCTGCACGCCGGCAACTCCAGCGGGCGCCAGCACGCTAGAGGAAGCGCTCTCCCTCGTTATCAATTCGTTATCGACCAGGCTTGACATCGTGGGACATGGGGAGTTGGCTCATGGTCAGTCCAGTCATCCACATGCGAAGGAGCGCCGATGTCCGGCTTGCCCGGGGGCACACCGCAGACGGACGGTTCCCCGCTGCTGGAGATGCGCAGCATCACCAAGGAGTTCCCCGGCGTGCTGGCCCTGTCGGAGGTCTCGCTGACCGTCGGCCGCCCGGAGATCCACTCGATCGTCGGCGAGAACGGTGCCGGCAAGTCCACGTTGATGAAGGTGCTCTCCGGGGTCTACCCGTACGGCTCCTATGACGGCGACATCTACTACAAGGGCGAGCTCTGCAAGTTCCGCAACATCACGGAGTCCGAGTCGGTGGGCATCGTGATCATCCACCAGGAGCTCGCGCTGATCCCCGAGCTGTCGATCGTGGAGAACATGTTTCTGGGCAACGAGCCCAAGAAGTGGCGAGGTGCCTCGATCGACTGGGACCTGGCCAACCGGCGCTGCGTCGAGCTGATGAACCGGGTCGGCCTCGACGAGCGTCCCGACACCCAGATCAAGAACATCGGCGTGGGCAAGCAGCAGCTGGTCGAGATCGCAAAGGCGCTGAGCAAGGACGTCGAGCTGCTCATCCTCGACGAGCCGACGGCCGCGCTCAACGACTCGGACTCCCAGCACCTGCTCAGCCTCATGCGTGGCCTGAAGGGCCAGGGCGTGAGCCTGATCATGATCTCGCACAAGCTCAACGAGATCGAGGCGATCTCGGACAAGATCACCATCATCCGCGACGGGCAGACGATCGAGACGCTGGACAACGGGCCCGAGGTCAGCGAGGACCGGATCATCAAGGGGATGGTCGGTCGGGACATGAACAGCCGGTTCCCGGAGCGGGCCACCGACATCGGCGAACCGTTCTTCGAGGTCCGCGACATCTGGGTCAAGCACCCGCAGGCCGATGACCGCTACGTCTGCAAGGGCTCGAGCCTGTACGTGCGGCGCGGCGAGATCGTGGGGATCGCGGGCCTGATGGGCGCCGGGCGCACCGAGCTGGCGATGAGCATCTTCGGGCGCAGCTACGGGCACTGGGAGTCCGGGCGGATCCTCAAGGACGGCCAGGAGATCGTGCTCGACAGCGTGGGCGCGGCGATCAAGCACGGCATCGCCTACGTCAGCGAGGACCGCAAGACCCTGGGCCTGAACCTGCTCGACGACATCAAGAGCGCCACCGTCCAGGCCAAGTGGTCCAAGGTCTCGACCAACGGCGTGATCGACGCGCACAAGGTGTTCGTCGCCGCCGAGGACTACCGCAAGCGGCTGCGGACCAAGACCCCGTCGGTCAACGAGGGCGTCGACAAGCTCTCCGGGGGCAACCAGCAGAAGGTCGTGCTGAGCAAGTGGATGTTCACCGACCCGGACGTCCTGATCCTCGACGAGCCCACCCGGGGCATCGACGTGGGCGCCAAGTTCGAGATCTATGAGGTCATCTTCGGCCTCGCCGCCCAGGGCAAGGGCGTGATCGTGATCTCCTCCGAGCTGCCCGAGATCATCGGCCTGTCCGATCGGATCTACACCGTGTTCGAGGGCCAGGTCACCGCCGACGTGCCGGTCGCCGAAGCCACCCAGGAGTCCCTGATGAAGTCCATGACATCCGCGCGAGACAGGACACCGGCATGAGCAAGGTGAAGCAATTCCGTGAAGGCGTGTTCGGCAAGGCCGACGTGCGCCAGTACGGCATGGTCTTCAGCCTGATCGCGATCATCACGCTGTTCTACTTCACCACCGACGGGGTCGTGCTCAACTCGGTGAACCTGATCAACGTGGTCGCCCAGTACAGCTACATCCTGATCCTGGCGATCGGCATGGTCATGGTCATCATCGCCGGCCACATCGACCTGTCGGTGGGGTCGGTGGCCGCCTTCACCGGCATCTGCGTGGCCAAGTCGATGGCCGACTGGGGCATCCCGTGGCCGCTGGGCATCGCGGTCGGCATCGGCGTGGGCATCCTGGTCGGCGCCTGGCAGGGCTTCTGGGTGTCGCGAGTGATGGTTCCGGCGTTCATCGTGACCCTGGCCGGCATGCTCATCTTCCGGGGCCTCAACCAGGTGCTCGGGCAGTCGGCGACCGTGCCGGTGCCCGAGGGCTTCAAAATCATCGGCCGTGGCTACATCCCCCAGATCGGCCCGAACCTGATCCTGGGCAACGGCACCCGGATCGTGAACACCACCACCCTGGTGCTGGGCATGCTCGCGGTGCTGTGGGTGGTCTGGTTGGAGTTCCGCAAGCGCGCGAAGGCCCGTTCGGTCGGCGACGACGTGCCGCCTCTGTGGGCCACTGCCATCCGGCTGGTGCTGCTCGGCGGGGTGATCATGTTCTTCGCCTTCAAGTTCTCCACCGGCAACGACGGCACCGGGTTCCCGATCTCCGGGGTGATCCTGCTGGTCCTGGTCTTCATCTACTCGTTCATCATGCGCAACACCACCTTCGGCCGGCACGTCTACGCCGTCGGCGGCAACAAGCGTGCCGCGGCCCTGTCGGGCGTCAGCGTCCAGCGGGTCAACTTCCTGGTCATCGCCAACATGGGGATGCTGGCCTCGCTGGCGGGCATGATCTACATCGCCCGGGCCGGCGCCTCCGGCCCGCAGGACGGTGTCGGCTGGGAGCTCGATGCGATCGCGGCGGTGTTCATCGGCGGCGCGGCGGTCACCGGCGGTGTGGGCACCGTGGTCGGGTCGATGGTCGGTGGCCTCGTGATGGCCTTCCTGAACAACGGCCTGTCGCTGATGGGCGTGGGCCAGGACTGGGTCTCGGTCATCAAGGGCCTGGTCCTGCTCGCCGCTGTCGCGTTCGACCTGCTGTCCAAGTCCCAGGACCGGCCGCAGATCCTGCCCAACTTCATGCGCCGCCGCAAGCAGCACGTCGAGGTCGCTGCCAGCATCGGCGCCGTCGAGGACATCCCCGCCGAACCTGTCGGCTCCTGAGTCCGGGCGGCCCATCAGCGGCCCACACACAGATCTCCACCCCAACACACAAGGAGAAACATGAAGAAGTCACTGGTCGCCATTGCGGCGGCTTGCAGTTCCCTGCTGCTGATCAGCGGGTGCTCGACCGAGAGCGAGACGGCAGCGCCCGCCACGTCCGCGGCCGAGAGCGCGATGGCCGGTGGCCAGACCACCACGACCTGCGCCCCCGGGGACCGCATCGGCGTCTCCCTGCCCGCGCAGACCTCCGAGAACTGGACGCTGGCCAAGGCGCTGTTCGAGGAGGGCATCACCGCCGCCGGCTTCACCCCTGACGTGCAGTTCTCCGACGCTGCCTCGGCTGCGGCCTCGCAGCAGACCAAGATCGACAACATGCTGACCCAGCAGGCCAAGGTCATCGTGATCGGCGCTGAGGACGGCAAGCAGCTGACCGGCCAGGTCGAGGCCGCTGAGGCCGCCGGCGTGCCGGTGCTGGCCTACGACCGCCCGATTGACGCCCAGGGCACCGACTACTACGTCGCCTTCGACAACTTCAAGGTCGGCCAGCTGCAGGGCACCGCCCTGCTCGAGGGCCTCGCGAAGCTCAAGGGTGACAGCCCGTGGAACATCGAGCTGTTCGCAGGTGCGGCCACCGACGCCAATGCGCCGGTGTTCTTCAACGGCGCGATGGACATCCTCCAGCCGAAGATCGACGACGGCACGCTGGTCGTGACCTCGGGCCAGACCACCTTCGACAAGGTCTCCACGGAGGGCTGGAAGAAGGAGAAGGCCCAGGAGCGCATGGAGAACCTGATCACCAACTACTACAGCGACGGCACCGATCTCAGTGGCGTCCTGTCGCCCAACGACCAGCTGGCTGAGGGCATCCTGAACGCCGCCACCGCCGCCAAGCTGACCCCGGTCGTCACCGGCCAGGACTCCGAGGTCGTCGCTGTGACCCGCGTCGCCGCGGGCGAGCAGTACTCGACCATCTACAAGGACACCCGCAAGCTGGTGGCCGAGACCGTCACGATGATCGAGCAGGTCTGCACCGGTGCGATCTTCCCGACCGACGCGGTCTTCACGACCGACGGCGGCGTCGAGATTCCCGCGAACTACCTCGAGCCGCTGATCGTCACCACTGAGAACGGCGCCGAGGTCTACGCCGACAACGAGGAGCTGCTCGCAGCCTTCAAGGCAGGTCAGTGATCCACGCCGCAACCCGGCCCTGGGTCGGTGACCACGCGACCGACCTGAACGCCTGACCGCACCACCCTGCGTAGGGGTGGGAGTCTCCGCCGAGGCTCCCACCCCTACGCACATGTCCGCCGCTGGTTCCGGCGACCCGGCGCGTGGGAGGTCCGGGGCGTAGGCGGTCCTGGCGGATGGGAGGTCCGGCGCGTGGGCCGTCCGGGGCGTAGGCGGTCCGGGGCGAAGGCGGTCCGGTCACAGGTGCTTGGTGGCCTCGCGCACCGACAGTGCGGACAGTCGATCGCGATGCGTGGCCACGAACGCGCGGACCTCCTCGGGGTGGGTCCGCGCCGCATCGCGCAGTCCCCACCCGATGCCCTTG
Source organism: Candidatus Nanopelagicales bacterium (assembly GCA_049688395.1). Taxonomy (GTDB): domain Bacteria; phylum Actinomycetota; class Actinomycetes; order S36-B12; family CAIYMF01; genus Prado023. The sequence continues at coordinate 11,837 of JBAVKQ010000028.1, forward strand.
CGCACGAAGAAGTCCCGATCGGCCAGATTCGCCGCGCAGGCGGCGAACAGGATCGCGGTGTCGGTGGCCTCCTTCCGGCCCACCTGGAACACCAGCGCGATCCGGCGCACCCAGAGCCGGTCGTCGCTGGCCCATCCCGCGATGACCGGGTCCCAGGTGCGATGGCGCAGCGCGGTCCGGCCGATCAGGGTCGCCCATGCGTCGACGGTGTCCCACCAGGGCCGCTGCAGTGCGACGTCGCGCACCTCCAGCAGGCTGTCCTCCGGCAGTGTCTGCTGGTGGCCGGCGACCAGGTCCAGGGCGGTGTATGCGAACTCGCGCTCCGGCTCGTCGGCCAGTTCGCGAGCTGCGCGGAGCAGCGCCGCGGCGCCCGGACCCGGGTCGAAGGCCCGGATCCAACTGCGGGTCGCCACCCGGCGGGCCGGCGTGGGCACACCGAGGAACGGGGCGACCCCTTTCATGTAGGCAGCCATCGCCGGGGCCCGCTGCGGGTCGGCGACCGGGAGCAGGAGGCTGCGCACCTGCGCGGCGGTGTCCATGACCCGATGCTGTCACGACCCGATAACGGCCACGACCGTCCGTGCGGGCCGCGTGTCGCTGCGCGGACCGACGGGCGCCGGTAGCCACACTGGAGCCCATGGCTGAGCGACTCGCACCCGAGCAGGCCCCCCCGCGGGTCACCTCCCGCCCGGAACGCGCCCAGGGTCACAGCCGGCGCTGGGGTCGCCGGCTGCTGGGGTCCGCGGTCTTGGTGGCCGTCCTGGTCGCCGCGGCCGTCGCCACGTTGCACTTCCTGGGCATCCAGCGCTCGGCCCAGGAGGTTCGCGCCACCGCGCTGATCCCCGAGGGGGAGCCCGCCGACGTGCTCGTGGTCCTGGCCCGGCCCGGTCAGGAGCTGCCCATGGCCGCCACGCTGGCCGAGCTCGACCAGGCCGGGGCCACGGTGTCTGTGCTCGCCCTGACCGCGGGTGAGGACCAGCCGCCCGTGCTCGACTTCGGCACCACCGAGATCGCCGAGGTCCGCGGCCAGGAGCTGGCCCGCGCCGGCGAGATCCTCGGGGTGGACCGCGTCGAGCTGGCCGGGTACCGCGCCGGTGAGCTGGTGTCCGCAGACCCTGCCGAGGTGACTGCGCGGATCGCCGAGGAGCTCGAGGCGGTGCAGCCCTCGGTCGTGCTCACGGTCGGTGACCAGACGGGCTCGGACACCGACTCGCAGTCGGCCGCTGCCTACGCCCTTGCTGCCGCCCAGGCCAAGGACTCGGGGGTGGCCCGGGTGTGGACGGTCACCCGCGGCGATCGCGAGATCTCCTGGAACGCCCTGGCGCGCGCCCCGATCGGTAGCCGAGTCCCGGAGCCGCAGGTCGCGGTCCGAGTCGATTCGAACAGCGGGCCCAAGGAGGCGGACCTGCTGGCCCACGGCACCCAGAGCCCCGAGCTGGCGCGAGCCACCTACCCATACGCCGACCGGATCCCGGCGTGGGCGTACTTCCGGTTCTGGGATCGGGAGTACTTCGCCCTGGCCTGGGGGACTCCGCTGCAGTAGGGCCAGGCACGGTTCCGATCAGCGGGCAGGCGGCTGGCGGCCGTCGAGGCGAACTCGGCGGCGCGTCGCACGGGGCCCGGTGTGGCAATTAGGTCCGGCACCCGCAGGGACGGCATATTGGTCCGATGCGTCCGGTTCGGTGGGTGGCCACAGCAGCTCTGCTCCCCGTGGCGCTATCGATGTGGCTGATCCTCATCAGCCTCTGGCTGGCGCTCTGGGGGGCCGCCAACCTGGCGCTGGCCGTGCGCCACGATTCCCTCGATTCGCTGTCCCGCGCCGCGGCGGGAGCAGCGCGTTCGGCCGGGGTGACCGGCTGGCTGGCCAGCGGTTGGGGTGCCCTCGCCCCGGTCGTGCCAGCCATGGAGCCGGTCGCGTCCGCAGGGGCGACGCTGCGCACGATCTCGGCCGCTGGGCTGGAGCTCGCCCCGGTGCTGCCGGCCGCGCTGGGTGCCGATGGACCCCAGCAGTACCTGGTCAGCGCCCTGAACGACGCTGAGCTGTTCGGGTCCGGAGGCGCGCCCCTGAACGCCTCCGTGCTCGAGGCCGACCGCGGCGCCCTCACCGTGCCCGTCTCGGGTTCGGTCTCCGCGGAGCTCAACCCCGGCAACGAGCCCTATCCGTGGGACGTCACCGGGGGGCTGCCCTGGTACCGTCCCGGCGCCGAGTATCCGTTCGCCAACTCCAACTACCACCCGGACTTCCGGGTCTCCGGTACGAACATGCAGGCGGCGTGGAACGCGCTGGACCTCGCCGAGGTGGAGGGGGTCATCACCATCGACGTCGTGGCTGTGGCGGCAGTTCTCAGTGCGACCGGCCCGGTCACCACACAGGCTTTCGGCGAGGTCTCTGCTGACAACGTCATCCGCACAGTACTGGTCGACGCCTATCGGGAATACCCGGAGTTCCCGCCGGAGTCCAATCTGGCTCGACAGGCCGGCAACGCCGAGCTGCAGGATCTCGTGATCGAACGGCTCCGCGACCCGCGGACAGCCCTGCGCGCCGTTCGTGCGCTGTGGGATGTCCTCCCCGGCCGCCACATTCAGGCCTACATGGCCGACCCCGCCCTGCAGGCCACCGTCTGCGCCCTCGGTGCCGGGGGCGCCCTGTCCGAGCCGTCCGGTGACGTCCTCGGGGTGTTCCTGCAGAGCGGGCCGAGCAAGTTGGCGGTCTTCCAGGAGCAGCGCATCGAGCGGCGGGTGCAGCTGGCAGCAGACGGATCGGCACAGGTGCGCCAACGGGTGCGATTCACCAATGCCGTGCCCGAGGGATTGGCGGGCGACGCCGACAAGTACCGGAGCTACCTGGCCCTGACCTACCGCCAGCGGGTTGCGTTCCGGATCCCGGACTCCGCGATGGAGCCGACCGTCGCGGTCGACGGCGACCGAGAGCTCGTACGCCCGGATGCGACGGGACCGTTCCCCGACTCGGCCGGTGCCCAGGTGCTCTGGCAGGGCCAGGACATCGCGCCCCGTGCGCAGAGCGTCACCGAGGTCAGCTATCGACTCCCCGCCGGGACGTTCAGTGGCACCGACGGTCTCGACTACCAACTCACCGCCGATCCGCAGGCCATGGTGAGCCCGCCCGAGGTGGAACTGATCGTCGAGTTCCCCGCCGGTTCGGCGTCCACGGGTCAGGCCGACGGCTGGGCGATCGACGGCGCCACGGCGACGTGGACCGGCACCCTCGACCGGCCCCTGGCTGTGGGCGTGCACGACTGAGGGACCCGGGAGCACCCCGGATCCGTGGGATGATCAGGCCCCCGGGTGTCCAGCTCCCGGACCCGACCGAGGCACATCGCTCCCTCGGCACTGACGAGGAGAACGACACCCGTGGCCATCCGCCAACGCACCGACCTGCGCAACATCGCCATCATCGCCCACGTCGACCACGGCAAGACCACCCTGGTCGACTCCATGCTCTGGCAGTCCGGGGCGTTCAGCGCGGACGCGGGAAGCGGCTGTACTTCGAGGTCCAGTCACGAGCGCAGCTGGTTTCGGTCAGGTCACTCGGTGGCGGCACGCGATTGGGACTGCTGCCAACTCGCCCGGTCGCCTGCCAGAGCGGTGGCACGCGTCCTGTTGGCGTTCGGCCCCCCCGCGTGTACCCGAGCCCGCAGCTCGATGACGGTGGCACGCCCGAATCCAGAGTCCTCGGCCAACTCGAAAGGACGGCTGATGTCGTCCTTGACCACTCGGGAGGCCATGGCCAGCTCGAGATGTTCGGAGGAAAGTGAACCTACGGGCACCGCGACGGCGAGACCCCGCCGCTCCAGCTCCTTTGCTGTGAGCATCTGGTGATCGTCTATGTGCTCGTGGTACTTGGATTCGCGGGGCAGGATCAGCGGGGTCTTGCCCAGGTCGAACGCGGTGAGCGCTGATCCCGTGCCGGCGTGCGACACCACAAGGTCCGCAGCGGAGATGGCCGCGCGCAATTCGTCTCCGGGGACCGACGCCCGGGCGTGGATCCCGAGTCCGGTCGCGTCCGTGCCACCCGTTTGCCACAGGACCTCCGCATGGTGGGGGAGAACGTCCAAGAGCTTCTCGACGGCCCGCCTGAACCCGAACGCTTCGGTGCCGAGGGTGACGACAATCCGTTGCAGGCCTGTCGTGTGCCCAAGTGCATCCTGCCGGGTGTACGGATCGAAGATGCTGCCGGCGTAACGCCAGCGCCCGCCGGCCCACTCTGGGTACTGGGAGTAGAGGCGCGCAGTCGGAACCATCGACACCAACCTGCCCGAAAGCGAAGGCCCTTGGCTCCTGGTCGCTGATTCGATGTAGTGCATCTCGAGCCCGAGAGCCTCCCCAGCGAGGAAGAACGGCGGAGCAACTGCCGCGCCGGTGGAGATGATTCGGGTGGCCCCCGATCTGCGCAGGAGGCGCATTGCGCTTCCTGACATCCGCATTGCTCCGCGCCAGTCCCGCGGCCGGATGTAGGGAAGAATGATTTGTTCCTGATCGCGAAGCAGGTGCTGGGCCAGCCCACTGTCCGGCGTCGCCCACACAACGTTGGAGTCCAATCCAAGGCGAGGGATCAGGGAGTGCAATTGCTGGAGATGGCCACCGCCAGACGCCACGAGCATGGTTGTCACGGGTGAGTCCTCCTCGATCGAGTCCGTGGACGTCCGGTCAAGCTGGTTCGTGATCGCGATCTACTCGACTCGCCAACTTCTTATAGCCGGGTCCACGGAGCTGTTCGGCCACGGACTCGATGGTAGGCAACGCTGGGCGCAGTTACAACCAGTAATCGAAACAAGTTCCCCTAATGGGGGACTCGCATACGTGACGCTGTGCAACCGGACCGCGCCGTGCTGTGAGAAGGCCCACGCGGAACTGATTTCCGCGACTGTAGGCGAATCGGTGATTACCGAGCGTAGTTGTTCATCGCCTCCGACAGCGCATTGATCACGCGCTCCTGCTGAGCCTGGGTGATCTGCGGGAAGAGCGGAAGGCTCAGGATCGACCCCGCCAGTTCCTGGGCGACCGGGAACTGGCCCGGACTGAACCGAGTGGTCTCGAGTGCGGGGGTCAGGTGCAGGGGGACCGGGTAGTGCAGCCCAGCGCCGATGCCCGAATCGTTCAGGTGCTTCAGGATGAGGTCCCGTTCCGGGACTCGGATCACGTACAGGTGCCACACGTGCTCGTTGCCCGGGATCACCCGCGGTGCCGTGACCTGCGGGATCCCCGCGAGCAGGGCGGTGTAGCGATCTGCAGCGGCCTGCCGGCGGGAGTTCCAGTCGGCGAGCCTGCGCAACTTGGCCGAGAGCACTACCGCTTGGATCGTGTCCAGCCGGGAGTTGAACCCGAACTGGTCGTGGACGTAGCGAGCGGACGAGCCGTGATTGATCATCAGGCGGCTCTTGCGGGCGATCTCCGCGTCGTTGGTCAGCACTGCCCCGGCGTCCCCGTAGGCGCCCAGGTTCTTGCCCGGGTAGAAACTCGTCCCCGCGGCGACGCCGATGGACCCTGCCTTGCGGCCCCGTTGGCTCGCGCCCTGGGCTTGCGCGGCGTCCTCGAGGATGAACAGGCCATGGCGGTCTGCGACGGCCTCGATCGCGGTCATGTCGGGCATCTGGCCGAAAAGGTGCACGGGTGCGATCCCCACGGTTCGGGGCGTGATCGCCGCTTCGATGCTCGCCGGATCCACGAGTGCGTCGGAGGTCACATCGGCGTACGTGGGCACACCGCCCGCGCGGATCACCGCCTCCGCTGTGGCGATGAAGGTGTTGGCGGGCACGATGACCTCATCGCCTGCGGCGACCCCGAGCGCTCGCAGGGGGATCTCTAGGGCATCCGTGCCGCTGGCCACGCCGATGACGTGCTGAACCCCACTGAACTGGGCGTACTGCTCCTCGAAGGCGGCCACGTCCGGGCCGCCGACGAACGCGGTCCGGGAGATCACGTCGGCCATGGCCCGCTCGACCTCGTCCGCCACCTCGCGGTGGGCGGCCTTCAGGTCGACCAGTGGAACGGGTCCACTCGCGCGGTCGGCCTCGTGTTCGTGCTGCGTCATTCGACGTTCCCCTGACTACTGGGCCGGCTGTGTTCCCGGCACCGTGCCTGTTTCCCCTGAGGATACGATGGGGGGCCGTCGGACCAGAACGCGGGAGTTCATCGCGCGTGGACCCGGCTCGAGTGCCGCATTCCACGGAGCCCGTGGGATGGGACAGCCCGGGGGACCGGGACGCCAGCGTGATGGATCGCCGATTGGAGTGGAGCCGTGCCGAGTATCCCTGTGATGAAGCCGTGGATCGGGCAGGAGGAGGCCGACGCAGCTGCCGCAGCCGTCCTGTCGGGTTGGGTGGCCCAGGGTCCGAGGGTGGTGGACTTCGAACGCAGGTTCGCCGAGTCCGTGGGGGCGAGCCATGCGATCGCGGTGTCCAGCTGCACTGCCGCCCTGCACCTGGGGTTGGTTGTCGCGGGAGTGGGCCCCGGTGACGAGGTGATCGTCCCCTCGCTGAGCTTCATCGCCACCACGAACGCCGTGCGGTACGTGGGGGCCACGCCAGTCTTCGCCGATGTCGAGCTGACCACGGCGAACCTCACGGCCGATACCGTGGCACCGCACCTGAGCGAGCGCACTCGTGCGGTGATCTTGGTCCACCAGGGCGGCATGCCCGCGGATGTCGAGGGCATCCGCACGCTGCTGGGGGATCGCGGCATCCTGGTGTTCGAGGATTCCGCCTGCGCCGCGGGCTCCTGGGCGGGCGGACGCCCGGTGGGTCACGGGTCGGACCTCGCGGCGTGGTCGTTCCACCCCCGCAAGCTGCTCACCACGGGCGAGGGCGGGATGATCACCACCGAGCGGGAGGATTGGGCAGCAGCTCTGCGCAGACTCCGTGAGCATGGGATGAACGTCAGCGCCGCTGACCGGCACGCGGCGGCTTCGCGAGTGGTGCTCGAGAGCTACCTCGAGGTCGGGTTCAACTACCGGATGACCGACATCCAGGCAGCTGTGGGGATCGTGCAACTGGGAAAGCTGCCCGAGATGGTCGCCAGGCGCCGGGAGATCGTTGCGGCGTATCGCGAGGCGCTGGTCGCACTGCCCGACCTCGTTCCCGTGGTCGAGGCCGACGATCACCAGAGCAACTACCAGAGCTTCTGGGTGCGATTGGCGCCTGGCTGGCCCCGCAGCCGCAACGAGACCCTGCAGTTCCTGGCCGACCGGGGCATCCAGGCACGCCGCGGCATCATGGCCGCTCATCTCGAACCCGCCTATGCCGAGGCTGCCGACCTCGACCTGCCCGCCACGACGACCCTCACGCAGGATTCCATCATCCTGCCGGTGTTCCACGCCATGACCGACGCCGAGGTGGAGCAGGTCGTGAGCGCCCTCGCGGAGGCATCCAAGCCATGAGCGCGGCCGGACTCGTGATCATCGGCGCAGGTGGCTTCGGTCGGGAGACTGCACGCGCCGCCCTGGACGGGGGATACGACGGGACGCTCCTCGGATTCCTCGATGACGATCCGGGGCTGGCTGGCGCGACCGTCGCGGGCATGCCCGTCCTGGGCCCGGTCGCCGCTCTGGCGGAGCTGCCTGACGCGCAGGTGATCGTGGCCACCGGACGACCGGACAACTACACGTCGCGTCCCAGGATCGTGGCTGGCCTCGGCATCGACGAGGCTCGCTGGGCCACCGTCGTGCATCCCGGGGCCAGCCTGGCCTCGGATACCACGGTGGGACCGGGATCGGTGCTCCTGGCTGGGGTGATCGCCACAGCCGGGGTGCGTATCGGCTCGCATGCCGCGGTGATGCCCTTGGTGGTGCTCACCCACGACGTGCACGTCGGTGACTTCGCCACGATCGCCAGTGCCGTTGCCCTCGCGGGTGGGGTGCGGGTCGGCGACGGGGCCTACCTGGGTGCCGGCACCATGGTCCGGGAGGGGTGCAGTGTCGGTGGCTGGGCGATGACCGGTATGGCCTCGCTCGTCCTGGCCGACGTCCCGCCGGGCCGGCTGTGGTTCGGTTCCCCTGCGACGGATCGCGATGCGTCTCCGGCTGCTGGGTTCACACTGGCCGCCCTGAGTGGAGGGACCCCGGGATGACTCGGACCGCAGATGTGGCGATCGTCGGTGGAGGCATCGTGGGCCTCGCGATGGCCCACGCGATCCTGGCTGCCCGTCCGGGGCTCGACGTGGTCGTGCTCGAGAAGGAGGCCGTCCTCGGGGCGCACGCCAGTGGGCGCAACAGCGGGGTCCTGCATGCGGGGTTCTACTACGCCCCCGACTCGCTCAAGGCCGCCCTGACCCGACGGGGCAACCTGCTGCTCAAGGAGTTCTGCCAGGAGCACGGAGTCGCGGTGCGCGAGTGCGGGAAGGTCGTCGTGGCCAGCGCCCCCGAGGAGCTCGACGGACTCGATGAGCTGTACCGGCGCGGACTGGTCAATGGCGTACAGGTCGAGCAGGTCGATGAGCGTGGGCTGGCCGAGCTGGAACCCCTGGCCCGGACGGTGGACAGGGCGCTGTGGTCGCCCACGACGGCTGTGGCCGACCCGCACCAGGTCATCGAGGCGCTGGCCGACCAGGTCCGCAGCGCCGGGGGGCAGGTACTGCTCGGCAGCCAGGTCCAGGCAGGGGGGCCGGGGCGACTCATCGTCGGTCAGGAGCGCTGGGACGTCGGGCACGTGGTGAACTCGGCCGGTCTGTACGCCGACGTGGTGGGCTCCTGGTTCGGTTTCTGCGACGACTACGTGGTGCTGCCCTTCAAGGGGCTCTACTGGTACGGATCCTGGCCCGTGGGCTGGTTGCGCAGGCATGTGTACCCGGTGCCCGACCCGCTCAACCCGTTCCTGGGCGTGCACCTGACAGTGACCCCCTCGGGTGGGGCGAAGGTCGGACCGACTGCCATCCCAGCGCTGTGGCGCGAGGATTACGGGGGCCTCGGCGGCTTCAGCGCCGCGGAGGTGCGCGGGATCGTCCGCCGCTACCCCGCGTTCCTGACCAGTCCCCACCACGACCTCGGGGCGCTGATCCGCGCGGAGGTGCCCAAGTACTGGCGCAGGCACCTGGTGAAGCAGGCCAGGGCACTGGTCCCGTCCCTCGATCCAGCCGACTTCACCGTCAAGGGTCAGCCCGGGGTGCGCGCGCAGATGTGGTCGATCCCGGGCCGGCGCCTGGAGATGGACTTCGTGGTGCGCGGCGACGCGCAGTCCACGCACCTGCTCAACGTCGTGTCGCCCGGATGGACCAGCTCGCTGGCCGTGGCCGAACATGTAGTCGGGCAGATGGAGTCCGCGGGGGCCCTGTAGCGCGGGGCCGCGTGGACGGATGTCCGCACGGACGGGAGAGTCTGGGGTGATGTGGCCGGCGCGCACGGCGCGAGCGGGCGTGTCCCTGCTCGTGGTCGCGCTCCTCGCGATCCTCCTACTCGGGGTGACAGGCGAACCCCCCAGCCCGCCGTCCGTGGGTCCGGCGACGAACGCTGGCCCGGCAGGTGGCCCGGTGCAGCTGGGGCGCGGGGTGAACATCCTCAGCGGTGACCCGATCTGGCAGTCCCGGAGCGAGGCCCGCCTCACCGAGCGGCACCTGGCGCTGATCAGGCAGGCCGGGTTCGACCACGTGCGCATCAACCTGCACCCCTTCCGCGACGGGGCGCTTGACCCCGACCCGGCGGTCTCAGGAGCGTGGTTCGAGACGCTTGCGTGGGCTGTGGATGCCGCCCTGGCCAGTGGACTTGCTGTGGTCCTCGACGTGCATGAGTACGAGGTGATGGGTAGGGATCCGACCGGCCACAGGCGGCAGTTCCTCGACGCGTGGGCCCGGATCGCCCTGCGCTTCCGGCAGGCGCCACCGCAGGTGGTCTACGAGTTGCTCAACGAGCCCAGTGGCCGGCTCACGGCACCGTTGTGGAACGAGTACCTGGGCGAGGCCCTGGCAGTGGTCCGTGCTGTTGACCCGGTCAGGACGGTCATTGTCGGGCCGGCACGGTCCAATCGGATCGCTGCCCTCGATGACCTCCGCCTACCCGCGGCAGATCGCCACATCGTCGTCACCGTCCACTACTACCTGCCCTTCCGGTTCACCCACCAGGGTGCCTCGTGGGCCGGTCTCGCGGGCCAGACCGGTGTCCGCTGGACAGGGACCCCAGCCCAGCGCACGGCGATCAGCGACGATCTGGCCCGGGCTCAGGTCTGGGCGGTCCACCATGATCGACCTGTGTACCTGGGCGAGTTCGGTGCGTACGAGTCTGCGGGCTTGTCGGATCGAGTTTCCTGGACGTCGTTCCTCGCCCGGGAGGCCGAACGCCTCGGGTGGAGTTGGGCCTACTGGCAGTTCGATGGCGACTTCGTCGTGTATGACGTCCCGGCCGACCGGTGGGTCGAACCGATCCGGGATGCCCTGCTGCCCGGCCCAGGGTAGTTCCCACCCGCAGAGAGCGGGTGGGAACGGGTGGCGCCTACCCAGGCTGTGCGGGCGTGAGGGAGCACCGGCACCCGCACGCCCGATTCAGCGCAGGGTCAGGTCGTCAACGTGTATTGGCCCGCGCAGGCTCGATGCGACCATGTTCACCACTGCCCTGGTGGTTCCAGCCGGCGCGGTGTACGTCCCGCCGACCTTGAGCCATCCACTGGTCGCGGCGTTGAAGGACGTCACGGTCTGCGTACTGATGACGTTGCTCGCCGTGCTGCGCCATTGAATCTGAACGCTGAAGGTGAACGCATCCGTGGTCGCTGGGATGTTCACCCACCCGGCGACCGTGTATGCGGTCCCTGCCGTGAGCCCCGTCCGGGTCTGTCCCACCGTGTAACCGGCGTTGTTCCCGGAGTGGGTGCCTGCGTACGTCCCGCTGCGGGCTGCGGCAGTCGTGCGCAGGAATCGTGCACTGCTGGTCCACGAGTCGGGCCTGTTGTCGGAGTTCGCGTCCAGTTCGAACGAGGGGTTCAGCAGCAGGATCGGCTTGGTCATGGTCGAGTTCGCCTGGTTGGAGGCGCCCGACTCCGCACCGGATGTGATCGCCGTCACCTGGTATGTCGACGTCCCTGAAGGGGCCATCGTGTCGTCCCAGTCCGACGCCGCCATGGGTGCGCCGTTGACCTTGGTGAACGGCCCGCCCGAGGTCGATGCCCGGTAGACGTTGTACCCGGTCGCGCCGGTGGTGTCGGCCCAGTCGAGGGTGATCCCGGTCGGGGTGGCGGTTGCGGTCAGCCCGGTCGGGGTCGCCGGTGCGGCGACCCGGGTGGCGTTGGCGGGGTTGGACTGGGTGGATTCGCCGGCGGTGTTGACGGCGGTGACCTTGTAGTAGGTGGTGCCGATCGGGGCGGTGGTGTCGTCGTAGGACGAGGTGGTCACCTGGTTGGTTGTGATCTTGGTGTAGGTGCCGTTGGCGGTGGCGGCTCGGTACACGTTGTAGCCAGTGGCGCCGGTGGTGTCGGCCCAGTCGAGGGTGATCCCGGTCGGGGTGGCGGTCGCGGTCAGCCCGGTCGGTGTCGCCGGTGCGGAATCTCCGACGCCAATCGTCGCGGAGGCAGGAGTCGGCTGGAGGTTCCCGCTGTCGTCCGTGGCCCGGGCCTTCAAGGTGACAGATCCAGAGACCGGGGCAGCCCACGTGAACGTCCAACTGGCGCGCCCGCTGGCCGCGGCCCATGTCACGCCGTTGTCGGTGGAGACCTCGACCCCGCCGACGCGCCCGCCGCCGGTGTCCGTCGCCGTGCCACTGATCGTGACGTTGGCTCCGGCGCCGACCTGCGAGCCGTCTGTTGGGCTTGTGATGGCTGCGGCAGGTGCGCTCGTGTCCGTTGACTTGGTTGCCTTCACCAGGCCGCTCTGCAGCGTGCTTGGCTGCGCGCTCATGTCGGCCAGGAGGTTGACCGTCGCCTGTTGGATCCTCGGGTCGGTGGGAGAAGGACCGCGATCGTGGGTGGCATCGAGGCCCCATGACCACTGCACGGTCCCTGCGCCGAACACCAGCGCGCCGCTTGGCGCCCGGTACAGGCTCATCCGGTGGTTCTTGCCGCCCGCAGTCGTATCCGACAGGGTGATGCGGCCAGCGGGGTTGCTGCTGGCATAGGCCGGCTGCTCCCAGTCGAACTCGTAACCCAGGGTGTTGGCGGCCAGGGTCGTGGCGCTGCTTATGCCTGCGTCACGCCAGAACCGCAGGCTGCCATCGGCTGCTGGGACCTGGATGGCCGAGGTCTGGTCCCCCCAGCTGATCTGGCCGCTCAGTGCATTCTCCGGCTTGCCGCCGTCGTGGCCCGTCGCGTTCTGCCGCCAGAGCCCGGTCCAGGTTGTGGGATCTGGGTCGCAGGCGAAGTTCTGGTAGCAGTCGTAGTGCTCGGCGCTGCCCTGGGCGTCGCCCTCCTTGTAGGCCACGAGGGTGCGGTGGTCGGTGCTTGCGCCGCCGACGGTGCTCAACTCCCAACGGGTCTTCCAGTAGATCTCGTTGCCGCTGAGGAAGGCCAGGTTGACGCCGGCGTCCCGGGCAGCCTCGACATTGGCACGCTGGCCGCCCGACCAGTACTCGTCATGCCCGACGGACATGAAGGTCTTGTGCTCCTTGATCTCCTCGCCGTTGCGGTCGGAGTCCACGTCGGTGAAGTAGCTGACGTCGTAGCCGTTGCGCTCCAGCCAGCGGATCATCGGGTACTCGGCGTTGAAGACCCAGTCCTCCGTCGGGTTGGCTCGGGTGGTGAAGGGTCGGTTGTAGCTGACTTTGTGGGCATGCCCCGGGTTCGCGTACAGGCTGTAGCCGCCGTACCCGTTGTAGGCCTGCCATGTGGTGTCCGAGGTCTGAACCAGCACGTCGGAGCCGCCGTCGTCATCGCGCACGATGAACACGATGTGGCTGGCCTTCCCCGCATCGGCGCCGTCCTCGCGGACCGGGCGGGCGATGTAGACGCCTGACACGGCGCTGCCGGGCACCGCCCACGAGCCCGAAACGCCCCAGTTGCCGCAGTCGATGAGGTTGTCGTTCGTGGTGCCGTCGATCTCGAGGCAGGCCGGCTGAGCCTGGGGCAGTGTGGCCGTGGGCTCAACGGTGGCGACCTTTCGGGCCCCGGCCCCGTCGTAGTAGCCCAAGCGGTAGATATCGATCCGGTACTTGCTCGACGGGGTGTCGACCTTGAAGTCGACGCTCTGGCCCTGATCGACGCTGATGTTGGTCGCGAAGCCCTGAATGCTCGGGTCGCCGGCCCCCGACACGTCCCACTCGGTGCTGGGGCTGCCGGGCCGGCAGTTCTCGGCCACGATCTCGTTGGCGGGGTTGTCGCACGGGCCCGGTGGGGCGGTGGTGAAGGTCCAGGTCTTGTTGGCGGCCAGGGCGTTGCCGGCGACGTCCTTGATGCGGGGGTCGGTGCCCCCGCCCTTGATGGTGGCTGTGTAGGGGGTCAGGGGCGTCAGCAGGGTGGATGGTTGGATGACGACCGCCCGGGTGGCTGGGTCGTAGGTGACTGCGGTGGGGATCGCGGTTCCGCCTGGGCCGGTGAGTCCCGCGGTGGAGCCGGACACGGTGCTCGGGTCCAGGGATTCGTTGAACGTGGCGCTGATTCGGGAGTTGGTGGCCACGTCGGTGGCCCCGGCTGTCGGGGTGGTGGAGGTCACGGTCGGCGGTGTGGTGTCGGGGCCGGTGCTGGTCGTGAAGACGACGTCGACCCAGTAGTTGGTGCCCTGCCACGTGTTGGTCGGGAACGTGGAGGTGGCGCTGTAGGCGTAGAGCCCGTTGCCGTTGGCGGCTCCGGTGGACAGGGCGTGCAGGGGCGCGTTGTCCACGCCGGTGGTGGCGAAGTAGCTGTTGTCCCCGGCGTAGTTGCCGCTCGGCGCGTGGTAGGAGGCGACGTAGGTGGTGTTGGCGGTCACCGCGACCGGGGCGGCGAAGGTGACCTGTTGCCAGCCGGACCCCGACTCATTGGTGAAGGTGGCAGTGGCCAGCTTCACACCGGCGGTCGACCACAGGCTGCCGGTGTGTGTCCCGGTGTTCTCTGCGCCCTTGTAGAACCGGACCCCGGTGATGAACCCATCCACATCGGAGCGGAACTTCACCCCCAACTCAACCGCGTTCGGGTCGTTCTCGGAAGCGTTCACAGGCGTGGCTGAGGACGGCCAGATGCTGCACGGGCAGCCCTGGCCGACCGGTGCGGCGGTGGTGAAGGTCCAGGTCTTGTCGGCGGCCAGGGCGTTGCCGGCGAGGTCCTTGATGCGGGGGTCAGTGCCCCCGCCCCTGATCGTCGCCTGGTACTGCGTGTCCGGTGCCAGTGCGGAAGCAGGAGTCAGAGTCGCGGTACGGGTGGCGTTGTCGTAGGCCACCGTGGCCGAGACCTGGCTCCCACCGGGCCCGGTCAGCGAGAACGTGCTCGACGACACCGACGCAGGATCCAGGGATTCGCTGAACGCGGCACTCACCGCAGCCGTGGTGGCCACGTCGGTGGCCCCGGCTGTCGGGGTGGTGGAGGTCACGGTCGGCGGTGTGGTGTCGGGGCCGGTGCTGGTCGTGAAGACGACGTCGACCCAGTAGTTGCTGCCCTGCCACGTGTTGCCGGGGAACGTCGAGGTGGCGCTGTAGGCGTAGAGCCCGTTGCCGGTGGCGGCCCCGGTGGACAGGGCGTGCAGGGGTGCGTTGTCCACGCCAGTGGTGGCGAAGTAGCTGTTGTCCGCGGCGTAGTTGCCGTTCGGCGCGTGGTAGGAGGCGACGTAGGTGGTGTTGGCGGTCACCGCGACCGGGGTGGCGAAGGTGACCTGTTGCCAGCCGGACCCCGACTCGTTGGTGAAGGTGGCAGTGGCCAACTTCACACCGGCGGTCGACCACAGGCTGCCGACGTGTGTCCCGGTGTTTTGTGCGCCCTTGTAGAACCGGACCCCGGTGATGAACCCATCCACATCGGAGCGGAACTTCACCCCCAACTCAACCGCGTTCGGGTCTGCGACTGAGGCGTTCGTCGGCGTCGCCGAAGACGGCCAGACGCTGCAAGGACAGCTGGGTCCGGATTCAGTCGTGAAGGTCCAGGTCTTGTCGGCGGCCAGGGCGTTGCCGGCGAGGTCCTTGATGCGGGGGTCGGTGGTCCCACCCTTGAGCGTGGCCTGGTAGGCCGTCGACGGGGTCAGGGATGAGGCCGGAGTGAGGATGGCCGATCGCGTGGTGCCGTCGTAGGCCACGGTCGCAGCGACCTGGCTGCCGCTCGGGCCGGTGAGGGAGAACGTGTTGGACGACACGGTCGCCGGATCGAGCGACTCGCTGAAGGAGGCCGTCACCGCGGTGGAGAGGCTGGCGCCGGTTGCGCCGTCCGAGGGAGTCGTGCCCGTGGCTGTTGGGGCGGTGGCATCGGCCTGGTAGGTGGCCACGTAGGCACCCGCCTTGGCCGACACGAGCGCGTAGACCGAGCCCTTGACCGTCCGGGTCTCGTACGTCACGGGCGTCCCGTCACGGCTCACCGAGCTGAGGGTCGAGTTCCCGGACTGGGCTGGGACGAGCATGTCCAGGTTTCGCGCGCCGGACCCGGGTGCGACCGAGAAGGTCAGCTGGCCGGTGCTCCACGACAGATCCTTGAAGGACGACGCGTTGCGTGCATCCACCCAGTCGAGCATCTGCTTGGCGGTGACCACCGGCACGCCGCGGGCCTTCGCCGAGGCAATGGTACTTGTGGACTCCGTGATCTCGGCAGCATCCGTGTGGGCATTGATTGTGAAGGCGCCGTAGTAGCCCTCCGGGCCCAGGGCCTTGTCGAGAAGCGTGTCGATCGTGTACGGGTACGTCTGGCCCGATTCGTCAGTCATCTGCGACGCTGCCTGGTAGACGTCGATCATCGCGCCGTTGGTGTCCGTGAACCGCATGGGGATGCCCGAGCCGGTGAAGAACCCGGGACGGTCCTGGGCCCAGGTGGGGGGCCAGTAGTAGTAGTTGGTGTCCAGGCGGATCCCGTTGGACAGTTCCACGTCGGCCTGCGTGGACCAATCGCTCCACGCGATGCAGTGGGTCCGGTTCGTGGCGGGGTCGGGCACGCCGGGGTACTTCGCCGCGAACTCCTGCAGCTGCGTGGCGTAGTCGGAGGCCAGCGAAGCCGGGGTGTAGTCCTGGCACTGGGAGCTGACGTGGAGGGCGATCTCGAAGCCTTGGTTGGCGAATTCAGTCGCCTTGGCGCTCGACAGGGGCGTGGAGGGGTAGATGTAGGAGGTGCCGCGGATGCATTCCCAGTCGGCCACGGAGCAAGACGCTGGGCTCTCGGCCAACAGCTGGTCGAATCTGCCCTCGGTGCCGTTGTTGCCGTGGTCATCGCCGGTCATGATCACGGCGGCCTTGAGCCCACGTGGCAGGTACCAGAACCGGGGCAGTGGTGTGCGATCGGCGTTCATCTCGAGGATGAGGTTGACGAGCAGGCGCTGCTGCTCGTCCGCCTGGGGGATCTCCACCTTGGTCAGGTCGATCCAGTCAGCCTGCACGTCGCCGCTCTTGTTGCCGTAGTAGAGGTCATCGGAGCGGATGGGGCTCAGGCCGTCGCGCTCCTGCCCGTTCCACGCCGGGTTTCCCTGCCTGGTGTAGACGATCGAGCGGGCGAGATCGAAAGCGAAGGCCGCTGCCTGGCCCCCTTGGGTACCCACGTCGTGAAGGGTCACGGCGGGGCTCGTCGTCGCTGTCGTGGCATTGGCATAGAGGCTGGCCACTGCTCGGGCCCCTGCCAGTGAGTACGTGTCGGCGGTGCCGTGGTACTGGATGGTTTCGCCGACGATCCCGTTCCCCGGACGGGTGGAGGTGTCGACCTTGAGGTACGCGTCGGACAGGGTGGCTCCTGAGGGCGACAGGCCGAGGAGGTCCGCCAGCTGTGCGTCGGGCCGCATGGCGACGAGGTTTCCACCCCCGCTGGTCCACGCGCTGAAGGTTGTGACCTGACTGGGCGAGAGCGATCGAGCGGCAAGCACCACGACGTCGAATCCGGTCAGGGACGAGGCTGTGACCTCTGACAGGTTGACCGTGGTGAAGGCGTTGAGGCCCTCTGCCCGCAGGATCTCGGCGTAGTACTGGCTGAAGGGGTCGGAGGACTCGGTCACGATCAGGATGGGTCCGCCGGGCCCGGAAGCCAGCGGCGAATCCGCGGCGGGGATGGCGGCGGCGAGCGGTGCAGCTGGCGCAGTACCTGGAACCCGTGCGGAGAACCTCCCGCCGAGGGTTCGCCCCGTGGGCTTGACCGCAGACGGCCGCAGTGAGGGGTCGGTGGCCGAAGGGCGAAGTGCTGGATCGGTCGCGGACGGGGTGGTCCTGGGATTCGTGGTCGAGGTCGCAGGCTCAGGGAGGGTCGTCGACTCGGTCACGGTGCCGGTTGCGACGTCACGGGAACTGGCCACACCATTCGCACGGCCCTCGAGGAGGCTCGATCCGTCCGGGCTGAAAGCCAGGCCTTTGACGGCCCCGGGCGCGGTGAACTTCTTCTTCTGGGAACCACTCGCGGGGTTCCAGATCTCCACGGAGCCGTCCTCGAGGCCGGCAGCGATGCTGGCGCCGCTGGGGCTGAAAGCCACGCTGTTGACTGCCGCGGCGCCGCGCATGGAACGCGCCTGCGAGCGGGTGGACACCTTCCAGACCTTCACCGACTTGTCGGTGCTGCCCGATGCGAGGGTGGATCCGTCCGGTGCGAACTCGAGGCTCGTGATCTCACCGGAGTGTCCCAGGAGTGTGCCTTTGGCTGCGAACGTCTTGGCGCTGCGCAGCGTGATGCGTGCGTCACGAGTTGCGGTCGCAAGCGTCTTGCCGTCGGGGCTTGCCGCTACGGCCGTGACGAAGTCTGTTGAGCTGCCGAAGACGTGCTGGAGCTTTCCGGTGGACACCTGCCAGAGCAAGCTGCGTGTGTCCTCGCCACCCACGAGCAACTGGGCGCCCTCAGCATCGAAGGCCAACGAGCGCACCGCCTGCTCCTGTCCATGGAGGACCCGGAGCTGCTTGCCGTTCTTCACTCGCCACACCAGGACAGTGCTGTCCCGGCTGCCGGTCGCCA
Organism: Candidatus Nanopelagicales bacterium; assembly: GCA_049688395.1. Taxonomy (GTDB): domain Bacteria; phylum Actinomycetota; class Actinomycetes; order S36-B12; family CAIYMF01; genus Prado023. The sequence goes on from JBAVKQ010000028.1 coordinate 29,788, forward strand.
GGATGTCTCCCTTGGGACTGAAGGCGAGCGAGGACACCGGACCCATGTGCCCCGTCAGCGTCCGCACGAGATTGCCCGTCTTGGCCCTGTAGAGGAAGACAGCCCCGTCGTCCGCGCCCACGGCGGCGATCGAACCATTGGGGGAGTAGGCCACTGCCGTCGCTGCGTTCGCAGCGTCCGCCGCCACGGGTGCAACCGCCCCGGGGTCCGGCTTCGCCGGGGCAGTCGGGGCTGGAGCGCCAGTCTTCACAGGCACGGCCGTCGAGGGTGGGAGGCCGATGACCGGCTGGAGGACCAGGAGCATGGCCAGAGCCGCCACACAGACTGATTCGATTCCCTGGAAGCGCTGACTCATCGTGACCCCCGTCACATTGTGAGAGGCAATTTGGCTACGAAGGGTAACACTGCTCCTCACAGCGATCCACGTCGTCCGACATGCATTCCCCCGTTCGGGTGAACGCAGTCAGGCGATAGTCAGCCGCCCCGAAGCCTCCACGAACTCGTGCCCTGTGGCTGGGCAGACCCATCGGCCGTCGCCGATGGTCTCCAGCGGCCTTCCCGCCGGCCCAGCCCAGCCTGCCCGTCGTGCTGGTGTGCCGACGACCAGCGCGTAGTCAGGCACGTCCCGGGTCACGACCGCCCCCGCGGCGACCATGGCATACCGACCTACGTGGACTCCGGGCAGGATCAGGGAGCGTGCTCCGATCGAGGCGCCGTGCTCGATCACCACACCTTCGGCCGTCCAGTCGTCGTCGCGCTTGAGGTTCCCATCGGGAGTGCTCGAACGCGGGTAGCGATCGTTGGTCAGCACGACCGCGGGGCCGATGAACACGTCGTCGCCGATTTGGGCTGGTTTGAACAGCAGGGCGTTGGTCTGGACCTTGACCCGGTCCCCGAGCACGACACCGTCCTCGATGTACGCCCCGCGGCCGACGATGCAGTCGCGCCCGAGCACGGCATGCTCCCGGACGCATGCCAGGCCCCAGATCGCTGACCCCGGGCCGATGGATGCGCGCCGATCGACTTCGGCGTTCGTCGCGATGCGGACGTCGGGCGCTATGGACCCCTGTTCAGTCATGCGGCTATTGTCCGGTGTGGGTCCCGCGTGTCCACACCGTGCGGAGCCCATCACTGGGAAGAGGGGAATCCGTGGCAGCATCAGGGGAGTCAGTCGTGGGGCAGCCCATGGGAGTGGCGGTCGTCGGTGCCGGGTACTGGGGGCCCAACCTGGCCCGTAACTTCGCAGCCAGCGCGCAGTGGCAACTGCGATGGGTGTGTGACCTGGACGCTGAGCGCGCGGGGCGGATTGCCGGCGCGGGCGTATCGACGACCACCGAGCTGGCCGACGTGCTGCAGGATCCGGACGTTCACGCCATCGCCATCGCCACGCCGGCCAGCACGCACAGCCAGCTCGCGATGCAGGCGCTGGAGGCCGGCAAGCACGTGCTCGTCGAGAAGCCGCTGGCCAGCACCTACGCCGATGGGCAGGCGATCGTGGCCGCGGCCGAGCGGCTCGGACTGGTGCTGATGTGCGACCACACGTTCTGCTACACGCCGGTGGTGGAGTACCTCAGGACCATCGTGGCCGACGGGACGCTCGGCGACGTCCAGTTCTTCGACTCGGTGCGGATCAACCTCGGACTGGTCCAGCACGACATCGACGTGCTGTGGGACCTCGCGCCGCACGACCTGTCGATCCTGGACTACGTCTTGCCCGACGGGTTGCGCCCCGTGGCTGTGGCCGCGCATGGTGCCGATCCGATCGGGGCGGGCCAGGACTGCGTGGCTTACCTCACGCTGCAGTTGCCCGGGGGCGCCATCGCCCATGTCCACGTGAACTGGCTGAGCCCGATCAAGGTGCGCATGACCATGATCGGTGGCTCGCGGCGAACCGCGGTGTGGGATGACATGAACCCGGTGCAGCGGGTCTCGGTGTTCGATCGGGGCGTGGACATGCTCCCCTCGGAGTCGCTGGATCTGGACGCCAGGCGCACCAACCGGGTGGCCTATCGCGCTGGGGATATGCACGCGCCTGCACTGTCGGGCCGGGAGGCCCTGGCCGCGATGGTTGACGAGTTCGCGGCCTCGATCCGGGAGGGTCGGGCACCGCGCACGGATGGCCGCGCGGGACTCCGGGTGCTGGACATCCTTGAGGCAGCCAGCCAGAGTCTGGCTTTCAAGGGTGCGGTCGTGCCCCTGCGGACGAGTGGAGGGCGCAACGGATGAGCGTTCCGGAGGTTGGCGTGCAGGTGGAGGGGATCACCGCCCTGGTCACTGGTGGTGCTGGCACGATTGGCAGCCATGTCGTCGACCGCCTTGTCGCGGGTGGGGCCGAACGGGTGATTATCCTCGATGACTTGACCCGGGGGCGCGAGGCGAATCTGGAAGCCGCCGAGGCTTCGGGGCGCGTCGAACTCGTAGTCGGCGACATCCGCGACGCTGCCCTGGTCACCCGGCTCACCCGTGGGTGTCAGGCGGTGTTCCACCTGGCGGCGATCCGGATCACGCAGTGCGCCGAGGACCCGCGCCTGGCCCACGATGTGCTGGCGACCGGGACGTTCAACGTGGTGGCGGCGGCGCGGGACGCCGGCGTGCGCAAGGTGGTGGCGTCGAGTTCTGCCTCGATCTATGGGTTGGCCGAGGAGTTCCCGACTGGTGAGAAGCACCACCCGTGGGCCAACGACACAATCTATGGCGCGGCGAAGGTCTACAACGAGGGTCTGCTGCGCAGCTTCCACGCGATGTCGGGGCTGGACTACGTCGCCCTTCGCTACTTCAACGTATACGGGCCGCGGATGGACGTTCACGGCTTGTACACCGAGGTCCTCATCCGCTGGATGGAGCGGATCGCCCAGGGGGAGCCCCCGTTGGTGCTCGGCGATGGGCTGCAGACCATGGATTTCGTGGACGTGCGCGACATTGCCCGGGCCAACCTCCTGGCGCTCGAGGCGCCGGTGACCGATCGGGCGTACAACATCGCCTCGTCGGTGGAGACGAGTCTGCTCGAGTTGGCGCGCTTGTTGGCCGTCGCGATGGGGCGTCCGGATCTGGAGCCCGAGTTCGGTCCGGCGCGGAAGGTGAATCCGGTGAGCCGGCGACTGGCGGATGTGTCGGCAGCCGAGCGTGACCTGGGGTGGACCCCGAGGGTCCCGCTGGGGGGTGGGCTCGTAGATCTGGTTGCGTGGTGGCGGGAGCAATGAGGCACGGGGGCGGCGCGCCCGTGCCCCGATTCGGGACTGCGTGGCGGATTGCAGGATCGCACAATTGACCCATGACCGAGCCGGCCAAGACCGTCCAGTGATCGTCCTCTTCGGCCTGGCGGGGGCTGCCTGGCAGGTCTCGACTCGTGATCCGATCATGGGGGTCGCCACAGGTGAGGAGATCCTGACTCCGGTCGGGGATGTGATGTGACCGCTGACCAGCACGTGGCTGTCGTGGTTGTGACCTACAACAGTGAGGGACTCCTCGCTGGCCTGCTCGACTCCCTGCCATCGGGGCTCGCGGGTGTGGAGTGGAGCCTTACGGTTGCCGACAATGCATCAACCGACGAGGGGGTTGCGCGGATCAATCAACTGGCGCCCGACGCCACTGTTGTCCAGATCGGTCGGAACGCTGGATACGCCGCGGGTATCAACGCGGCCCTGAGTGCGGCACCCCCGCATACGGCCGCCCTCATTCTGAATCCCGACGTGCGATTGACTCCGGGCTGCGTGGCTCAGCTGATGTCCGTCCTTCGATCGCCCGGGGTCGGTATAGCCGTGCCAAGGCTCTTGGACGCGCATGGGGACCTGATCGAGTCAATGCGCCGTGAGCCGACGGTGCTCCGTGCCTTGGCCGACGCAGTGCTCGGTGCGCGGCGCGCGGGAAGATATTCACTGCTGGGCGAGGTCGTGACCGACCCTCGCGAATACACGGTCGATGCGACGACAGATTGGGCAGAGGGATCCACGTTGCTGGCCAGCGCCGAGTGCCTGCGGCGGTGCGGACCTTGGGATGAGTCGTTCTTCCTCTACTCCGAGGAAACGGAGTACGCCCTTCGAGCTCGCGACGTCGGGTTGGTCACGCGGTACACCCCCTCTGCGACGGCCATCCACCTGGAGGGCAGCTCTGGCTCAACACCCGGCCTCTGGGCGCTGCTTGTGGTGAACCGCGTCCGTCTGTTCCGACGTCGGCACGGGGTCCTGTCGACGTCGCTCTTCTGGGCATGCGTGTTCGCACGTGAGTCCAGCCGAGCGCTGCTGGGAAGGAGGACCAGTCGCGCAGCGGCGCGTGCCCTAGTCAGCCCCGTCCGATTCCGCGAACAACCCGGCCCACATTCCGTCACCCCGAGCCAGCCGTGAGGAGCCGTCCGTGTGGCTCAGGCTTCAGCGCAGCCGTTTCGCGAACCCGACTGCCCGATTGCGCATCTGGGTGGTCAGATTCGGAGCGGTGAGAACGGTGCGGTGCATTGCCTCGAGCGTGTCGTCCCTACGGGCGCTGAATCGTGGCTGCAGCCAGGAATCGGGACTTGCCCAGGTCCGGTCACTTGTATGTACCCGTGCGTAGCCCAGTCGACGAAGTTCTTTGAGCAGGACCCGGTTGTACCTGCCCAGCGGCAGTGCAGCCTGATCGATTCCAGTACCCACGATGTCCGAGAGGGTCTCTCGGGCGACAACCAACTCGCGATGCCGCTCGGCCGACGCGAGCGCGGTCCATGGCCGGTGGTCCATCCCGTGGGTACCGATGGACATCCCGCTCGCCCTCAGGTGGCGCAGCTGGTCGGCGTCGAGGCTTCCGGCCCGTCCGATCCTCCCCGCGAGCGCGAAGAAGGTCGCCGTGAGGTTTCGGTCCAGAAGGGGCCCGAGCCCGATCTCGGCGTCTGACGCGTTGGCGTCGTCGAAACTGATCCGCACGTTCTGCAGGGCCGCGAGCTCATCCAGAGTGCGCAGGTACTGGTCGGGCGTAATCCAGTAGGTGGATTCTCCAGGCTCCAGGGCGCGTCCAGGCTCCCCGATCCCGTGAAAACAGATGTTGATCGTCCTCTCAGGCCGCATGGCGAGCACAATAGCCGGAAGCCGTTTCCTAACTGTTCGATGACGGAAGATGGCACGGCGCCACGAGCACCTCGAGGAAGGGATGGTCGCGTCAGGCACCCCTTGGCCTACCAAGGCTCGTGGCTATCCTGCGTAACCAACACGCACCTTCGTGGTCGGGGCCACGGGTTTGGGGTTAGATCGGTTGGCCGGCTTTGGAGCCGTCGTGCCAGACGTTGCCCTGCATTGTCACCGCGGCTGAGCCGACGGAGGTGAACGGACCGTAGGCACCGCCGTTCGGGTAGACCGATGTGGTGATTCGGTTGTCGGTGATCAGGATGTCGCTG
>JBAVKQ010000029.1:0-7073 GCA_049688395.1 Candidatus Nanopelagicales bacterium
GTCGGGGGCTGCGCGGCGCGCTGGGTCGGGAACGGGGCGGCCCGTTGGTGCTCCCAGTGCGACACCGCAGCCTCCAGCTGGGCCTGCGTCATCCGCGAGCGGTTCGGGATCCCCGCGCGTCGCGCCACCTCGTAGAGCTCGGTCTGCGAGCGCTGCCGTCGGCTGGTGGCCGCGGTCGAGCGCACGAGGGCGTCGCGCCGGATCCGCAAGGACTTGCCCCGTCGACGGCGATCCTCGACGGTGCACGCGGCCAGCCCGGGGATGACCAGCGCGCGCTCGGCCAGGACCACGGCCACGGCGGCCCGGGCCAGCATCTCGGCCCAGGCCGGGCCATCCACCCGCGCACGCACCGAGGTCAGGGCCGCATCCAGCTGCTGCGCCCGCGCCGATGTGGGTGCCAGGACCGGGTAGACCGCCTCGGCGCCGGCCTCCAGATGCGCGCGCAACCGCCGACGCAGCTCGGCCTCGGGCGAGGCCATGCCACGGTGCGCTCGGTTGCACCGGCCCACCAGCACGAGGAGCTCGCGATGCTCGGTGCGGAGCACGAGCACGATGTCGCTGACCATGCCGAGCTTCTACCCGGTGCGCCAGGTTCCATCCGGCTCGCGATCCGGCTCGCGGATCCGGGCAAGTTCGGGCGGCGAAACGGCGACTCATCCATGTCCGCTGGGGTGCAACGACCTCGAACGTGGATCGATCCTCAGGACCTGGGTGCCGCGGCGAGTTCGGGGGTCAGGATCCACGCCACGGCGAAGCGGGGCCTGCGCGCGTCAACGGCAGCGGAGTCCGCGTCCGCCGGCTGCACCCGGCCGGGCGCGGGCACGAGGCGGACCAGTCCGCCGTTGCAGAACGCGATGACGTGGGCGTCCGACTCGCCGGTGACAAGCAGCGACGCCAGCCGGTCGAGGAACGGCAGGTGCCCGACGATCGCCAGCGCACCCGCATCCGCCGGATCGATCAGCGTCGCCGCCGCCACCTCGACCGAGTCCCTCGGCGCCAAGCCGGCTGTGGCCCCGACCTCGGTGCAGCCGAGCGCTCGGGCCAGCAGCCCCGCGCTCTGCTCGGCGCGCAGCTTAGGACTGTGCACGATCCGGTCGAGGCGCACCCCGCATACGGCGGCATGGGCGGCCACTGTCTCGACCGATCGGCGCCCATCGCCGCTCAACGGACGGTCCGGATCGACCTCACCCGCGACTGCCTCGCCGTGCTGCATCAGGTAGACGTCCACGGCTCAGCCCACCGTCTTGATGAGGTAGTTGAACAGCACGTCCCCGCAGCGCTGGGCGAAATGGTGCAACTCCTGCGGCGACGCCGTCCCCTGGTCGCCCTCGAGTCGGTCGAGCAACGTCGTGCAGATCATCGCGAACCTCGGGAAGCCCCAGTGGTTGAGGTAGGCGGCCAGCATGGCGCCCTCCATCTCGATGTTGCGCACGCCCGCCTGGTGCACCCACTCCAGCCAGGCCTGCTTGGACTCGGGGGTGTGCACACGCACGGCACCGTCGAGACGGTGCTGCTCGAGGTAGAACTCGCCGGTGGCCACGGTCCGGCCAGCGGCGATCGGGATTCCGGAGCCGACGCTGGCGGCCACGATCGCGTCGGCGACGTCCGCCGGGAACCGACCGTCGAACCAGTGCTCGCCGGCCATGCCGTCCAGCACGCGGTAGGGCTTCAGGTCGGCCAGCACGCCCTCGGTGCTGACCACTACCGTGCCGCCGGGCAGGCCCACTCCCCCGCTGGTGCCCACCCGCGCCCAGAAGACCTCGGCCATCGCAGCGTGGTCACCGGCCTTGAGGGCGAAGACCATCTTCATCAGCTCCTGCACCGCGATGGAGGCACTGGGCATGCCCATACCGTGCGAGGCGAACAGCACCCCGGCGCAGTACCGGGTGACGAACCGCTCCTCCTTGGGCAGGGCGATGATCGGCGCGTCGGAGTGCATCGCACTCCACCGAGTGGCGAACTCGATGATCCGGTCTCCGGAACCGGCGACGATCACGGCGCGGACGTCGCGGAACTGCTCCAGCAACGGATCGTCGCTGGACACGCCGAAGTGGTAGTAGACGTCCGGGTACGCCTCGGCGAGCACACCGTCGAGGAACTCGTGGTTGATGTTCCCGTCGTGCATGCCGATCACGCTAGCCCAGTGGCTCCCGACCCGGGTCCAGCAGAGTCCCCCGGTCGATGCGGGATCCGGGCGAGTGGTAGGCGCCTGCCTCGTCCCGGCCGCTTCGCGACCGCGTCAGGACGGCTCCTGCACTCCAGCTGCGCTGTCGCTGTCCGACGACTGCCCGGCGCCGGTCTCGCCCATCATCAGCACGGAGGCGGTGAGGAAGCAGAGCGCGCCGAGGAAGGTGCCCCCGTTGGCCCAGGCAGCGTCGACCAGCTCGCCGGAGGGCAGCAGATAGGCACCGATGGCCGACAGTCCGAAGAACACCGAGCCCCATAGGTTGAGCGCGGTGATGTGCCAGTCGCGCTCGCCGGGTCGCCACGACCACCAGCGGTGACCGGCCTCGGCGAAGGCGATGGCCGAAGAGAGCAGGAAGCAGATCGAGCCGTACGCATCTGGACGCCAGATCACCTGGTTGACCTGGTCGGTCGGGACGTCGAGGAGACCGGCGAAGGTCGTCACGTTGAAGAAGACAGTGCCCACGAGCTGGATGAGGGCGGCCCAGAAACCCATGTCGTGCGGCACCCAGCCGAACCACCGGTGGCCGGCGTTGCGGACCGCCTGCAGGTAGGACAGGTAGGCGGCCGTCGTGAAGAACACCGATCCGACGAAGAACGTGCCAGCGGTTGCCTGCGTCCCGACTGCTGAGCTGTACACGGGCAGCGGGCCCAGCACGAAGCACGTCGAGCCGACGACGAACAGGAGCCCGATCACCCACGTCAGCCCACGCCCATGACCCGTGCCCTTGCGGTGCGCTCGCGAGCGCCATCGGACCCGTCGCCCATCGGGAAGGGACCAGGAGACCGAGGTGATGAACGGACGCGGCCCCCGGTACACCACGTCGGTGGCGCCCGCCGGGAGCCCACCCGGCGGGACGGAGCCGGCGCCGGTCAATGCCGGAACGACTCGGTGTGACTCGGGTCGTGGGGCAGCGTGTCGGTCAGGCTCTCGAGGAACTCGGTCGCCCGAGCCAGGTCAGCCAGGAACAGCTCAGCCAGGTCCCGGGCGAAGCCGTTGCGGATCACGACCCGCAGGCCGGACACACCCGTGAGGTTGTCGGGCAGCGAGTAGGCGGGGACCTGCCAGCCGCGCTCACGCATCTTCGCCGACACGTCGTAGACGGTGTAGTTGGTCACCTCGGCCTTCAGCCGGAAGAAGAAGACGGGCAGCTGCGACCCGTCCGAGAGCAACTCGTAGGGACCCATCTCGGCGATCGCCGAGGCCATGTACATGGCCGAGTCGCGACATGCCTGCTGGATCTCCCGGTACCCCTCGCGACCGAGGCGGACGAAGTTGTAGTACTGCGCGATGACCTGGGCGCCGGGCCGCGAGAAGTTCAGCGCGAACGTTGGCATGTCCCCGCCCAAGTAGTTCACGTGGAACACCAGGTCGTCGGGCAGATCCTCCGGCGTGCGCCAGATCACCCACCCCACGCCGGGGTACACCAACCCGTACTTGTGCCCGGAGGCGTTGATCGACCGGACCCGGGGGACCCGGAAATCCCAGTTCAGGTCGGTGTCGAGGAAGGGCGCGACGAACCCGCCGGACGCGGCGTCGACGTGCATGGGGATATCTGGACCACCGGAGGCGGCCAACTCGTCCAGGGCCTTTGCGATCTCCTCGACCGGCTCGTACGAGCCGTCGAAGGTCGAGCCCAGGATCGCCACCACACCAATGGTGTTCTCGTCGCACAGCCTGACCGCCTCCTCGGCGTTCAACTGCAGCCGCCCCTCCTCGATCGGCGCGTAGCGCGGCTCGACATCCCAGTACCGGCAGAACTTCTCCCACACGACCTGCACATTGATGCCCATGACCAGGTTGGGCCGGTCGGTCGCCAGGCCGGCGGCCTCGCGGCGCTGCCGCCAGCGCCACTTCAGGGCCAGCCCGCCGAGCATCACCGCCTCGCTGGACCCCGTGGTGGAGGTGCCCGTCGCGTTCGCGCCCTCCGGGGCGTTCCACAGCTCGGAGATCATCCGGACGCAACGGCCCTCGATCGCCGCGGTCTGCGGGTATTCGTCCTTGTCGATCATGTTCTTGTCCGACGTCTCGGCGAACAGCAGTCGCGCCTCGTCGTCCATGTACGTCGTGACGAACGTGGCCAGGTTCTGCCGGGAGTTGCCGTCGAGCATCAGCTCGTCGTGGATCATGCTGTACGCCACCCGGGGATCCATCCCGTCGTCGGGGATCACGCGCGAGGGCATGCCCTCCGTGGATCGGGGACGTGCATACAGCGGGGCGATCGCCACCCGCTCCAACTCCTGGAACTCGGATTCGTGTAGGGCCATGCGCAGGATCATCCTCCCTTTTCCGGTGCTGTGTCTCACCCTCATCGAGTGAATCCGCTCGCTGAGCGGGAACCCGGGGTGGACCTGGGTGGATCAGGGAAGGTCCACGCGCAGGTCCCGGGTCCGCGACACCGACCCCGGCACCGCCGCAGACTGTGCGTCAGGTCCGCCGCGAGCGGTCGCCGCGGAACAGGCGCACGGTGTAGACGACCAGCAGGACCGCGCCGAGTGCCAGCGATCCGAAGAATCCCCACTGGGCGTAGGTCTCCATCGCCGAGCCCGACCCCGCCAGCGCGGTAGCCGCGATCGCTGATCCGATTATCCCGCCGGCGACCAGAAGGGCGATCATCATCATGGAGGCGATCGACCGGATGGCGTCCATCTGACTGTCCAGCGACGAGGTGTCCACCGAGACGGTGAGCTTGCCCTTCTTGAGCTGGTTGTTCCACGACACCAGACTCTTGAGGTAGTCGGGGGCGGCGTGCGCCGCCTGACCGGCGAGCTTGACCGCCTCCTTGCGAGCCATCTCGCGGACCATCGCCTCAGTCGAGGGGGCCTGCGCCTGCTCGAGGACGATGTCGACCGCTGCTGCGGTGAACGTGCGGTCCGCCGGGGCCATCGGGGCGAAGAACGCCGACGCCTGGGTCATCGACTTCATGGCCAGGGTGAGCGCGGGGTCCAGGCGCAGCCCGTTGTCGCGCAGCACGCCCATCCCGGCGCTGAGGATGTCCTTGAAGTCGGCGCCCGACCCCTTGCCGTAGCGGGCCATCTTGCGCTCGAAGGAACGCAGGAAGGCTGCGTCATCGACAGGGCGGAACGGCTCGCTCAGGGAGCGCAACTGCTGGCCCATCGCGGCCATGTCACCCTGCACGACCGTCCACAGCAGGACGATGAGGTTGATCCGCTGGACCACGCTCAACTCACCAACCATGCCCGAGTCGAGGAAGGTGACGACGCCGGTCTCGAGGTTGACGAACAGGTTGCCCGGGTGCGGGTCAGCATGGAAGAAGCCATCGATCAGCAGCATCTTGATCGCCGCGCGCAACGCATTCTGCCCGATCACCGCACGATCCAGACCCGCGGCGTCGATTGCGTCGACATCGGAGATCTTGACCCCGGCGATGAATTCCTGGGTCAGCACCCGGCGGGTGGACAGGTCCCGGTGCAGCTCCGGGATATGCACACCGGGCAGGTCGGCCATGTTGGTGGCGAGCCGGGACATGTTGTAGGCCTCGGCGTAGTAGTCCAGTTCCTCGACGAGGTTGGTGCTGAACTCATCGAGCATCCCGCGCAGCCCGATCTGGCGTGCAGCCTGGCTGCGAGCCTCCATGGCCCGCCCCATGGTGCGGGTGACACCCAGGTCGGCGTGCACCTGCTTGTCGAGGTTGGGTCGCTGGATCTTCACCACGACCTCGCGCCCGTCATGAAGCCGGGCCCGGTGCACCTGAGCCAATGAAGCCGCAGCCAGGGCAGTGTGCGAGAACTCCGCGAACACGTCCTCCGGCGGCGCACCCAGCTCGCTGATGATGATCTCGCGGACGACCTCATAGGGGAATGTCGGGACCTCGTTCTGCAACCGGTCGAGCTCCACGCGCCAGTCGTCGGGCAGCACGTTCACCTGGCTGGAGACGATCTGGCCCATCTTGACGTACGTCGGACCCAATCCCTCGAGAAGGATCCGGGTCCGCACCGCCGTGGACAGCTCTGGGATCGGCTCAGGCAGCTGATACACCCATCGCTGCAGCCGCCGACGTGGTCCACCGATCGTACTGCCGTCGACCAACGACTCAGCGCCGTAGTGGACCAACGCTGAGTAGATCTGCTGCAAGCGGAGATTCTCGCTGATCCCATCCAAACCGCTCATGCCAGACCATTCCTCTCCCGGTAATCGCGATCCAGGACCGGCTGGTTGGCGCCGAGCAGGGTCTCCAGGACCAGCCCGAGCACCCCGACGACAAACCCCCCCGCCAGCAGGGCCAGTGGTCGTTCAGCCTGGAACTGGTCGGGCATGAGCCACCCGAGCAGGCCCAGCATCACGGTGTTGATCAGCACGACGACCAACCCGTAGGTGTTGAGGATGAACCGCAGGGCCAGGAACTGCAGCAGCGGCTTGACGATGGCGTTGAGCAGGCCGAAGATCACCGCGATCCGCACGAACTCACCCCACCCCCAGCCGGTGAATCGCAGCCCCGGCACCAGCAGGACGGTCAGCACGACCGCGATCCCGGCCACCAGGAAGTGGATCAGGTAGAGCCGCCAGTTCGACAACTGTGCCTTGCTCCATACCCGCGTGGCGCTCGCGTGCGGAACGGTGCCGACAGTATCGACGCCGACCTGCACGGTCTCGCTGGGCTCGGGCTCGTGGGGTGCCCCGGCCGCCTTGGGCAGTCCCTCGAGCGCAGCAGCAGGCGCGTTCGCGCTGAGGGTCAGATGCGCCTGCGCATCAGGGTCTTGACCCTGTTGCGTCGGGCTGTTGTTGTCGCTCATGAAGCCTTCCTGTGTCGAGCAGCGCCGGGTTCAGCCGTTGAGCAGCTTGGCCTTCGCAACCTCGAACTCGGCGTCGGTCAGGACCCCGGCTGCCTTGAGTTCGCCGAGCTTGGTGAGCTCGCCGACCAGGTCGA
>JBAVKQ010000030.1:0-6140 GCA_049688395.1 Candidatus Nanopelagicales bacterium
GATCTGGACCACCAGCCGCGGACACCACCTCACCACCGCCGAACAACGCTTCACCGCATGTGACCCCACCCTCACCCCCATCCTCATCAACACCCCCGGCCGCAGACCCGGCGACAGTGCCGCCCACACCGGCGATGCTGGCGACAGCGACAGCGGACCCGGTGCCGACGGCAGTGGTCGCGGCGAAGGCGGCGACGGAGGCAACGGCAATCCCGGGCGCAGCGCAGGCAACGGCAACCCCGATGTCGCCCACGGAGGCAACGGCAGTCCCGGGCGCAGCGGAGGCAACGGCAACCCCGATGTCGCCCACGGAGGCAACGGCAGTCCCGGGCGCAGCGGAGGCAACGGCAACCCCGATGTCGCCCACGGTGGCGACGGCGACAGGTTCGGTGACGACAATGGCGCGGACTGGGCAACCACCGGCCAGGCGACCAACCCGACCCCCGCGACGCGGATCGCGGCCCTGGCCGACCTACTGCTCGGCGGACCCCGACTCCCCCTGGCCGTCGGACGCAGCAGCCGCACCGCCACCACCGCCCAACGCAAAGCCCTGGCCACCCGCGACCACGGCTGCATCATCCCCGGCTGCCACGCACCACCCGAAACCTGCCAAACCCACCACCTGCACGACTGGGCCACCGGCGGAGCACCAGACCTCGACAACCTCGCACTGCTCTGCTGGACCCACCACCGCCAAGTCGACCTGCACATGTGGACCATCGAGCCCCGACACCCCGGCCAACCGCCACCCCCCGACCCGCACCCCGGCGCCCCACCCGGAACCCCCTGGCCCGCCAACAACGGCGCACCCTTCACCATCACCCGACAACCCCGCACCCGGTGGCGACAATGAGCAGCAAGCGAAGGGTGCGACGCGGTCCGGCCCACGTCGGGGCGCAGTTCCGAGACCTGGGGCCGGGCAGTGGTGAGTCCTGGGCAGACCGCTGCGGGTCAGAGCCTGCCTGCCGCTTTGAGGTCCAGGTATGCGTCGGCCAGTGCAGGCGCCAGTCGCTGCGGGTCGGCGGAGACCACCCTTACCCCGAGCCGGGCCAGCACGTTGGCCACATGCGCACGGTCGAGTTCGGCCCGCGCCACCGCCGCGGCCCGGTAGGCACCTGGGGCGTCGGGACGTCGAGACCCCGACCCCGAGGGCGACCTCGAGCCCGACTCCCCGCCAGCGAGGTCCGCCACGGAGTCGGTCGGCTCCTGGACCGAGGCCACCACGACGGTGTGCCTGGCGGTCAAGGTCGCCAGGGCGGGGATCAGGCCCTCCTCCATCGCGGGCCGGTCCAGGGCCACGAACAGCACCACCAAGGCCCGCTTGCGCACCCGGGACAGCACGCTGGCGACCAGGCCGCGGTAGTCGGTCTCGGTCAGTTCGGGCTCCACGTCGGCGATCGCGTCCACGAGGCGCGGCAGCAGGGCTGGCCCGCTGCCGCCGCTGACCTGCAGCCGGGTGCGTCGGTCGTGGCCGAGCAGGTCCACCCGGTCACCGGCGCGCCCGGCCAGCGCGGCCAGCAGCAGGCAGGCATCGATGTGGATGTCCAGCCGGGTCTCGTCGCCGATCCGCACCGCGCTGGTGCGCCCGGTGTCCAGCACCATCACGACCTGCCGGTCGCGTTCCGGGCGCCAGGTGCGCACCATCACGTCCGCGTTGCGCGCGGTGGCCCGCCAGTCGATCGAGCGCACGTCGTCGCCGGCCACGTACTCGCGCAGGGAGTCGAACTCGGTGCCCTGGGCGCGCACCGCGATGGCCTGCCGGCCGTCCATGTCGCGCAGCCGGGCCAACCGGGAGGGCAGGTGCCGCCGGGAGGCGAAGGGCGGCAGCGTGCGCACCGACCAGTCCGCAGCCATGCTGCGCTGTCGCCCGGCCACGCCCAGCGGCCCCAGCGAGCGCAGGGTGACCCGGTCGGTCGGCCGGTCACCGCGCCGCGAGGGCGCGACCTGCACGTCGAGGTGCACGGTGACCCCGGCGGCCAGGTCCAGGCTCGCCCGGTCGGTGCGGCCATCGAGGGTGGCGTGCGCGGTGGGGGCCCACGCATCGCGCAGCAGCCCGCGCCAGCGCCGGGTGCCGGTGTTGGTGACTGCCAGCTGCACATGGGCGACCTCGCCGAGGCGCACCTTGCGGTCCCCACTGCGGGCCAGGGCCAGCTGCCGAGGAGTTGCCGCGAGCAGCGCGTCGACGGCCGCGACCAGCAGCACGCCGAGGTTCGTCACGAGCAGCGCGAACCCGGGCGCCGTCCCCGCGGCGACCAGCAGCCCAACGGCCGCGGCGCCGAGCAGGGCCAACAGGGCAGCCCGTCCGGTCAGGACCATCAGCGCGGGACGGCCACGCCGAGCAGCACCGAATCGATCACCGAGTCGGCGGTGACACCTTCGAGCTCGGCCTCCGGCCGGATCGAGATCCGGTGCCTCAGCGCGGGGCGGGCCAGCGCCTTGACGTCGTCGGGGGTCACGTAGTCCCGACCGGCCAGCCACGCCCACGCCCGGGCGGTGCGCAGCAGCGCGATCGCCCCGCGCGGGGAGACCCCGAGCGCGGCCGACGGCGAGGTCCGGGTCGCCCGGGCCAGATCCACGCAGTAGGCGGTGACCTCCGGTGCCACGCCGACCTGCGCGACAGCCTCGCGAGCCCGCACCAGGTCCTCGGCGCCAGCCACCGGCCCGATGCCCGCGCTGGCCAGGTCGCGTGGATCGAACCCGGCCATGTGCCGGGCCAGCACGCCGTACTCCTCGTCGCGCTGGGGCAGGGGCACGCTGAGCTTGAGCAGGAACCGGTCCAACTGCGCCTCGGGCAGCGGGTAGGTCCCCTCGTACTCGATCGGGTTCTGGGTGGCGGCCACCAGGAACGGGTCCGGCAGCGGCCGGGGCTGGCCATCGACGCTGACCTGGCCCTCCTCCATGACCTCCAGCAGCGAGGCCTGGGTCTTGGGTGGCGTCCGGTTGATCTCATCGGCCAGCAGCAGATTGGTGAACACTGGCCCCGCCCGGAACGAGAACTCCGAGGTGCGGTTGTCGTAGACCAGCGAGCCGGTGACGTCCCCGGGCATCAGGTCCGGGGTGAACTGCAGTCGGGCGCTGTCCAGGGACAGACTCGCCGCCAGCGCCCGGACCATGAGGGTCTTGGCGGTCCCGGGCACGCCCTCGAGCAGCACATGGCCGCGGCACAGCAGCGCGATCACCAGCCCGGTGACCGCCGCGTCCTGGCCGACGACCGCCTTGCCCACCTCGGCCCGCAGAGCCAGCAACGGCGCCCTGGCATCGGTTGAGTTCATGCCCCACCCATCTGTGTGATCAGTTCGCCCAAGTCGTGGTTCAGCGCCACGAGCTCGGCGTCGGTCGTCGGTTCAGGACCGTACAGCAGCGAGTGGACATCCTCGGGCGCCCGGCCGGATCGGTGCGCTGCGGCGGCCGCGACCCGCTCCGGAGACACCCCCGGCGGCAGGCCCAGGCGCACCCGTACCTGCTCCCGGGCCCGGGCCCTCAGGTGCAGCGCTGCCTCGTCGCGGGCGTGCCGGGACGCCAGCAACCGGCCGTGGCCGGCGGTGGTCTCCCCGGCGCGGATCACCACAGGGAGCGGCTCGACCACGAGCCGGCCCAGCCGGCGAGCCCGCCAGCCGATGACCACGAGCCAGGCGATCCCCAGTTGGACGATGACCGGCAGCACCCAGACGGGCAGCAGTTCGCCGAGGGTGGTTCCGCCCTGGTCGGCCAGCGCCGGGTCGCTGGCAGTCGGACGCCACCAGACCAGTCGGTCGCGGCTGCCGAGCAGACCCAGGGCCAGCGCGGCGTTGCCCTGTTCGGCGAAACCCGCATTGGTCAGCAGGTGGTCACTGCCCAGCAGGACCACCTCGGGGCGTGCCGGGCCGGCGGGCAGCACCACGACCGCAGCAGCATCCGAGCGGTCGTAGCAGGCCTGCCCGGTGGCCGACCAGGCTCGCGCGTCGTAGCGGCTGCCCGGGAGGGTGGCCGGCCCGGACCGCCGCGCCTCGGGCAACTGGCAGCCCGCATCGACCGGGTCCTCGTCGCCGACGGATCCGACCTCGATGCCGGCGGCGAACCTGTCGAACGCCGGCATCCCGGGCATCGGCTTGACGAGCACGATCCGTCGTGGCGCGGCGTCGAGCACCTGCCCCAGCATCGATTCGGTCGGCAGCGTCGAGTCGGTGATCAGCAGGCTGGCCTCCTGCGCGTCGGCCGCCGCGGCGGCGGTCGTGCGCACGTCGAGCACGTCGACGCCCAGATCGTCGAGCACCCGGGCGACGGCCCGGGAACCGGTCGGGTCGACCGCCACCGGATCCAGGTAGCCGGTCGACCTCGGGGCGGTCACCGCCAGCACACCGAGCGCGAGCGCCAGCAGCAGGCCCAGGAGCACCCCATGGCGGCTGGGTCGCCACCGGCGCACGCGGTCCCAGAGCGTGGCATCGGAGATGGGGGCATCGGAGATAGGGGCATCGGGGCCGGCGGGGGCCGAATCGGGCGCAGCCACCTCCTGGCTCGGCGGCTGGCTGGGCGCCGCGCTCATGGGGCCCCCGGGCCGGGGCTCGCGGCACCCACCGCAACCCGCGCCTCGGCGGCCTTGGTGTCAGCGAGGAGCAACTCGCGGTAGCCCTCGGCCGAGCCGGGCCGCCCCCCGTAGCGCACGTCGTCGAACCGGCGCGCAGCCCGCACCAGCGCAGCCCGCGCGTCGGGCACCTTTCGGGCCACCTCGGCGGCGACCTCGTCGGCGGTCCAGCCGGGCTGGGCGTCGATCAGGCCGCGCTCCTGACTGGCCCGGACCAGGGCCCGCATCCGCGCGCTGATCGCCTCGTCCCACTGCCCGGCCGCAGCCAACTGCTCGGCCCGGGCACGGTACTGCGCGGCGGTGGTGCCCGGATCGACGCTGAAGGTCAGGCCGCTGGCCCGGCTCATGGGGCCGACCCGCCAGCGCACGAACAGGACGACCACGATCACCAACAGCACCAGTCCCAGGATCCCCAGCCACCCGCCCGGCGCGGCCGCCCCCGCCTGGGCAGCGGCCCGCTGGACCCAGTCGACCAGCCAGTCGATCGCCCGCTGGATCAGGCCCGGCCGGGCCGATCCGTAGGCCGGGTCTGCCAGTTCGAGCTCGGCCAGCCGCCGGGCCGGGTCCCGGGGCAGATCGATCGGCACGTCGAAGGGTGGCAGGTGCATCACGACCCCCGCCGCATCACAGTCTGGGCTGGTAGGGCGCCAACGGATCGCCCTGCGGATCCACCCCGGCGGACACCAGGGCGATGTCCAGGGCCTCCCGGCGCATCCGCAGGTCGATGTACAGCAGGCCGGTGACGGCCGCGCTGAACGGCACGGTCACGATCCCGGCGACCAGCGTCGCAGTCCCCGTGGCCAGGACCACCGGCAGGATGGACCCGCTGAACCCGCTGAGCACCCCGGAGATCGCTGTGATCGGAACAGTCACGACCACGGCGAGCGCGCTGGTGATGAACGCCGACAGGATCAGGATGCCCAGCACCCGCCACCAGGATCCGCGCACCAGGGCCCAGGAGCGCCGCAACGAGCCGAGCACCCCGCAGCCCTCCATCACCAGGGCCGCCGAGGCCAGGGAGAGCTTCACGTAGAGGTAGACCAGCCCCACGCCACCCAGGGCGGTGAGCAGCAGGCCCGGCAGGATGGCCCACGCGCCGACCGCGAGGGCCAGGCCGACGATCACCGCGACGACGAGCGCGACCGCGAATAGGCTCCCCACGATCAGCAGCACGGTCAGGCTCAGCAGCGGCAGGAAGCGCGGACGCAGGCTGGCCCAGGTCGCGGTGGCGTCCAGGCGTCGCCCGAGCACCGCACCGCCGACCAGCACGATGAACAGCCCGCTGGCCAGGACTTGCAGGAAGCTGGCGACCAGCGCCGGGCCGAACTGGAGGAGTCCGCCCGTCAGCGCGGCGCTCAACTCGGCATTGACGTCCACCGTGGTGGTGGTACCCCCGGTGATCGTCGCGGTCGGCTCGATCAGCCGCAGCGACAGCCACAGGCCGACCGTCTGGAGCAGGGCGGAGATCGCCGAGATCGTGGCGGCCAGGCCCAGGACGGTGCGCGGGTTGCTGCGGATCAGGCCCAGCGCCCCGTCGAGCAGCTCCCCGACGCCCAGCGGGCGCAGCGGGACGATCCCC
>JBAVKQ010000031.1:0-3769 GCA_049688395.1 Candidatus Nanopelagicales bacterium
ACGGCACCCGGGTGCGTGTACGCCCGAGGCGGGCACGGTGCCGGGGATGCGGCGCCACGCACGTACTGCTGCCCGCGCAGGTGCTGCCCCGCTGCTCGGCGGCAAGCGAGCTGGTCGGGCAGGTGCTGCTTGCCGCTGCACAGGGCGCCGGGCACCGCACCATCTCCGAGCGGTGCTCGCTGCCCGAGGGCACCGTGCGCCGCTGGTTGCGGCGCGCCCGAATCTCAACTGATCCAGCGGCCCGTCACGGCACAGCCATGCCCGGAATCAGACGACAGCCCGACCATCCCAGCGACACGACGACCATCCCGCCGCCACCACGACCACCAACCATCGTCATCGCCAATGTCGTTCAAGCCGAAACGGAGGTCAATCCCAACGCCGCCGACATGGCCATCGCGAGTGACCGGCAACACTACTGCGTGATTCGGGGAACGCGTGCCCAAGCTGTCGCAGCATGGCTGTCGACGCCAGGTCTGGCCGATCCGGTCGTCACGATCAGATGGTCTCTGTGAGTGATGATCGTGAGCGCACACCCTATTCCGACTTTGGCGGCCGGCGTGGCTGTCGACGGGCCTCGGTGCACCCTCGATCACTCGCCGTGACCGAAATCCGTTGGGCTGCCCGGACGCCAATTCGGCACTCGCTTGATTGGGAACGCGGTGATCGCGTCGTCTAGGTGCATGGCCCCGACCGGTTCAGGCACGGGCCGTGCAACCGGTGACGATGACAATCGTCAACAGTTGATGCGGGAGGGTCAGGCGCCGGCGGCCAGGCCGCAGGTGACAGCTGTGACCGTGATCGCCCTTAGGGGCGAGGCTTCTTCGGTAAGTAGTGGGCAGGGTCAATCGGCGTTGCTTGGCCGGTAGCGCTGATGCCCTTCGGCGGCCACGGTCAGGCCGGCCGGTCCTTCCGGTCCTGCCTCGGCGTCAGGGTCGCTGGCACGGGCTCGGCGAAGCGGAGCGCGATCTCCGAGACCACGCGTGGTGGCGTCGGCGGAGTGACCACCTCGAAAGCGGACACCACCCGGGCCACGGCGAGGGTCGCTTCAAGCATCGCGAACTGCGTCCCGATGCAGGCCCGCGCCCCGCCGCCGAACGGCAACCAGGCGTACCGGTGCCGGGCGGCGACGGCGTCCGGCTCGAAGCGGGCCGGGTCGAAGCGCTCCGGCTCCGGCCACCACCGGGGGTCACGGTGCACCGACCAGATCGGCACGAAGATGTGCGCCCCGGCCGGCAGGTCGTAGCCGAGGACCGACGTCCCGAGCGGGCCGACGCGCGCGACGGCCGGCGCGGCGGCGTACAGGCGCAAGCCCTCCTGCACGCACCGCCCGGCCCAGCTCAGCTGGTCCACGTCCGCGGCGGTGACCGGCCCGCCGCGCCCCTCGACCGCGCCGAGCACCTCCTGCGCCTCGGCCCGCACCCGCTCCTGCCACTGCGGGTGGCTGCCGAGGAGGTGCAGGGTGGCCACCAGTGCCGTCGACGTCGTCTCGTAGCCGGCGAGCACGAAGATCAGCGCCTCCGCCCGGACCTCCTGGGCGCTCAGGCCGCGGCCGGTCCGGGGGTCGGTGGCGTGGACGAGCAGGCTGACCAGGTCGCTGCTGCCGTCGGGCAGCCCGCGTCCGCTGCGCGCGATCACCGCGTCGACCGCCGAGCAGACCTCGTCCCGCGCCGCCTCGTACCGCCGCTGCGACGGGGTGGGAACCCATCGGGGCAGGTGCACGGGCGCCAGCGCCCGGCCGTTCAGGCGGCGGTTCACGACCGGCACCTGGCGCTCGACGACCTCGGCGACCTCCTCGATGTCGGTCCCGAACACGACCCGGCCGACCACTCGCAGCGTGTAGCGGATGGCGTGCGGCACGAGGTCGACAGCAGTGACCGGCCCGTCTGAGGATCCCGCGAGGCGGCGCACCAGGTCCCGAGCCTCCTCGTCGATCTCCGGCACGAAGCCGGCCACCCGGCGCGCCGTGAACTGCGGCTGCACGACCCGCCGGTGCCGCTCCCAGTCCTCCCCGTCCAGGGTGAGCAACCCGTCACCGAACGTCGCGGCCACGTCCCGGTAGGCCGGCGTTTGCTTGGTCAACGTCCGGTCCGTGAGGACCTGCTGGATGCCGTCGGGGTGGCTGACGATGTAGACCTCCTGCCGCAGGATGGCCGGCCCCAGGCGGGCGCGCACCACTTCGTGACCGCTGTCGCGGCACCGGTCCATGAACGCGAGGACGTCTCGCCGCAGGTCCAGGGCGGACCCGGCGAGCGGGCCGCCCGGCATCGTCGGCACGGCGTCGGCCGGGACCCTCTGCTGCACCACCATCCGCACCGCCTCCCAGAGCCGCCCGACGCAGGAATCCAGCATGCCCGCATCGGGCGCCCAGTGCCAGTGCGTGACCCGGTCCGGCCATGACGCGGCCCGCCACAGATGGCGGTATCGGGCGATACGGGCGGTCCCACGCGGACCCACGATTCAGGAGCTCCGCGCGTCGGAGCCCCCCAACGCAGGCGGCCAGTCATGCCGTTCATCCAGATGAGGGTCTTCAAGGATGTGTTCACGTCGCACCAGAAGCAGGACATCATCCGGGCGCCTCACCGACACGCTGGTGCAGATCGAGGGCGAGAACAGGCGGCCGGTCACGTGGTGCGCCGCCTAGGAGGTCCGCAGCGGGAACTGGGGCATCCCCGGGAACCCGCTCCCGGAGCCACTCGATCGGCGCGACGGGTTGGGTAGAATCCCGGCGCGCAGCAGGCAGACCGGGCCGAAGGCTGAGACGATCGCCCAGATGCCTTCGAGCAGCAGGAAGCCCGACTGCTGCTCAGGGAGGCCTCGACGGTCAGCACGGGTGAACCAACGAGATTCAGGATCAGATCAGGTCGCGGGGAGTCCTCCCCTCGCTGGGGGCGTCCCGAACCGACAGTGTGCGCACGTTCGACTACGCCTGCTCTGGATCCTGCAGCAGCGGGCGACGCGGATGGCGATGGATGCCCGGAGGGACCCTGGGTCCGCGCGGGGGGCGATCAAGTGAGTCGCCGACCCGCTGGGGGGTCCATCCCGAAGCGTTGCGGAACTGGGTGCGTCAAGGCGAGGTCGATGGTGGTGTCCTGCCGGGGACGACGACTGACGACGCGACCCGGATCGTCGCGCTCGAGCGGGAGGTCCGCGAGCTGCGGCGGGCCAACGAGATCTTGAGGACGTCCCCGGCGTTTCCGGTCGCGGTGGTCGTGGACTACATCGATTCCCACCGCCACCGCCTCGTTGCGGGCAAGTGGCTCGGAGTCGAGCCGATCTGCGGGGTCCTTCGGGACTCTGGGGCGCAGATCGTTCCGAGCACCTACTACCCGCCGCCAAGACTCGCCCACCGTCGGCGCGCGCGGCGCGCGACGCGGAACTGGTGCAGGACATCACGGTCGCCCACAGGGCGAACCTGGGTGTCTACGGCGCGCGGACGGTCCCTTGCGATCGCGCGCACGTCGCCCCGTACCGTTCCGATCTGGTTAGGTTCGGTGATCGGGGTCGGCGGCCCCCGCCCCGATCAGTGCCCAGGCGTCTGCCAGTGCGCCCTCCATGTTGCAGAGCACGACGATCGTCAACGCGCGGTCGGGCAGGTGCCGACAGAGCACCTCGACGCCAGGGTCAGCGCCGCCATGGCCGAATGCGCCGGGCCGCAGGAAACACCCGTAGCCCGCCCACTGATCCGCGTCCACGTGGGCGTGTCGAGTGAGCATGGCAGATGTCAGCGCGGGACCCAGCAGCTCGCCGGAGGAGATGGAGCACAGCA
>JBAVKQ010000032.1:0-3075 GCA_049688395.1 Candidatus Nanopelagicales bacterium
GGCCCGCACGGCGACCAGGCCGGAGTTCACGTGGGCCAGCAACCGACGGGCCGAGCGCGCCCCGGTGATCGGGAAGGGCTCGAGGTAGGCCGGCGCCGCGTCGACCGGCACCCCGCCGGCGGCGCGCACCCGGATGCGCAGGGTCTCGCGGTCACGGCGATGCCGGTCCAGCTCGCGCAGGGCCTCCTCCCGGTGGCCACCGCCCAGTTCCGCTGCGGCCCGCCCGCCGGCCCAGACCGCGGCATGCGTTCCGGCCAGGGCCGCCTGAAGTGCGGCGAGGAGCACTGGGTCGTCGGTGGCCATCAGCGTGCCTCGGCAGCCAGCACTGCGGCCAGGACGTCGACGTGCTGGGCCTCACTGGCCGCGATCCGGCACAGGTCACGGGCCAGCCCCGCATCCAGGGCGCCGTCGCAAGCCGTGGTCCGCTGCCCGACGGCCGCCGTCTCGGCCCGGACCAGGTCGGCGAGGCTGGTGCCCGCCCCAGCCGAGGACGCTGTCGGCGCCTGGACCCCCGGGGCCGGCGCCTGGACCCCCGGGGCCACCAGAGCCAGGTGCTCCTCGTGGTGGGCCAGCAGCGGACCGAGCTCGGCAGCGCGCGCCGGCTCGCGTGCGATCAGGTCCCGATAGGACCCGATCAGCCCGATCTCCGCGGCCGCCACCTCCGCCCGGACCGTCTCGTCGGGATCCTGCGCGCCCGGAGGCATGGGGGGTGGGACCGGGCCGGTCGGGTCCCCGGTGCACCCGGTCAGCGCCAGCACGGCCGCGCTGACGCCGAGGAAGGTCCGCCTGTCCACGCGCGCATCCTGCCATCGCGGCGGGCTCGGCCGGGGCAGGCCCGGCGGTAGGATCGGGCCACGCCTCGCGGCGCGAGTACCGCACGGACCACAACAGGATCGAGGAGCAGGCGATGTCGGCATCCAGGATGAAGGCGTTGCGGGCCCTGGCCGAGCCGATCGTGGCCCGGTTCGACGTCGACCTCGAGGAGGTCGTCATCCGGCAGGCCGGCAAGCGCCAGCTGGTGCGCGTCGTCGTGGACGCTGCCGATGGCCTGACCCTGGACCTCGTGGCCAGCATCAGCCGGGCGGTGTCCCAGGAGCTCGACGACTCCGCCGTCCTGGGCAGCGGACCCTACGTGCTCGAGGTGACCTCGCCCGGGGTGGACCGACCGCTGCGCCTGCCGCGGCACTGGCAGCGGGCCGTCGGCCGCCTGGTGCGCGTGACCGATCGCTTCGGGGACACCCACGAGGGCCGACTGACCGACGTGCGCGCCGACGAGGTGATCCTGGAGGCCGAGGACGTCGCGGAGACGATCGTGCTGGCCGATGTGACCCGAGCCGTCGTGCAGGTCGAGTTCAGCAGGGTCGAGGACGCCCCGCTCGACGACGCTGACTCCGACGAGCAGGAGGACTGACATGGACATCGACATGGCCGCACTGCGCGCCGTCGCGGTCGACAAGGAGATCTCGGTCGACCTCCTGGTCGACTCCATCGAACAGGCGTTGCTGGTGGCCTACCACCACACGCCGGGCGCTGCCGCGCAGGCGCGCGTCGAGCTGGATCGCACCGCAGGCCACGTGCATGTGTGGGCCCTGGAGAAACCACCGCCCGACGCCCCGGAGGGGTTCATCGCGCGCGAGTACGACGACACTCCCGAGGGCTTCGGCCGGGTCGCCTCGACCACGGCCCGCCAGGTGCTCGTGCAGCGGCTTCGGGAGGCCGCCGACGACGCGACGCATGGGCACTTCACCGGCATGGTCGGCGACCTGGTCTCCGGCGTCGTCCAGCAGGGGCTCGATCCCCGGTTGATCTTCGTGGACCTGGGCCGGGTCGAGGGCGTGCTGCCCCCGCAGGAGGCAGTGGCCACCGAGCGCCACCCGCACGGCTCCCGGGTCAAGGCCCTGGTCGTGGGCACCCGGCGCGGTCCCAAGGGCACCCAGGTGGTGCTCTCGCGCACCCATCCCGGTCTGGTCAAGGCGCTGTTCGCCCTGGAGGTGCCCGAGATCACCGATGGGTCGGTCGAGATCGTGGCATTGGCCCGTGAGGCCGGGCACCGCACCAAGATGGCGGTCCGCTCGCACCGGGCGGGACTCAACCCCAAGGGCGCCTGCATCGGCCCGATGGGCTCCCGGGTACGCAACGTGATGGCCGAGCTCGACGGGGAGAAGATCGACATCGTCGACTGGTCCGATGATCCCGCCGAGATGGTGGGCCACGCCCTGTCCCCGGCGCGGGTGAGCTCCGTGGAGATCGTGGATGCCGTGACCCGCTCGGCCCGGGTGATCGTGCCCGACTACCAACTCTCGCTGGCCATCGGCAAGGAGGGACAGAACGCGCGTCTGGCCGCCCGCCTGACCGGATGGCGGATCGACATCCGCTCCGACACGGCACCCCGGGCCGATCAGGAGATGGATTCGGGTCAGCGGTGACATCCGCGCTAGACTCCCCAGAGCCTGCACAGAACGGTGGGCCGGTGCGCACCTGCGTCGGTTGCCGGACTCGTGCAGACAAATCTGAACTGCTTCGGGTCACGGCTCGGGACGGCCTGTGCCTCCCGGACCCCCGATCCCGGCAACCAGGCCGCGGTGCGTACCTGCATCGCAGGCTCGAGTGCCTGGACCGGGCGGAGCGACGCCGGGCGCTCCCGAGGGCCCTGAGGGTCGGGGGAGCGTTGGAGGTCGGTCCGGTCCGCCTGTGGATCGAAGCGGGGAACAGCGATGAGACCGCACTGAACGGATGAGACCGCACTGAACGGTTGAGGAGCGAAACGGAAATGAGCACTCGATGAGCTCGCTGCGATGAGCGTGCCCAGAAGGAACCAACGGTCCATGCCCTGACACCAGGTGGGCACGGACCAGGACAAGGAGAGACGTGTCGAAGGTCCGGGTCAGCACACTGGCCAAGGAGTTGGGTATTCCCAGCAAGGAAGCCGTCGCGTGGTTGAACGCGAACGGTGAGTACGTGAAGTCAGCAGCCTCCACTGTGGAGGCCCCCGTCGAGCGAAAGCTCCGGGAGGCCTTCCCGGCCTCGGCGAAGCCCGAGCCCGCGCCGGCCAAGCAGGCCGCGCCGACTCCGGCG
>JBAVKQ010000033.1:0-12205 GCA_049688395.1 Candidatus Nanopelagicales bacterium
TCGCCAACATCACGTCATGCTCACCATGACGTCGCACACGAACAAGAGCAAACCCGCCCCACCCACAACCGGCAGGATCAGCCCACCGTGACGCGACCCTGCTCACCCACGACGGCGGTCAACACCAGTGCGGTGACGGAGATCCCGGCGCGGATGGCGCGGTCGAGGTCGGATTCGTTCTTGGTCATGACGGCTCCCTGGTCCAGGTGGATGGGTGGATGTGGTCTCAGTGACCTCAACCGAAATACCCCCCCGGGTATTTCTCTTCCGTGCGTGACGTGGGTCACCCGAGATCCGGGCGCGGTCACGGCGGTGAAGCACTCCGGTCGGAGAACAGGTAACTGAGCAGCGCAGGCGGCGTCACCGCCGCCACGGATGAGGCGCCCGAGGGGCCCGCTGTCGTTTGCGGTGAGCCAGCCCAGATCATCGGTGCGGCGTGTGCGAACACCTCGGCAGCGATCGCGTCCCCGTCCCGGGCTGCCGACGGGTGTCATCGGCCTCGAGGTCGCCGGCCTGCTCGTCGACGAGGGTGTGACTCCCCCTGTGCTGGTGCGGCGTCCGCGTCGGGCCCGGCTGCTGCGCGCTCTGGACATCGAGCAGGTCGTCAGGGGCCTTCAGAACCCTGCGGCCGTCGCCCGGGCCTCTGCCCCTGGCAGAGGCCTTCGCCACGATTCGTGACACCATCGAAGTCCAGGCCACCGCTCGTCAGGCTGGTCGACGTCACGTCTTCCGTTTCGCCTGACCCCAACCACGAGGAGTGCGCCATGAGCACGTCGTCGGATCACTTGGTCGACCCGCAGGCTGGGTCTCCCGTGCAGTTGCCCAACGACAGGACGGCCCGGATCAGCGCCTTCGTGGTTCGGATCGTCGTTGGCCTGCTGTGGCTGGAGAACTTGTCATGGAAGATTCCTCCGCACTTCGGCGCGGACGACAACTCCGGGCTGTACAACCAGACGTCGCTGGCAGTCGAGTATCCGGTACTTGCGCCCTACTCTGCTGTCATCGAGAGTGTTGTGCTGCCCAACTTCGCCGTTTTCGGCTGGGGGGTCTACATCGTCGAGATCTGCTTGGGTCTGTTCCTCCTGCTCGGCATTGCCACTAGGTTCTGGGCTGTGGTTGGGCTGATCCTGACAATGACGATCTTCCTCAGCGTCGGTGGCGCACCCAACGTATGGGCGTGGAGCTACTTCCTGATGGCCGCGGCGCACCTGGCGGTCGTCGGGCTCGCGGCCGGCCGCGTGCTGGGCGTGGACGCAGTGCTCCGCCGCCGGGTCACTGGGGGTTCCCTGATCGCCCGGCTGTACCGATTGTCCTCCTGACCGGGGGCGTCGTGGGCATTCACTCGCTCGGTGCTCAGGAACGGGCCGGGGACAAGATCGATGATGCGGGGCCGTATCCGGTCAGGAACCTGTCCCGGAACGAATCCATGGGCCAGACCGGTGCGCCGGTACTCGGGCGCAGCCCCGCCTGCCAACCCCATTCCGCTGCCCGATTGGTCACGGCCGCATCGCCAGCGATGATGCTCACGGGCACGTCGCGGCTGGCCCCCTGCCCGGACACCAGGCTGGAGGGCTGGTGGTCCCCCAGGACTACGAGCACCAGATTCGGGTCGCGGAGCAGGTGCGCGAACGAGGTCACCGCGTCCAGCGAGTAGGCGATGGACTCGGCATAGGCGGCTCGCAGCAGGTCGGGGTCACGCCCCACGTCGTCGGGGGACCTGCCCTCGGCCGGCATCGGATCGAAGATGGAGCCGTCGCCGACCAGATCCCAGTCGACCATGCGAGGCAGCGGCGCCCAGGGCCAGTGGCTGGAGACCAACTTGATCTCGGCCATGATCGGCGCTCGCTTCGCCTTGTCGAGTTCGAAGCGCTTGAGCGCGGCCAGGGTGTACTGGTCGGGCATGGCGGCCCAGCTGAACTCCGGCCCGGCGTACCCGAGGTTCCGACGGTCGTAGATCTCGTCGTAGCGGTAGAACGTCGACGCCTCGGGCCATGAGCCCTCGACGGCCGGAGCGACGGCAACGGTTCGCCAGCCGGCACGACCGAACGCGGCGCTGAGGGTGAGCCGGTTGCTGGTGACCAGATGGTCGTGTCGCTGCTGGCTGTTGACCCAGAGGCCGGACTGCAGCGTGCTGTGTGCCAGCCAGCTCAAGCCGCCGAAGGTCGGCGACGTGAGCCATCCGCTCCGCGCTGACAAACCCGCATCCTGCAGCCGCCGCTCCCCGGCATCGAGCGCCGTTTCGACGACGGGGGCGTCCAAGGCCGCGGGTCCGTAGCTCTCGACGAAGACCAGGAGCACATCCTTGCCGCGCAGTTGGGTCAGGAGGTCGTCCTCCGCGGAGCTGGCGAAGGGGTCGTCCTGCTCAACAGCGCGCACGAACTCCCTGCGGTCGGCGAGGTCATCGCGGACCTGGGCCACGTGAGTGACGGCGAGCCTGGCTGCTGCGGTGGAGGCAACTGGTCCGGCTGGCCCCAGCTGGGTGCCGAACGCGGCCGCGACCAGTGCCGTCGCGGTCAGCAGGGTGAGTACGCGGATCGACTGCCGCCGATGTTGGGCCACGAGTCGGGTCACGCGGAGGGTGGACATCGGCAACAAGGTCAGCAGGGCGAGGGCGAGCATTCCTGCCCCGATGAGGGCAACCAGCGCGCCTGGGGCTCCGATCGAGTCGCTGAGCAACCCCCAGCTCGACCCGGCGTACGCCGCATCGTAGACGGGATGGAACGGGGCGTCGAAGGCCACCCCGAAACCCATGTCGAGCAGCCGCAGGATCGTCACGACGCCCAGTGCCAGGCCGCAGAGCAGGGCGAGGACGCGTGCGCCCCCAGCAGGTAGCACCAGGGCGATGGCAATGAAGAGCAGGCCCTCGATGGGGATCCGCAGGAAGGCGCTGGGCGCCAGGTCCTCGAGTCGGTCCGGAGCCAGCAGCGCGGCCCAGATCAGCAGCAGGGCGAGTGCCGCGGTCACGGCGGCCCACGGGGACTGCCGACCTCCATCGAGGCGCCACAGCTCCCAGACGCTGCGCCCGAACGACTCGGCCAGCAGCCCCATCGCGACGATGAGGATCCCGACGGTTGCGGCATCGGGCAGGATGCCGGCTGCCGCGACCATCAGCACCACGGCCACGATCACGGCGACCACTTTGGACCACTGCCGGGGCGGCGGGGAGCCACGCAGCCACGGCAGCGCCCAGCTGGCGGTGACGAACAAGTAGCGGGCCAGCCCCAGCAGGAGCACCCACCAACCCCACTGCTCAGCAACGTATGCGCTGAGGATCAGGATCAGGAACGCGTCGACCTCGAAGTCGAAGCGCGCCCCGAAGGCCGAGGCGGTTCCCGTCCGCCGAGCCACTTGGCCGTCCACCCCGTCCAGCATCAGCGCCACGACTGACAGAGCCACCAGGATCCCGGGAGCGGGGTGACTGCCGAATGAGTCCGCCGCGAGTGCGGCGACCCCGCACACCAGGACCGCGCGTACGAGCGTGACTCTGTCCGCCGGCCCCAGCCCGACCCGGCCATGACGGGCCATCGCGCGAGCCAGCAAGACGGCCAACCCGGCACCGCACGCGACACCGACTGCCCACCCCGGGAGGCCCAAGCCGGGGGCGACCGCGAGCACGGCGAGGAGCCCGATCAGTCCGACGAAGCCGGCGAGCGGCGCAGTCGGGACCCAGTTGGGCACTGGACCCTGAACCCGGCGCACTGTGCCTCCGCATCTCCGGTCGAACAGCCATACAGTAGGTGCGACGCTCCGGTTCGGCCGGACGGACAGGAGGGTTCGGGTGCCGAACGAAGCACGCGCCTTCTGGATCCGCGAACCCGGCCACGGCGAGATCCGGACCGTCCAGTTACCGGCGCCAGGACCGGACGAGGTGCTCGTGCGCACGCTGCGGTCTGGCGTGAGCCGCGGCACTGAGTCACTGGTGTTCCGTGGCGGTGTCCCGAAGAGCCAGTACGACGTGATGCGGGCGCCGTTCCAGGAGGGCAACTTTCCGGGCCCGGTGAAGTACGGCTACCTCAACGTCGGCATCGTGGAGGAAGGTCCCGACGACCTCCGAGGGCGCACCGTCTTCTGCCTCTACCCCCACCAGACCGCCTACGTCGTGCCGGTCGAGGCCCTGACCCTGGTCCCTGACGGGGTCCCACCCGCGCGGGCCGTACTCGGCGGTACGGTCGAGACCGCCGTAAACGCCCTGTGGGATGCCGCGCCGCTGGTCGGCGACCGGGTCACGGTCGTGGGCGCGGGCATGGTCGGGTGCTGTGTCGCACGGCTGGTCGGCGGCGTCCCGGGAGCGCAGGTGACACTGGTCGATGTGGACCACACGCGGGCGGGCACTGCGGCCGCCCTAGGAGTCAGCTTCGCCAGGCCCGAGGATGCGGTCGGCGGCCAGGACATGGTGTTCCACACCAGCTCCACGTCGCTCGGGCTGCAGCTCTCGCTGGACCTGCTCGCCTCTGATGGGACGGTCATCGACCTGAGCTGGTACGGCGACCAGCCGGTCCAACTGTCCCTCGGTGGCACCTTCCATTCCGGCCGACTCGGCATCAAGGGCAGCCAGGTCGGTTCCGTGTCGGTGGCGCGCCGGGGACGGCGAACCACGGCAGAGCGTCGCGCGCTCGCGCTCGACCTGCTCCAAGACCCGGCGTTCGACGCGCTGCTCACCGGCGCCTCACCCTTCGAGGAGATGCCCGACGTGATGACGCGCCTGGCCGCCGGCCGGCTTCCTGCGCTCTGCCACTCGCTGACCTACGACGAAGGGTAGGACCATGTACAGCGTCACCGTCCGCGACCACGTGATGATCGCGCACACCCTCCGCGGCGAGGTGTTCGGCCCCGCACAGCAACTGCACGGAGCCACGTACATCGTGGATGCGACCTTCTCCCGCTCGGAGCTGGATTCCGACGGTGTTGTCGTGGACATGGGCCGGGCCACCGAGGAGCTCCATGACGTGCTCGCGGACCTGCGCTACCGCAACCTCGACGAGGTGCCCGAACTCGCGGGCCGCAACACCACCACGGAGGTCCTGGCGAGGTTGATCGCGGACCGGTTGGCCGGTCGTGTCGAGGCGGGCGGGCTGGGGGAGTCTGCGCGCGGCATGGCCAGGATCACGGTGACTCTTCGCGAATCACACATCGCCTGGGCGAGCTACGACAGGGCGCTGTGAACGAAGTGCACGTCGTGGTCCCGGGCGGGATCGACGATCCTCGACGGCCCAGCGGTGGCAACTTGTACGACCGCCGGGTCTGCGACGGGCTCGGCGCACTCGGCTGGTCGGTACACGAGCATGCCGCGCCCGGTCGGTGGCCGAATGCCGACAGGGCTGCCCGCGCAGGCGTCGCTGCGGCACTGGCCCAGATGCCCGATGACGCGGTGGTGCTGATCGACGGCCTCGTTGCTTCCGTGGTGCCCGAGGTGCTGCAGTCGCAGGCCAGCAGACTGCGTCTCGTGGTCCTCGTGCACATGCCCAGAGACGAGCCGAAAGAGATCGGCGCGCTGTCAGCGGCGAGGGCAATCGTGGCCACCAGCCAGTGGACCAGGCGGTGGCTCAGCGACAACTACGGGCTCCCACCGGGTCGCGTGCACGTGGTGGCACCCGGGGCCGATCCGGCCGAGCTGGTGGAAGGAACGCCAGCTGGTGGACGACTGCTCTGCGTCGGCGCCGTGACTCCGATCAAGGGACACGACCTCCTGCTCGACGCACTGGCCACCGTCGACGATGTCGCCTGGGGTTGCGTCCTTGTTGGAGCGTTGGACGTCGATGCTGCGTTCGTCGAGAAGGTGCGCCGAAGCACCGACGACCGACGTCTCAGCGATCGGGTGTCGTTCGCCGGAGCGCTCACGGGCGCGGACCTGGGAGTTGCCTACGCCGAGGCGGACGTTCTCCTGCTGGCCTCGCGAGCGGAGACCTACGGCATGGTCGTGACAGAGGCGCTCGCCCGAGGTCTACCGGTCATCGCTACCGACGTCGGCGGCGTGCGTGAGGCGGTCGGTCGCGCGGCCGATGGCAGCCGACCGGGCGTGCTGGTGCCACCGGAGGACCCGCACGCCTTCGCCCTCGCTGTGCGGGACTGGCTGACCGACCCCCGGCTGCGGGGACGGCTGCGCGCCGCAGCCCGTTCCCGGCGGCAGACACTCGTCGACTGGCCGCGGACCTCGCGCCGGCTGTCCGTTGTATTGAGCGAGATTGCAGGGGAGAATCACCCATCCGCGGACACCCCACTTTGTCGGTGTGACCCAAGCGCCACAGAATCGGAGGCACTGCCATCAGCCCACGTATCGGGAACTGGGCCCGCCTGGCCGGCGGCGCGGCGATCCTCCTCGTCCTCATCTGGCGGGTGGGGGCTGGCCCGTTCGTGGACGGGTTCAGGCTGACCACGCCCGGCGCGCTTGTTGCCGCCCTCGCGATCACCTCGCTGACCACGTTGTGCTGTGCGTGGCGGTGGAGCGTTGTCGCGGCAGGGCTCGGCGTCGACATTCCTGTGCGCCCGGCGGTGGGCGCCTACTACCGGTCCCAGTTCCTCAACTCCGCGCTTCCGGGAGGGGTGCTGGGCGACGTGAACCGCGGCGTACGGCACGGCCGGGACGTGAACGACATGGGGCGTAGCCTGCGGTCCGTCGCATGGGAACGTGGGTCCGGGCAGGCGGTTCAGATCGTGGCGACGGTGGCCGTTCTGCTTCTCATCGCCCGGCCTGCGGTCCCGGCGAACATGGCAGTCAGCAGCATGGTCATCGCCGTGATCGGCGTCGGGCTCCTTGTGGGAATTCGGCGCAGCAAGCGGGCCACCCGGACAGACAGCGCCCGCGGCGGGCGAACCCTTGACCCACCGCACCTGGCCGCCCGAATCACGCGTGGCATCACCACCGATCTCCGCGACGCAGTCCTGACCAGGCGGGCCGGGCCGCGTATCGTGCTCGCCTCCATCGCCGCCCTGCTGGGCCACGTCGTCGTGTTCGCGGTCGCGCTGCGTACGTCCGGGACGGCCGTGCCGGCGGGTCAGCTCCTGCCCCTGGCGCTCGTCGTGCTTCTGGGCGCGGCGGTCCCGACCAGCATCGCGGGCTGGGGCCCGCGCGAGGGTGCGTCGGCGTGGGCGTTCGGAACGATCGGGCTGGGCGCTGCCGAGGGCGTCACCGTCGCGGTGGTCTACGGCGTGCTCGTGCTCTTCGCCACCCTGCCCGGAGCCGTCCTCCTCCTGGCCGATCGGTGGGGGAACTCACGCAGTGCGATCCGGGGGCCAGCCCGAGGGGGTGCCCGCGAACTCGCCGAGGCGCCCGCGCAGCGAGTTGGGGGTGTCGCACATGCCTGACCGCCCCTACACGCTGCTCAGCTGCGGTGTCTCGATCGACGGCTACCTCGACAACGGCACCCAGGAGAGGCTGATGCTCTCGAACGAGGCCGACTTCGACCGGGTCGATGCCGTGCGGGCGCACAACGACGCGATCCTCGTGGGAGCGGCCACCGTCCGCAACGACAACCCGCGGCTGCTGGTGCGGGCCCCGTCGCGGCGCGCCGAGCGCACCGCGAGCGGGCTGCCGCCGACCCCGATCAAGGTGACCATCACCGCAGGTGGCCGACTCGACCCGCGTGCGGACTTCTTCGCCACCGGGGACACACAGAAGCTGGTCTACTGCCCCAGCGACATCGTGGTCGAAGCACGTGGCCGACTCGGGGCGGTCTCCACGGTTGTCGACGGTGGTCGCACGGTGGACATGTGCTGGCTCAGCGAGGACCTGCACGAGCGCGGCCTGCGGCGGCTGATGGTCGAAGGGGGCGGGCAGGTCCTCACCCAGTTCCTCACCGCCGGCCTCGCGGACGAGATCCAACTGGTCGTCGCGCCCTTCTTCGTGGGCGACTCCCGGGCGACGCGCTTCGTCAGCGAAGGCCGCTTCCCCTGGAACCCCGACCGCCGTGCCAGCCTGGCCGAGGTTTGCCGGATCGGTGACGTCGTGCTCCTGCGCTATGCGCTGTCCGACCGTTTCGATCAGGACATCCTGTGAGCAGGACGCAGCCGCCCGTGGCCACGATCCGCACCCAGCTCCTACTGCCTCTGCGGCTCGCCGACGGGTTCAGTACGACCGTCCGGGTCTACACGTTCGACGGGCTCGCGGACGGGGGCGAGCACCTCGCTCTCGGCCTCGGTGATCGGGCAGCGACACCGACTGCCGTCCCCGCGGGCCTGCCCCTGGTGCGCATCCACAGCGAGTGCCTGACGGGGGACATCCTCGGCAGTCAGCGGTGCGACTGCGGGCCACAGTTGCTCGAAGCGCTCAGGCGTATCACCGCAGCCGGCGGGCTCCTGCTCTACCTGCGCCAGGAGGGCCGCGGCATCGGTCTCTATGCCAAGTTCGACGCCTACGCGCTCCAGGACGCCGGTCTGGACACCTACGAGGCCAACCTCGCTCTGGGCTACAGCGAGGACGGGCGCAACTACACGGTCGCAGCCCAGATGCTGCGTGCCCTGGGCGTTGACCGGGTTGCCCTCTTGAGCAACAACCCGGACAAGGCGGCCCAGTTGCAGCAGTTCGGGGTCACCGTCGTCGAACGCGTGCCAACCGCAGTGCACCTCAACGCAACCAACGCTCGCTACCTGGCCACCAAGGCCCATCGAGGTGCGCACACGCTCGACCTCCCGGGCATCGAGGAACTCGACGCCGGGGCGTGAGCCCCAACCCAGCCGGTGGTCACATCGGTCTGGCCAGCAGATCCTGGTGCGCCACGGTGACCGACAACAGGCCCGAGGCCGCTTGAGCCAGGCGCCGCCGTGCGTATGAGGGAACATCCACGCGCAGCTCGGGTCGCTGCTCGCAGGCTGCGGCCACCCAACCGGTGAACCACTCAGCGGCGAGCTCCGCCTGATCGGGGCCGAGGCGCCATGGACTGGGCTTGACCAGGACGTTGAGGCCCCGTCGCGTGAATCCGTCCACCGCGACGCTGACAGCGCCGGGGCCGAGCAGCCTG
Source organism: Candidatus Nanopelagicales bacterium (assembly GCA_049688395.1). Lineage (GTDB taxonomy): Bacteria > Actinomycetota > Actinomycetes > S36-B12 > CAIYMF01 > Prado023. The sequence continues at coordinate 8,955 of JBAVKQ010000033.1, forward strand.
CCGGCTCCGGTGACGCGTCGCTGGTGGGCGTTGAACGCCTCCCCGATGAACCGGTCGAAGGGGTCTGGCGGGGAGATCTCGACCTGACCTGTGACGCTGAGGGCGATCAGCACCGGGCAGCCGCGTCCGGCGCTGGCCACGACGAGTCGATCGAGCTCCTCGGCAGTCATCATGTCCAGCAGTGCGGAGGCAGTGATGAGCGTCGCCCCCGCCAACTCCCCCGGTCCCAGCCGGGTGACGTCGCGCCGACGGGTCTCGATCGAGACCGGCGTGCCATCGGAGCTGGGCGGCGGGTCAGCGGCGGCGAGGGCGAGCAGATCGTCATCGCGGTCATACATGACCCAGTGCTGGGGTGCGGGCAGCTGTGCCGCCAGCCAGCGGGCCATCGAGCCAGAGCCACAACCGAGGTCATGAATGACCGCGCCCTCGCCAGTCGGCGAGATGGATCGGAGCTCGTCAACGAGCTCGGGCGCTCGGGCCGCCGCGTCGGCCGGCTCACGTAGCCGCAGCCACTCCGCGCTGGCCCGCGCTGGTTCAGTCGTCATTCGCTCGCCTCCGGTGAACCGCACGCTAGCGAGCCACGGGCAGTTCCGTGCCTCTGGATGCTGCTTGGAATCCCGGGAAGCCATGCTTGCCCCGATTTGGGCCGGCCGTTGTGGCCGCGGTCCTCGGGAGGGGACCCTCGCCGGGCCGATCCGGCCAGGTCGGTCCACGATGGGGGGTATGCACCGGATCCTGGTGACCGGTGGGACGGGTGTCATCGGCCTTGAGGTCGTGCGTCTTCTGGTCGATGAGGGTGCGACTCCCCGCGTACTGGTGCGGCGTCCGAGTAGGGCCTCGTGCTGCGCGCCCGGGACATCGAGCCGGTCTACGGAGACCTGCAGAACCCCGAGGCGGTCGCCCGGGCCGTCCGCGGCATCGACACCGTCATCCACCTCGGCGGACGGGCCACGTCGAGCGCTACGAACGCCCTGCACCGACACTGGTGGAGGGCACCACCCTGCTTGCCCGGGCGGCGGCCGACGAAGGTCTGGCGCACCTCGTGTTCGCCAGCGGCGCCCTGCTCTGCGGTTGCCGGGGCGCTGAGCTCTCAGCCCAGCCTGGCGAGCACGGTGCGTGCGGCGTTCCTTCCGCACATGCCGTGCACTCCTCCTCCGGGCAGTGTGGACGACGAGCACAGGAACAGCTGTGGGTCGGGTGTTGCCCACGGGGACAGCGACAGGACCGGGCGGGCGGCGAGCTGGCGCCAGTCCGCGGTGCCGCCGCCGATGTCTCCGCCGACCTCGTTGGCGTTGTGCGCCTCGAGGGCAGCCGGTCCCATGGAGTGCCGGGCGAGGATGCGGTCGCGGAAGCCGGGGGCGAAGCGTTCCACCTGGCCCTCGATCGCCGCGGTCATGTCGACGTCGCTGCCGTGGGGGACGTGGCAGTAGCCCCAGCCGGTGTGCATGCCCGCCGGTGCCCGGGTGGGGTCGGCGACGGTGGCCTGGGCGAACAGGACGAACGGGCGATGCGGTACGCGTCCCCGGGCGACGGCGCGCTCGGCGTCGATGACCTCCGCGGCCGGGCCCCCGATGTGCAGGATCCCGGCGCCGGCCAGGGCCGGGTCGGACCAGGGGACCGGTCCGTCGAAGGCCCAGTCGACCTTGAACGACCCCGATCCGTATCGCCAACGCTCCAACCGCCGGCGGTACTTGGCCGGGAACCGGTCACCAGCAATGGCCAGGACCTGGCGTGGTGTGAGGTCGAACAGCACCGCCCGCGCCGCGGGCACGTCGGCCATCGACCGGACCCGATGGTTGCACCGGACCTCCCCGCCGAGGGACGCCAGGCGGGTGATGAGCGCGTCCGCGATCGACTGCGACCCGCCGACAGCGAAAGGCCACCCGCCGGCGTGCCCGAGGGCCAGCAGCAGCATCCCGACACCGGTCGTCATCGGCGCGGACAGGTCGAGCACCGAATGCGCTGCGGACCCCGCGAGCAGTGCCCGGGAGCGTTCGTCACGCAGCACCATCCGGTCGACCCAGGTGGTCGGCCACAGCCCGGTGGCCCCGAAGGCCGCGGTCCACAACGGCTCCCGGGGCGGCAGCGCGGTGGGGTCCAGCACCCCGGCCACCATCCGATCGGCGTTGGCCGCCATCGGCCCCATCAACCGCTGCCAGCGACTCCTGTCGACCCCGAGGTTGGCTGCTGTTCGGGCGACGTCGCGGTGCAGCAGCGCCGAGCGACCGGGGGCCAGGGGATGGGCGATCGGGATCTCGGCATGCGTGAACGCGAGACCCTCACCGGTCAGGCTCACCTCGGCGAACGCTGGCGAGGCGGTGGCCAGCGGGTGCGCGGTGGAGCAGATGTCGTGGCGGAACCCCGGAAGCGTCACCTCCTCGGTGCGCAACCCGCCACCGGGCTGGGACGCCGCCTCCAGGACCAGCACCCGCCAGCCCACCTCGGCGAGGGCGACCGCGGCGAACAACCCGTTCGGCCCGGACCCGACCACGACCGCGTCGACCTCATGCCCCATGGACCTCCCACCTCCAAGGGCGACCCTACGCCGACGCCATCAGCCTCGGGGGCAGTTGCGAACCAGGGGGAGAGGCCCGCCAGATGGTCAGCGACCCACCTGCGCCGGGCCGGCGAGGCCCGACCAGGGCCTGGGACCCTGCGGCTGGGCCGTGGGTGTGCCAGCATCGAAGGGTGCACCACCGCCACCGTGCTCGGCGCCACCGTTCGGGTCGTGGGAATCGACATCGCTGAGCATGGCGAGGAGCTCACCGCACGCTGCCAGCGCGGGGAAGTCGTGGATCGGCTGCTGGGACGCCTCTCGCTCCACGGCTCGTTCTCTGAGCCCGCTGTCGGCCGAAGCCCTCCGGCGAGGCCGACCTTGGCAGGGCATCGACCGCGGACCGGAGCATGATGGCAACAGCACCCTTGAGTCCCTCGGTGTCGTCAACGAATCCCAGGGCCCGGAGTGCCAGAGACGAACTGGAAGCCAGATGAGGGAGGCCGCAGTGAAGGTACTGGTTGCCGGCGCATCGGGCTTCGTCGGGAGGCGGTTGTGCCCAGCTCTGATCGAAGCTGGCCATGACGTGCAGGCCATGACGCGGCACCCGGAGTCCTATCAGGGCTCAGGTGCAGCCGTCTTTGGCGACGTCCACGATCCGCGGAGTCTGCTCGAGGCTCTGACCGGGTGTCAGGCCGCGTACTACCTGGTGCACTCGCTGGATTCCCCCGACTTCGAGCGCAAGGACGCAGATGCC
>JBAVKQ010000034.1:0-7810 GCA_049688395.1 Candidatus Nanopelagicales bacterium
TCGGCCTGAAGCCTCATCGCGAGGACGGGTTCAAGCTATCGAATGACCCGTTGTTCGTGGAGAAGGTCTATGACATCGTCGGTCTCTACCTCGACCCGCCGGAGTCAGCGGTCGTGCTCAGCGTGGACGAGTTATGCGACGCCTCGCATAACTCATCTGATGTGAAGTCCTCGGTTATGTGAATCTGTTGGTGGTCGTGCTGGTCAGGGGCTCGGCGGGGCCCGGCTTCTTCGCATAACCGGGTGTTCAGACAGCTTGGCGAAGCCAAGCCAGCAGGTCCTGCCGGGAGGCGTGGTCGTAGCGGCTTGGTCCGAGGATCTTTGCGGTAGCTGTTTCGATGGCGTGGCGCTTCATCTCCGGGTTGGCTTTTGCGTAGACCTCGGTGGTGACGACGGAGGCGTGCCCGAGGATGTCGCGGATGTAGATCAGGTTGACGCCGTTCTCAAGCAGGTGCATCGCCTTGGAGTGGCGCAGCACGTGGGGTGAGACCTTCTCGGGCACGAGCTCGGGGTGTTCGGCGTGCGCGTCGTGGACGCACCTGGCGAGGATGTAGGCGGCGCCGGCGCGCCCTAGCCGTTGGCCAGCCCTGTTGGTGAACACTGCCCCGGATGGGTCGTGGGGAAGCGTGCGGACGTGCTGGGCGAGGACCGTGGCCGCTTGCGGGGTCAGTGGCACGATCCGGGTCTTGCGGCCTTTCCCGGTAAGGGTGACGCTGGCGGGTTTGGTGAGGCGGAGGTCGCCGATTGACAGGTCGCAGGCCTCTTGGACCCTGGCTGCGGTGTCGTAGAGCGTCGTTAGCAGCGCCAGGTCGCGAGGCCCGCGATGCGTGGCGTGCTCCAGCAGCAGCCCAATCGCTTCCACGGGCAGGTAGCCGATGGCCGGTTCGGGGGCTTGAGCGGCCCTGATGCCCAGGACCTGGCGGGCGTGGGTGATCTGTTCGGGAGCCTCGGCCCGGACGTAGCGGAAGAACGACTTCAACGCGGCCAGGCGCTGGTTGGCGGTGGCTGTGCAGCTGTGCCTGTCGGTGCGCAGCCAACCGAGGAAGGCCGCCACGTTCCCGGTGGTGAAGTCCGCGAAGGAGACCCTGTCCGGCGGGGTTGCCTGCTGCTCGTCCATGAACCGCAGGAACAGCGTGAACGCGTCCCGGTAGGCGCAGATGGTGTGTCGCGAGCACGCCCTGGTGATGGGCAGGTAGATGGTGAGGAACTGGGCCAGCATGTCGGCGAATGGGCGGGTGGCGGTCGCCATCTCAGTCCCCCCCGTGCGGGTAGAGGTCGGCGTAGGTCGCTGCCATGGCCTGCTGGATGCCTGTCCAGTTCGACGGGGCGAGGCGCAGGTAGTACTCCGTCGAGACGATGTCGGCATGCCCCATGAAGGTTGCCAGCGTATGCACCAGCGCACCCGCCAGCTGGCCCCGCTGCTGCCGCGGCTCGTCGATGCCGCGACCGCCCACCGCGACCGGACTGCCGCGGTACTGGCGGCCGCGACCCAGGCCGAACCCGGGGAGGTCTTCACGGCGGCCGGGCAGACCCTGCGCCGGGTGGCGCCAGCGCCGAATACTGAACCTCGGCGTCGCCGGTCGGGAAGGGTGCACGCCACCGATGTCGACGGTGCGGGAGGGCGCCGGAACCTGGCCTTGGAGGCGGACAGGGCGTTCTGGGCGTGGGCGGAGATGCTGGAAATCACCCATCGCTCGTTCGTGTCCTACACGCTGCCGGCGACCGGTGAGGTGATCCCGATGCTGCAGATCACCCCGTCGAAGACCGACAAGGAACGCCTGCTGGTGATCAGCCCGGAGCTGGCGTCGGTGTTCGCCGAGATCATTGCCAGGGTCCGCGGCGGACAGGAGCGCCTGCCGCTGGTCAGCCGCTACGACCAGGCCGAGCGCGTGCACAGCGCGCCGCTGCCGTTCCTGTTCCAGCGCCGCTGGGGGCTGCGCGACATCGCGATCTCGCATCTGTATGTCAAGCAGCTGCTCGACGACCTGGTCGAGCAGGCGAGAATCGCCAATCCTGACGGCACGCCGGCCCGGTTCAGCCCGCACGACTTCCGGCGCATCTTCGCCACCGAGGCGGTCGCATCCGGTCTGCCCGTGCACATCACCGCCAAGATTCTGGGCCACGCCTCGCTGGCCACCACCCAGTCCTACCTGGCCATCTACGACCAGGACGTGATCGAGCACCACCGCGCGTTCATCGCCCGCCGGCGCACCACCCGCCCGTCGGAGGAATACCGGGAACCGACCGAGAGCGAGTGGGACGAGTTCCTCGGCCACTTCGCCGCCCGCAAGATCGAGTTGGGGACCTGCGGGCGCGCCTACGGCACCGGTTGCCAGCACGAAAACGCCTGCGTCCGCTGCCCGATGCTGCGCCCCGACCCGGCCCAGCAGCACCGCCTCGAGGAGATCATCGACAACCTCGCCGACCGCCTCGCCGAAGCCCACGACCGCGGCTGGCTCGGTGACGTCGAAGGCCTGCAGGCCAGCCTCGCCGCCGCGCAGCACAAACGCATCCAGATGCAACGCACCGCCACCCATCTCGGCCTGCCGACCGTCGGGCTGCCCCTCCCCTCGGAGCGCCAGCTGGCACCTCCGACAGCACTGCCACGGGCAGAGGTCTGACGGGTGCCCATGCATGGAGCCGACTCACGCAATCTGGCGCATAACCTGCCGGACCGGCGCCTCAGACCCTCCCGGCTGTGGGGAAGATGGCTCGAACAGGGCACCTCTCCCTGCTCAGATCCAGCCCACGGCGAACAGTACGAGAGCCTCGTCCGGGCGCTACTCGTGGCCGAAACGGACTGACTGAAAGTCGCCCTCCCCCAGGGTCCATCTGGGCGCGGTGAGGCCTCCTGAAGGCGCCCAGCTCGCGGCAGAAGTGGGGCACCTTGGCGCGGAGGCGGGCTGCACCTCAGCTGCAGGCCCTGCCGCGCTGTGGGGTCAGCCCCGCGCAATCGTAGGAGCCCCACTCCCTGCTCCTCCCTCTCGGCCAACGCCTCGATGAACACCTGGTAGCTACGTCCTTCTCCTACTCGATCATCGGCCCAAGCGAGGACGTCATGGACGTTCGCCGCGTCGGTCACGCGTCACTCATCGGATGCCGAGCCATCGCGGGTCCAGAAGTACACCCGGTACCTCGTGTGATCCACCTGCCACGTGACGTCGCGCGTGTCCACCCTGGTCGCCTTCATAGGCGGATCGTCCCACTGCCCGACCGCCGCGCTCAGTAGATGGACCGCATGGTGTCGACTCCCAAGTGACACCCGTTGCTCGATCGAGCCTCAGACAGCGCGCGTTTCGCGGTAGGACACACCTTGTATGAGTGCGGGCTCGCGGTGGCTGAGCGCGTAAGTTGCTGGCGTGCAGCGCCAGACTGAAGGCATGACGGAGGTACGCGCCGCTTCACACCCGGATGCAGCGCAATGGTTGCTGCGGTCTGCTGTTGATTGGTGGGATCTTGTTCGCTACGGCCCACCAGGCTTCGACGTGTACGTGCGCATCGCCTTCGCCCAGGCCCCTGATGGTGTCGCGGGAGAGGATCCTGGCCTTCGCGTAGCACTCGCGACCCTCGCGACCTTCACGGCCACGCCCGCCAGTGCGTACGCGGCGATCTGGGAGGGCTGGGGCGGGGACCCGCCTCCTGTAGCGCCCCGAGTGCTGATTCCTCATCGAAAGATGCTGCTGTTCACCGGACCTGTCCGAGTACTCAGAGACGCCCCGGCCCTGGCTTGGTACGGCTCTGCGCAGGGCTATCAGGAACCGAATCTCGTGTGGCCCGAGGATCAAGCCTGGTGCCTGGCCTGCGAGGTCGACGAGGAAGTCGAGTTCACCGTGGGATGTTCCGTCGACGCGTCACATGCCCTGGCTAGAGCTCTGCCCGGCGCTGTCAGACGGGCTCAATATGGGGACCCGGCACCGCTGTACCGCGACCCTGCCTAACGGCCGATTCCATGCATCGACCATGATCGAGCGGATCGTCTGCGCCCGATGGCGGAAGGGGGCACTCGCTGTGGTCGGGATGGACGCTAGGCCCGAGTCGACGCCGCGCGATCTGGCCGCCGCCATGACCTGCTGCGTGGCAACCCGCCATCAGTGCTTGGTGCGGTCAATCCCGTCCGTACGCCAGGCTCTGGGCGAACCCACGCAGCTCGGTCATGCAGTATCCGATCTCCACGAACACTTCGTCGGACGGAGGCCCGCCCGCGCAGTGGTCCGCCACGAACTGCACGGACTCACGCGCCAACGCGCTGTCAGCGTCCACGCCGTCCCGCAGGGCCATGGCCAGGATGTTGACCCCCACCGCCTGCCCGTAGGTGATCACCTCGGGCAGGCCCGCCAGTGACTGACCACGCCGTGGTGACCCAACGCTTGCCCATCCCGCGCTCGGTCAGCCGCTCCACGGTCCACAGCCCATCGGGTCCGGCCGGTACCCGTGCCGATGCTGGCCGCGGGGACGGGCCCGCGGCCGGGGACCCGAATACGCGCCCGGCTTGGGGATCCCAGCCGGTCAGCTCGTGGCGCACCGCTAGTCGCTCGATGGCGGGCAGGTCCTCCACCCATGGGAACGGAAGCGTCAACCCCACGTACCTGCTGGCATGCTCCGACGTCGCCTCCGGTTCGATCACATCGACCAGTCGGGGAAACCCTGCCAGCAGCGCCTCCCGGAACGCCAATACCGAGGGGTGCGATTCCACACCGCTCGGGTCCTCGTCCGCTAACCCGTCGAGCACGTCATCCACATCACCGACGGCGCGATGCCACACATACACGTCATAGCTCACGGGCAGAGCATGGCATTGACCTGCGAGGGGGACGCCGGCCACCAGACGAGGCGGATGAGGACGAGCTGGACGGGGGGGCTCCCCGTTCTAGTGCGCGCCGGCCTCAACGGCGATCACGCTCCCGCGCATAGGGCTCACTGCCTCTCGGGCCTTGCGAGAAGCAGCGGGTGGTGGACACTCGCGCGAGCAGCCGCAGCCCACCGGGCGAACAACGACGCCTGCCCAAGCGCGTCCGCAGGCGGCAGTATGCAGCGCCGCTGACCAAGACGGTACGCGGCACAAAGAGCTACAGCCCCGGTGAGGCGAGCTCTGTCGTACGACTTGACTGGGTCGTTCCGCGATTGACGACGGAGTTGGCTGGTTGTTCCCATCACACGGTGGCCCCTTATGCGCCGGCCCGGGAGGCTGGTTGCTTGAGGGCGTCGGTGCGGAGTCCCGAAAAGGGCACGTCACTTCATACCGTCTCCGGCGTGTAAATCGGCCAGGTAGGTTTCGACCCCTTCTCGGAAGGCGAGAGCGCTGTAGGACCCCCAGATCACGCTCGGTGGTGGAAGTCATCCGTCACAAAGGCCCAAGCCCAGCCGATCGGTGGATCGAGGCTTGGCCTCTTCAGGCGGGTCAACCAGTTCGGGACCGGTGCCCGCGCCGAACGAGAATACCCGCGAGGAGCAGCGTAAGAGGCAACATCAGGGCAACGACGACGGGGCCGAACACTAAGGCCGCGATCATCTGCCAGGAGCCCCGCACATACCCCTGCGGGTCCACGAAGACCTGCACGGGTCCCATTGGCGATCCGGGCAGGCAGTCGCCCTCGGCATACTCCGGGTTCGATCCTGGTCCGGGTTCACCTGACCATTCGTAGTGGCACCAGAAGTACTCCTCGTAGAGGAGCCGCTGCGCGTCCACGCGTGTCAATTCGCGGAGGGGCAACGCGGATGTCACGGCGAAGATCGCCGTGAGCACTAGCCCTACCAGCCCGGCGGAGATGAGCACCTTCCCGAGAAGCGGCCGGCCGCTTCTGGTGGGCGGGACCCTACTGGTTATGTCGGGCGGGACCGCACTGGGCACTCCGGCGGTGCGTGCTGCGTGGCTCTCCGACCTTGTGCCGGCGAGGACGGAACCGCCTCGTCATCTGCCTGATGCGGCACGAACTGCGAACTACCACCCATTGCTCCCCCTTCATGGAAGTCAGCGCTGGTCCAGTCTCGCCCAGCCAAATCGGCGCGGTCAAACAACGGCCAGCTCTTGCTCCGCCTGCAGGCGGGGGGGAAATGGCGTCGAGGGTCAAGGTCGTTCAGGCAGGCGGGCGGTGAGCACCCTGGCGATCCACCGGTACGGCAACGAGAGCGCCGAGACTCCCGTGCTGGCGCATTGGTTGACCGAGGCCGGCACGACGTGACCGACTCTCGTCGGGCGCTGGGGCTCGCGCTGGCAGATCGTCGCACCCACCTGCGCGGCCACGGCGAATCCCCGAGGTTCTCGCAGGGCGCCTCACACGATCGGCGCCGGGCTAGAACCGCGCCGGGTTTGATTGCATTCACCGTACCCTCTCCGACCACGGTCGCGGAGCAATCAGCCGTTTCGGTCTTCCTCCGTAGTCGTGGAGACGTCGCGATGCAAGAAGAGACCGTCGCGAGCGAGCGCTGCGTTGGTCGGAGACCAGCCACAGCCTCGGCTCATCGGCCGACATTCAGGTGCCTGGGCGTTGGGTCGGTCAGCTCACATTATCTGGACCAGCGCCGCACGAGCGAGCGGCGCTGGTCCAGATAAGAAGCCGGGCATGTGCTACTTCATGGCCCCCGGGACCGCAGTGAGGGCCCAGCGTGCCGGGACCTGATCGAGGTTGAGGCCGAGTCCGTGGCCTACCTGGTCGTCGCGCACCACGGCCTGGACACGGCCGACTACACCTTCGCCTACATCGCCGGCTGGGCCGGGCGGGACAACGAGGCGCTCACCAGCACCGCCCGGCGGGTCCTGGACACCGCCCGGACGCTGATCGCGGCCACCGACCCAGCCACCACCCCGGACCCGGACGTGGCCGCCGACCTGGCCGCCACCACCCAAACCCAGACGACCGCCGCCCTGGCGACCGCGACGGCGGCGGATGCGACCCGCCACCGGCTGGCCGCGGCCCTGGACCCGGACGGCGACCGGCTGCGGGTCGTCCTGCTCGACGCGCAGACCTGGTTGCAAACCCAGGCCGCGCAGGTCGTGTTCACCGAGGCGGTCACCGCCCGCGGGTACACCCCCGCCGAAGCCACCGGGTACGGGGTCGGGTACGCCCCGGCATCGTGGACCGGGCTGGTCGACCACCTGCGCACCCGCGGGCACACCGACACCGACCTGCTGGCCGCCGGGGTCGCGGTCACCGCCCGGCACGGCCGGCTGATCGACCGGTTCCGCGGACGGATCACCTTCCCGATCCACGACCAGCTCGGCGTGGTCGGGTTCACCGCCCGGGACACCACCGGGCACCCCGACGCCCCCAAGTACCTCAACACTCCCGCCAGCACCCTGTACGACAAGAGCCGGTTGCTGTTCGGCACCCAACACATCCCCCACAGCGACGCCGACCCCCAGCACCCCACCACCGTCGTCCTGGCTGAGGGCCCGTGGGACGCCCTGGCCGTCACCCACGCCGGGGCCGGGGACACCGTCGGGTTGGCCGCGTGCGGCACAGCGGTCACCGACCACCACCTCGACCTCGCCCTGGGCCGCGGCCGCGGACGGGACCTGGTCCTGGCCCCCGACAACGACCCAGCCGGCACCGCGGCCCTCGGGCGCACCCTGGCCATGCTCACCCAACGAGGCGCCCGGCACCCCCAGGCGGTGCGCATCACCGCAGGGAAAGACCTGGCCGACCTGCACACCACCGGCGGCCCAGCGGCCGTCACAAGCGCGCTGGCCGAGGCCCGCGCGGGCGGGCTGGTGTACGCCGAAGCCCACCTGGCCCAGCACCCACCGGCCGACACACCCGAAGCCCGGGTGACCGCGGCCCGGGCCGCAGCCGCCCACGCCGGCGGGCTCACCC
>JBAVKQ010000035.1:0-15834 GCA_049688395.1 Candidatus Nanopelagicales bacterium
ACGCAGCCCGATAGAGAGCCACACCGATCACGCTGGCGGGCAGCCGCGAATAGAGAGCGTCCCGCCGAGCACCTCGACACCAGCCTGGCCGGGCCGGAGCCGTAAGAGAAGTCAACAAGCAGCCGCGTGTCGCGCGCGTTGGGGCAGGCTGCGCAGCGGCCACAAGGACCGCGTATCGGGCCAGGGGGTGCCTCGGGTTCATCGAGCGGTGCAGGGTGGGTCGGCCGTGCGATGTGGGTGACGACCTTGGCGAGGGTGTCGGCGGGAACGGTGTCAACCAGCGTCCGGTGGCTGGTGGCTGGTGATCATCTGCGTGCGTACCCTTCCGCGGCAGCCCCCGGGCCGAGCACGATGGGGGTGTGCAACTGCTCATCACCACGCTCGCTGCCCGGCCAGCCCTCGCTGACGCCATGTGGGACATGCCGACCTCGTGGCCGGAGTTCATGCGCCATGACCCGATCGGTGGCCTGTTCTACGGCAACATCGAGGCCCGCTTCGCCGAATTCGTCCTCGTCGGCCAGGACGAGACCGGCGAGGTGGTCGCCTGCGCCTACTCCGTCCCCTTCGTCCTGGGAGAGGAGGAGCTGCCCGGCAACGGCTGGGATTCAGTGATCCGAAGCGGCGTACTCGCCAGCATCGGTGGCCAGGAGCCCGACGCGATCTCCGCGGTGGAGATCGCGGTGCGCCCCGACCGCCAGGGCGCGGGAATCTCCGCGCAGATGCTCGTCGCCCTGCGTGACAACGCCGCCCGTCTCGGCTTCGCCGAACTCGTCGCGCCGGTCCGGCCCAACGGCAAGGCCGACATCCACGAGCCCATGTCGTCGTACGCGTTCCGGGTGCGTGAGGACGGTCTGCCCGTCGACCCGTGGCTCCGGGTGCACGTCCGCGTCGGCGGCCGCATCGCGAAGGTGGCCCCGCGCTCCATGGTCGTCCCCGGCACGCTCGAGGAGTGGCGGGCCTGGACTGGGCTGCCGTTCGACACCACCGGCCCAGTCCTCGTACCGCAGGCCCTCGCTCCGGTGCACTGCGACGTCGAGCACGGCGTCGCGGTCTACGTCGAACCGAACGTCTGGGTGGTCCACCCCACCGCGCGCTGAGCCACTCACTCGCCTCGGGGCTTGAGCCGACCGAGGATCTGGCTCGGCGGGTCGCCGTGGAAGCGGTACCTCGCCACGCCACGTGGGGCGACGAGCAGGACCTCGTTTCGGCTGAGGTCCCCGAGTACTTCGTTCACCCGATGGGCTGACCAGCGCGCCACGAAGCCACCGCCGGAGCACCACCACGGGCTCGACGCCCGGAACAAAGGCGGCCTGCCCCTGCGTCTCTCCGCCGCGAAGCGGCCCGGCATCACGCGGTGTTTCGCCGCGTCCATGGACGCGACTGTCGTCGGGCGTTCACCTGTCTCATCTCACCCAACGTGACCAAGGCAGGAGCTGCCCACACGCGAGGTGAATCTGGCCGCCGATCTGTCGGAATGGGGTGTGGGCTGCCGAACTGCGTCATCCCGGCCGCGAGCGGACGCACCGCGACGAGGAGTTGGGGGTGGGAGCCTGGAGCGCGTTGCTTGTGCCCAGATCGGCGCCATACGGACGTCGTGGCAACCGCCTGCCGACGCCGGTTCGGTCCGCCCAGCCTTGGAGGTCGATCGACTATGTGCGCACGGAGGCGGCCGTAGTGGGCTTGCGTGAGACGGGCTGCCACCGGGCGAGGATGATCGACGTGACGGCGGCCCACTGGACGAAGCCGAAGATGGGGATCCGCTCGAGCAGGCCCATCGTCTGCCACAGGCCCGCCGTAGCGACGGCGGCGACCGGGCCGGACACCGCGATCACGACCAGCGTCGCGACCGAGTACCAGCCGAAGCCCCGCAACTCCGGCCGGGCGAGGGCCCAGCTGGCGACGAGAGCGATCGCCAGGATCGTGAGCAGGGAGGCGACGCCGGCGAAGACGACGTGGAGCGTGCCGGGCGTCGTGGCCGGCGAGCCGATCGGGTCCTGCCGGAACACGACGTCCATGACGCCTGCGATCGCGGTGAGCACCAGAGCCAGGCCGCCCGCCTGGCCGATCCTCCGGCGCGCGCCGCCGCGGTTGGAGGCCAGGCGGAAGACCCCGACCCCGAAGGCCAGGATGAGCAGGTTGTAGACGGCGAACAGTGCGGCGATCCACGTCCCGTTGGGCGCACCCGACTGGTACAGCGTGCTCACATGCTCGCCGATGTGGCTGTAACCCGGGGTCGCCAACGCCCCGATCAGCACGACCGCGGTGTACCAGACGGCAGCCGCCACCCCTGCCCAGAGCAGGCGCGCCGTTGCCCCATTCATTCGTCCTCCTACAGCTGGGGGAGCCCCCATCGCGAGAGCGCTCTCCGAGCCTGTCGTCAGGACCACTTCGCTGTCAAGGGCGCAGGCCGGATGATCGAAGGGGAACTCCAGAACTCATCTGTCGGCCCCGCACCGGGCGGTGCAGCTGTCAAGGTGAGCCCCCACGAACTCGGGCCCTCGACCCCGCGTCTAACCGCAATACCGTTAAGTTAGAGTGACATGGGTGTAGTTTGTTGGTATGCCTCGCGCTGGATGGGTGAAGCCGGAGACGGATCGTCGGTTGTCTGACCTGGTCTCGGTCGGAGTGCTGACGCGGGTGTTCCCGCCGGAACTGGTCGATGAGGTGGTCGCGGGGGCGGGTCGTACCGAGCAGCGTCATCGTTCGTTGCCGGCGCGGGTGATGGCCTACTTCTCGATCGGGATGGCGCTGTACTCCGAGGGTTCCTATGAGGACGTGCTCGCTCAGTTGACCGATGGGCTGTCGTGGGCCTCGGGCTGGACCGAGGCGTACACCTTGCCGAGCAAGTCCGCGATCTTCCAGGCCCGGGTCCGGCTGGGCTCGGAGCCGTTGGCGGCGTTGTTCGAGCGGGTGGCCCGCCCGATCGGCGTCGACGCGACGCCGGGGGTGTGGTTGGCCGGGCGGCGGCTGGTCGCGATCGACGGGATGTGTCTGGATGTCGCCGACACGGTCGTCAACGCGGAGCACTTCGGCCGTCCTGGGGTGAACAAGGGCGAGCAGGCGGCGTTCCCGCAGGCTCGGGTCGTGGCGTTGGCCGAGTGCGGCACCCATGCGATCTTCGCCGCCGAGGTCGGCACGTACTCCGAATCCGAGGCCACCTTGGCCGCACGGCTCCTGAACCGACTGCAGCCCGGGATGCTGCTCACCGCAGACCGAGGGTTCTTCTCCTACGCCCTGTGGCGCAAGGCAATCGCGACCGGGGCGGATCTGGTGTGGCGGATCCGCACCGACAAGACCGCTGCGAGACCCACCCATGTCCAAGACCTTGCGGACGGCTCCTGGTTGGCCCACCTGCACCAAACCCACTCGGCGGCGGCGCGACGCGAGGCCCCGATGCTGGTCCGCGTCGTCGACTTCACCATTGACGACGGCCGGGAGAACCCAACCGCCTACCGACTCTTCACCACCCTGACCGATCCCGAGGAAGTCAGCGCGGTCGACCTGGCCGCGGCCTACGCCCAACGCTGGGAGATCGAGTCGACCTTCGACGAGCTGAAGACCCACCAGCGCGGACCCCGCACCGTGCTGCGCTCGAAGTCTCCGGACCTCGTGCTCCAAGAGATCTGGGGCCACCTGTGCTGCCACTTCGCGATCCGCTCCCTCATGGCCGAAGCGGCCACCCATTCCGGGCACGACCCAGACCGGCTCAGCTTCGTCGCCGCCCTACGAATCACCCGCCAGACCCTCGCCCACCCGGGCGCTTTCCCCCCCTGACCAGCACGCCCGCGACAGCCCCGGCTGGCTGGACTTCCTCCGCCGCCTGCTCGACCGGCTCAACCCCGCCCGACGCACCCGCTCGGCACCCCGCGTCATCAAACGCAAATACGTCAAGTGGCACGTCAAACGCGCCCACCACGCGACCTGGCCCCAACCCCAACATCCGCCAACCTACACCGTGACCCCACCCTAACTTAACGGTATTGCGTCTAACCGCCGCCTATCACCCCCCACGGGCAGGCATCTCAATGCCCTGAACGACCGTCAACTCGACCAATCCACGACCGGGGTGCCTTCGCCCAGCACCCGAGCCTCTTGGGCCCGGATCCGGCCGGCCTCCACGGATGCGCTCAGGTACCCGGGATCGAACAGCAGGTAGCTGGACAACTCGTCCCGCGCCTGAGCGCCCAGCAGTTTGCGCGCCTGCTGGGCCAACGTCCAGTGCGTGGGCGTGTTCCGCGCCAGATCGGCCAGCGCGTCAAACGTCGCGGGGCCGGCGAACAGGTACTTCGTCGCCTCCTGCGGCTGGACCCGGTTGCGGCTGCGCAGGGTCTGCAGGTCCTGGATCAGCTGGTCGGCCATGATCTGGTTGGCCACCGGAACGGCCGCCTCGTCCACCTCCGGGCACGGCAGCTCGGGGTCGGGAAGTTCGTCGCGGTCGTAGCGGTCCGGGTGGGTGCCCACGATCACCAGGTGCCGCAGCCCCAGTTCGATCGCCGGCTTCAACGGGGTGTTCAGCCGCACCCCGCCGTCGTAGTACCAGCCCTCCCATTCCGGCGGTTCGGTGATTCGCTGAGCCGGGAACGCCACCGGGATCGCCGAGGACGCGAGCACGTGCTGGGCCTCGATACCGCGCGGGCAGTCCACGTAGTCGATATCCCGCCACGCGTCCCGGGGGATCGGTGGGCCGTCGTGCCGGTGCAGGAACAGCACCGTGCGGCCGTCGCGGGCGGTGGTGGCCGCGCCTACCGCCCCGACCGTGCAGTCGCGGACGTTTCGGTGCAACTGCTCCCAATCCACGATCGACCGATCCTGGGCCAACTGGTGCAGCGGGTCGGTGTTCAGAAGGCTGGTCAATGGCAACCTTCCGGCTGGCAGGAGTCGGGTGAGCGCCGCCATGAGTCGGCCATTGGGCAGCAGCCCGAGGACGCGGCCCTCGCTGACGTTGCCCCAGATGTCGGCGACCTGGTCCATCGTCGCCGTCCACAGCTCTCGGACCTCCGCCGGTTCCTGCTCAGGGACCACCCGTGGCGCGCGGCTGGCGATCAGTACCGAGTTCAGCGATCCCGCGCTGGTCCCGATGAACCAGAACCGGGCCACCTGGCCCTCGGCCTGGGTGCGCGCCGCGATCTCTGGAAGCAGGCCAGCCAGCAGCCCAGCCTCGTACGCCCCCCGCGCTCCAGCACCGGCGATCACCACGCCGATCTCGAGTGTCTTCTCCGCCATGTGCACCACACCCCCTTGTGTCAGCTGCGGGCCCGCGCCCGCAGCACCAGGTACTTCGCCACCGCCGGCACCGACGGTGCCAGCAGGAGCATGAACTTGACCACGGCATGCGCTGCAGCCGGCGCTGCATGACGTGTCGCACCAAGCACCTGCGGCTCGTCGCCAGCCGCCGGATCAAGCATCGCGAAGGCAGCCAGCAGGCTCGCGTTCTCCCGGTGGTCTTCAGTGATCGCCAGATCCACCAGGCGCAGCAGCGCCATGCGACCAGGCAGGTCGGCCAGTAGGGCCTCGTACACCCGGCGGTAGGCGTCGATGTAGGCCGCCTCGTCCAGCAGCACCCCGTCGCGGAACGACGCCGCACCACCCCGCCCGCCGACGACCGCGTTCAGCACCGCCCCGAACGTCGCCAGTTCCGCCGCGACCGTCCACCGCGGCATCCTCCCGCTGAGCTCGCGCAGCTCCCTGACCAGCGCCAGGACGTCATCCCCTGCCGCCGAACGTTCGGCATCCACTGATCCCCCAGCCATCGCCCACCGGACCATCTGCCCAGAACCCTACCCACGGCTCCGACCAACCCACTCACGAGGCTCCTGTGGGCCCGTCGGCACCGAACCCGGGAGTTCATCCGCCGCGCTCAGCAGGCACCTGTGGCAGTGGCCGCCCGCTACCCGATTCGATGGCCACCAGGCTGCCGACAAGGCGGGCGGCAGATCCGGGCTGCCGAGTGCAGTGTGGCGCCCCGGGATGCCATTTCCGCTCGTGTGGCCAGACGGCGCGCCGAGCTTGCTCTCGGACCAACCGCCATGAGCCGATGAGCCGGTCGGCCGGACGCGTAGGCTTGAATCGTGAGGCGCCGTGGGAAGCGCGCATTGGTGAAGGCGGGGGTGGTGGCTGTCCTGCTGGGGGCGGTGGCCGGGGTGTTCATCTACCGCCAGGGTGGCTTCATTCGTGATCAGGTATCCGCCGAGTCGAGCGTCCTCATGGCCGGTGACGAAGGGCTGGCGCTCATGACCCGGGTGGGCCCTGCGGCGCGGGATGTCATCTACTTCGTGATGGTTGACAGGTTCGCCAATGGGGATCCGTCCAATGACACCGGCGCGGGTGGGGCGGGTCCGTTGGAGCACGGCTACGACCCGACGCGACCGGAGTTCTACCACGGGGGTGACCTGGTCGGGCTGCGCGAGAAGCTGGGCTACATCCAGGGCCTGGGCGCGACCGCCCTGTGGCTGACGCCGGTGTTGACGAACAAGCCCGTCCAGATGGACGGCGACCAGGTGCTCACCACGGGCTACCACGGCTACCACGTCACCGACTACACCCAGGTGGACCCCCACCTGGGCACCAACCAGGACCTGGTCGACCTCGTAGAGGCGGCCCACAGACGGGGGATGAAGGTGTTCCTGGATGTCACCCTGAACCACACCGCCGACGTGATCACCTACGAGGGGGCCGGGCGCTGGCCGGGGTACCGGACGAAGGCGACCTACCCGTACACCGATGTCAACGGGGTGCCGTTCGACGATGCCGTGGTCGCCGGATCGGATGACTTCCCCGAGCTGGGTCCCGATTCCTTCCCCTACAGCCCGGTCGTTCCCGCCGACCAGGCCGACGTGAAGGCCCCCGCGTGGCTCAACGACGTGACGATGTACCACAACCGGGGGGACACGAGGTTCCAGGGGGAGAGCTGGACGTACGGCGACTGGGCCGGGATGGACGACGTGTTCACCGAGCGGCCCGAGGTCGTCGACGGGCTGATCGACATCTATTCCGACCTGATCCGCTGGACGGGGGTCGACGGGTTCCGCCTCGACTCGGCCCGGCACGTCAACCTCGAGTTCTGGCGCGAGTTCGTACCGGCAATCAAGCAGGCAGCCGCCGAGGTGGGGGTGCCGGACTTCTTCCTGTTTGGCGAGGTGCAGGCCGGCTACCCGGACACGTTGGACTACGCCCGGCGCAGCGACCTGCCCGCTCTGCTGGACTTCCCGCTGCAGGCCGGCATCGAGCAGTTCGCCGAGGGCCTGCCACCGGGCCACGCCTGGGACTCGTTGTGCCCGGTGCTCGACCGTGACCTGGAGTACGCCGGTGCCGACTCCGATGCGTACGCATCCCCGACGTTCGTCGGAAACCATGACATGGGCCGGATCGCCTTGCGGCTGTGGGGCAGTGACCCAGACGAGGAGTCCTGGCTGCACCGCGTGCACTTCGCCTACGAGACGCTGTTCCTGCTGCGTGGCCAGCCCGTGGTCTACTACGGCGACGAGCAGGGCTTCACCGGACACGGCGGGGGCGACCTCGCCCGCCAAGACATGTTCGCCTCGCGCACACCGCAGTACCTGGACAACGTCCGCCAGGGCACGGACGCCGGGTCTGACGTCGACGCCTATGACACGTCCCATCCCACGTACCGGTTGCTCACCCGGTTGGCCCAGCTGCGATACGACCACCCGGCACTTGCCGATGGGGTGCAGGTCCAGCGGACCTGCCCGACCGACGCGCGCGGTGTCGTGGCCTTCAGCCGGATCCACCGGGACACCGGCACCGAGTACGTGGTGGCCCTGAACAACGCCAAGGAGCCGACCCAGGTCACGATCGGGACCTGGACCCCGGACGCGACCTTCACCACGGTCTACGCCTCTGAGGGGTCCGTGCCATCCCATCCACGGTCCACCGCCGCCGGGCAGCTCACCGTGACCGTCCCGGCGATGGGGGCGCTCGTGCTGCGCCCCGAGCGACCGATGGCCGCCGCAACGGTTGGACCGTCGGTGCGGCTGCGGGTCTTTCCCGCCCCCTGGGAGGGGTGGCTCAGGGTGCAGGCCGAGGTGAGCAGCCCGGGCTGGGTGCTGGCCTCCTTCTACGCCGACCGCGACGGCCCCGGCCCGGCCCCCCGTGAGCTGATCGCCGTGGACGACGCCCAGCCCACGCAGTGGATCACCCCGATCGTCGGCAGATGGCCGCGGGGGGCGCTGTTCGACGCCGCCGGACTCGCGAGGGGCTCACCGGTCGAGTTCACCGTCGTCGTGCGCAACCTGGCTGGGCGCGAGGCATCAACCCACCTCGAGATCAACATCGCCCACTTCCCCGGCTGGGACTGAGCGCAGGTCCGGCACTCCGAGTTGCCCTCCCAGATACGCCCAACTGGCCCACCGTATCCGTGACCTCCCGAGCCCAAGGCGAAGACCTACGGGACTCGCAGACCGGCTTCCCGAGTATGGCAAGACGACGCGCACCCGACCACCCCCCGAGGGCCGAGGTCAAACCGGCAGCCCCGGCCCGGGGGGTGCAGCCCGCCACGGCCGTCGACCCGTGTCCGTTCAAGGCCGCTCAGGACAACATCGACGACAGTGCCACGTCACCCCCGATCCAGGTCGGGGGTCGCCCTGGGGCGCCAACAGCAGTTCCCGACGCACGAGCGAGTCGCAACGGGTGACCTCAACCGGCAAGATTCCGGGCGCCTGCTCAGAACACCGGGCCGCTGATCGAGTCGCGGTAGTCGTCGCCGATTCATCGGCGTATCCCATCCAGACGCCGGCCGCGGAGGGCGTCCCTTCGCCGCGTACCGTCCCGGTGAGCTGTGCTGCTTTCCGCGTACCGTCCCGGTCAGCGGCGGGGCGATGCCGTGCTCATCCGGCTGTGACGGCGAACCAGCGACCCTCGGGGTCCGCGAATGCGAAGCTCCGCGTGCCCCCGTGCTCGCCCACCTCGCTCGCCTGCACACCACGCCCGACCAGTCCGGTGCGCGCGGCATCGAGATCATCGACCGCGAAGGCGATCGAAGGTGTTGCGAGGTCGAGCCCGGCCGGGTTGTCCTACATCAGCTCGAGCGGCACGAGCTCGAACGCGAACGGCTGGTCGGCGAACCCGACCTGCGCGATCGTGAACGCGCCCGCCTCGGTGCGCCGCTTCTCGACCATCCCGATCTGGTCGACCCAGAACCTGCGACAGGCTTCCGCGTCGTTCACGCACAGGACGACCTATCCGACTCTCATCTGCGACCCCCTGGGCCCTTCGAGGAAGTGGACGCGCGCCAGTCAAGGGCAGCTTCGGCGGGGGAAATGCCCAGGCAGGGCCCCCTCACCCCTGGCGCAGGATCGAGCCGCGCGGCTGGGGGTGGAACGCGGGGGCGCTGACGTCGCCCCGCGTTTCGGCCGTCGGTCGGTTCCGGTCCACCCAGTTGCCGTACCGCTGCGCCAGCGGTCCGGCGGACAGCCCGTGTGCCAGCACGCTGAGCACCACGGTGAGGCCCACGATGGACAGCGCGGCGCTCAGCTGCTCGTCCATCACGAGGCTCTCGACGGCGATCATCGTGAACACGACCGAGACGAGCCCCCGCGGGCCGAACCAGCCGACGAACAACAGCGTCGGTGCCCGCAGGCCGGTGCCGAGCAGGGCCAGGGCCATCGGCCCCATCCGCAGGACCGTCAGCGACATCACTGCGAACAGGACCTCCTGCCAGCCGATGGCACCCAGGATGCGCGGGACCGCGACGACGCCGAATACGGCCCACACGATGAACCCCAGCGGCCCCGTGAGCACCTCGGTCAGGTGCAGGGCGGAGTGCTCCTCGGCCAGCCACTCCCCTGCGCCGGTGAGGGCGGTGCCTGCGACGTAGGCAGCGACGAAGCCGTTGCCGTGCACGAGCTCCGCCCCGCCGAAGGCGATCACGGGGAGGGCGAGCACCCCGAGCGCACGGGTCTCGCTGGTGCTCCAGTCCCTGGCGCGTGACCATCCGAGCAGCTTCGCGCCGACGACGCCGACGGCGATCCCAATCGCCACACCCCAGGCGATCGCCGCCGCCGCTTGGGCCAGGCTGGCAGCGGGTCGCAACCCGTAGGTGCCAGCCAGGGCAGCGATCGCGAACAGGGCCACCGGGGTGGCCAGGCCGTCGTTGAGCCCGCTTTCGACGTTGAGCAGCCGGCGCACCCGGACCGGCACGATCGGGTTCAGGACCGTTGCTGCGCCGAGGCCGGCGTCGGTGGGGGCCAGTGCGGCAGCAACCAGCAGGCTCAGCATGACGGGCTGGTCGGGGAAGACAGCGCGGGCGAGCAGGAAGCCGGCCAGCAGAGTGAGCGGGAAGGCGATCCCCAGGGTGCGCGCGACGAGGCCCCGGTCCTGACGGATGTCGTGGGGGCGTACCTGGGCGGCGTCGTGGAACAGTACGAGCACGAGAGTCATCTCGGCGATGGGACGGACCCAGGTGACCTCGCTGGCCGAGGGGGACTCAACCGAAAGCCCGATGATGCTCCCCGCCGCCACGAACACGATCGGGGCGGTGACGTTCCAGCGACCGAGGCGATGCGCGCACGCGCCGAACAGCACCACGAGTGCGGCGAACACGACGACTGCTGTCGCCATCGGGTCTCACCCCCCGGACGAGTCCGCCAGCGGCTCCTGGGCGAACGCGTCGAGCGCGGGGCTGAGGTGACCGGGCCCCGTCCCGGGCATGATCTCGAAGCCGAGCTCGAAGTGGACGAGCATGCCGGCCAGCGCCAGGAGCGGCGCTGGGTCGCCCTCGATCGCGGCCCGACCCTCGGCGACCTGCTGGGCCAGGGGTGCCTGGCCGGCCATCGCCGCCTCGAGGTCGGCGCGATCGATCGTCAGGGTGAAGTCGGGGTCGTCGGCGCGGAATCCGGCCACGTTGGTGAGCACCCCGTTGCTGAGCTCGACGACGAACTGCTCGCCCGTGTCTGGCGTCACGAGGTTGGCCGTGAACGTGTGGCCGAGCGCCTTGTCGGGATCGAGCCGGATGCCCAGGAAGTCCAGGAACTGGCCGGTGCCCAGTGCGCGGATCATGTCCGGGCCCGTGCTCGACGGCGGTACCCCCTCGGGGATCCCCGAGCGCAGCTCGAGCGCGGCCGCCAGGTAGCTGTTGCGCACGCTCGGGCTCTCGTGCTGGTAGCCGAGCTGCTCGAAGGCGTCGGCGAGCAGCTGGCGGGCCGCCTCGTTGGCCGGCTCGGCGTGCACGAGCAGGTCGAGCAACTCGACGGCCATGCGATAGCTGCCCTCGTCGACCAGCCGGCGGCTGCGGGCCAGGACGGGCAGGGCCCCGCCCATCATCTCGACCTTCAGCGGCGCTGAGTCGCGTGGCGACAGCGGGATCAGCGTCGCGGGGTTGGCGTCCCAGTACCCGAGGTAGCGGTTCACCACAGCGCGCGCGTTGTGCTCCACCGAGCCGTGGTAGCTGCGCGCCGCCCACTGCCGCTGCAGCGACTCGGGCACCCGGTACACGTTGTGGATCTCGTTGATGGTCACGCCGCGGTTGGCCAGGTGCAGCACGCCGTTGTTGAGGTGCGCGTAGGTGTCGCGCTGCGCCCGCATGACCTCCTGGATTCGGTCGTTGCCCCACCGCGGCCACGAGTGCGCGGCGAACATGACCTCGGCGTGCCCGCCGAACAGGTACAGCGCGCGGTTGATCTGGCGCGACCACTCCAGGGCGTCGCGGACCAGCGCGCCCCGCAGGGTGTAGATGTTGTGGATCGTCGCCACGATGTTCTCCGCGGCCCAGAACGCCCTGAGGTCCGGGAACCAGGTGTTCATCTCGGCGGGTGCTTCGGTGCCCGGCGTGTTCTGGAACACCATCCGCACGCCGTCGAGGGTGACCTCCTCGATGTCGTCGATAATCACCCGTGTCGGCGGGATGAGGCCCACCGTCCCGGCCGCGACGCCCTTGCCGATTGACTGGTCCACGTGCCCGAACGGGCTGCGGTCCAGCAGCGCGCCGTACTGGTAGAACGCGCGGCGGTTCATCGCGGTGCCGGCGTAGACGTTCTCGGCGACGGCGTGGTCCATGAACCCTACGGGCGCGAGGATCTGGACGCGCCCGGCCCGCACGTCGGCTTCGTCGACGACCCCGCGGACCCCGCCGAAGTGGTCGACGTGGGAGTGCGAGTACACGACGGCCACCACCGGCCGCTCACCGAGCTGCTCGGTCACCAGCGCCAGCGCGGCGGCCGCGGTCTCCTTCGCGGTGAGCGGGTCGAACACGATCCATCCGGAGTCCGAGCGGATGAAGCTGATGTTGGCCAGATCGAACCCGCGCACCTGGTAGACGTGTCCGGGCACCACCTCGAACAGGCCGTACTCCATGTTCAGGGTGGCCTGGCGCTGCAGCGAGGGGTGGATGCTGTCGTACTGCTCGCCGGTCAACAGGAAGTCGTAGGCGCCGATGTTCCATGCGATGTTGCCCGCCTCGGCCATGATCTGCCGGTACCCCGGCTCCGCGAGGAACCCCCGACGGGCCTCGGCGAAGTCGCGTTCGTCGTCGAACGGAAGGGCCGCCCGGTGCGTGCGTTGCGCAGCAGCGGTGGCATCTGACGGGAGCTTGCCGAGGGGGTGGAAGTGCGTTGCGGGCATGCGCCGGAACGTACGCCTGGCCGGCGTCCACGCACCTCACATGGAATTGATGAGGCGCACGTCGGATGGCGGCATGGAGAGACTCCCCGGCCGGAGCGGGGCTAGGGTGCGCGGCGTGAGCGACGGGGAGCGCCGAGCCTCTCCGGAGGGCGCCGACACAGGTCTCGGGCCGCAGCCTGCCCCGATCCCAGAGCCCACAGGAGCCACCGAGCCCGCGCCGGTCCCTGAGGGCCAGAGCCTGTTCCGGGCGCCACCGGGCGCCACCGGAAGCCGCCAATTCCTGCCGCTGTTGGCGCAGCTGCGCAGCGTCCGGTCGGTGCGCCCCGATGTGGTCGCCGGGGTCATCGTCGCTGCACTGGCGCTGCCCCAGGCGATGGCCTACGCGCAGCTCGCCGGCCTACCGGTGGTCGTGGGGCTCTACGGGCTGGTCCTGCCCTTGCTCGCGTACGCGCTGCTGGGCTCCTCGCGGGTGCTCATGACCGGTCCGACCACGACGGCCGCGCTGATGGTCGGGCCCGCGCTGGTCGCCGTCAACCCGGAGCCCGGCACGCACGTGGCCCTCGCGGCGATGCTCGCGCTGGTGGTCGGCCTGGTGTTCCTGGCCGCGCGGCTGCTTCACCTGGGCTGGCTGGCCGACTACTTCTCCGCCGCGGTGCTGCTCGGGTTCGTGACCGGGCTCGCGCTGACCATGATCGCCGGGCAGCTCGGCGTGCTGTTCGGTGTGACGGTGACGGGGGAGACCCCGCTGCAGCAGTACGGTTCGTTCCTCGGAAACGCGCTAGGAGGCACCCACGCAGCGACGGTGGCGATCGGCCTGGCCAGCCTCGCGCTGCTCCTGGTGGCCAGCCGCTGGTTCCCGCGGTTCCCGATGCTGCTGGTGCTCACGATCGCGGCGATCGCCGTGTCCGGCCTGGCAGGGCTGGCCGAGCGCGGCGTCACCGTCGTGGGCGACATCCCCGCCGGTCTGCCGCGGTTGTCCCTGCCCTCCGTGGGCGTGGGGGACGCGTTCCAGCTCCTGCTTCCGGCGGTCGGAATCGCGATCGTCGGGTTCTCCGATGCGATCCTGCTGGCCCGCAGCCTCGCCGCCGGGCCCGACGAGCAGGTCGACGCCGACCAGGAGCTGCTGGCGTTGGCCGGCCTCAACGCGGCCGCCGGCGTGACAGGATCGTTCCCGGTGGGGGCCAGCGGGTCGCGCAGCGCGGTGAACGTGGGCCTGGGTGGGCGCACCCAGGTGGTCAGCCTGGTTCAGGCCGGTACCGTCGTGTTCGTGCTGCTGGTGCTCACCCCGGCGCTCGCGCTGCTTCCCAAGGCGGTCCTGGCGGCGGTGATCATCTACGCCGCGCTCAGCCTTGTGGACGTGCCGGAGTGGCTGGGACTCGCGCGCGGATCGCGCGGCGAGCTGCTCATCGCGGCCGTGACCGTTCTCGGCATGCTCACCGTGGGCCTGCTTCCGGCGCTCGTGCTGGCCGTCGCCCTGTCGCTCCTGGACGTCGTGCGGCGCAGTGCCGAGCCACGGGATGCGGTGCTGGGCTGGAGCGTCCAGCACCATCGCCATGTCGATGTCGCCATCAACCCGGCCGCGCTGCTCGTGCCCGGTGTGGTGGTGTATCGGCTCGACGACCGCCTGTTCTTCGCCAACGCGCGCTACTTCGCCGCCCGCGTGGAGCAGGCGGTGCACGGCTCGCCCACCCCGGTCCAGGTGTTCGTCTTCGACGCCGAGGTGGTCTCCCACCTCGACGCAGCGGCGGCGGCCACCCTGCGGCGGGTGATCGAGCGCCTGGCTTCGCAGGGCATCCAGTTCGTTCTCGCCCGGGCCCGTGCCGTTGTTCGCGAGCAGCTCGACCGCCATGGCCTGGCCGACGTCCTGCCACCCGAGCTGCGCTTCCCCACCGTTCGCGCAGCACTGCTGGCCACGGCGGGCGTCGACCTGGAGGGAGCCACGTGACCCGGCCCGTGGGAGCCCGGCCGGGGCCATCGCCGAACGGCACGCCGGCGCTGCGCGCCCGCATCCAGGTGCCTCAGCTGCCCGACGGCACGGTCGAGCGCAGGGTGCTGCTGGACCGCCTCGAATCCGAGGGCCACCGGGTCCTGCTGGTGTGCGCTGCCGCGGGTTTCGGCAAGACCACGCTGCTCGCCCAGTGGGCCCGACGGACCGTCCTGCAGGGCCGACCCGTCGCCTGGGTGACCTGCACGGACCATGCCAACGACCCGGCCGCGCTCTTCGTCGACCTGCGCGACGCGCTCGCGCTCGCTGTTCGGGAGTCGGCCCCCCGGGCCAGTGCCCAGCTGAAGGAGCTGGCGGTGCCATCCAGGCGGTCGACAGGGTCCGAGTTCGAGGCGCTGCTCATGCTGCTCGACGACCTCGCGACCCCTCCGGCACTCGTGGTCGACGACCTCCATGTCATCGATGCAGGACCCTCCCTCGCGCTCCTCGACTCGCTCGCCCTGGGCCTGCCGCCGACCAGCGGGTTTGCGCTCGGGACTCGGGTCGAACCCCGCGCGCTGCTGACCTCCCTCCGGCTGCGCACCGGCGTGGCGGAAGTGACTGAGTCGGAGCTTGCGCACAGCCGAGCGGAGGTGGCGGAGGTCGTGGGCCGGGCGGGCGGTGACCCGCGAGCACTCACCGAGCCGCTGCTGGCCCAAACCGAAGGTTGGCCAGCTGCCGTTCGACTCGGCGTGCTGGCCGCCCAACGGGCCGGGCGGGAACCTGGGGCCGACCTCCATGTGAGCCGCGACCCGTCGGTATCGGAGTTCCTCATTCGGGAGATCGAGGCGGCCCTTCCGGCCGACGCCCTGGCGCTGTTGCGCACGACCGCCGTGGTCTCCGAGCTGAGCCCTCGGCTCGCCGCCGCGCTCAGCGGGCGGCCCGACGCCGGCGCCTTCCTCGAACGCTTGTTCCGGGCCCAGGCCCTCGTCCGGCGCACGGGCGGCGAGGAGCCGACGTACGTCGTGCACACGCTTGTGCGCGCCCACCTGTTGGCCACCCTCGAGGCAGCAGACGTCGACGCCCCGGCTCGTCAGCACGCCGCCGCGGCTCGCTGGCTCGCAGACCACGGCCTCGCGGAGCGTTCCCTCGACCATGCCGTGGCGGCGGGCGAGGTCGAGCTGACCGCTGCCCTGCTTAGCACCCGGGGACCGCGGCTGCTGGTCACCGGTCGGCTGCAGTCGCTGCTCCCCGCGCTCACCACCATCCCCTCGGACCAGTGGGACGCCGACCTGGCCGGCCTGGCGGCCCTCGCGCGCGCGGCGCTGGGCGACCTC
>JBAVKQ010000036.1:0-2013 GCA_049688395.1 Candidatus Nanopelagicales bacterium
GGAGATGTCGGCGCGGATCACCGCCGTCGAGCCCTACACCGGCTGAGCTGCTGCGGTCCGACGGACGCCCGGGCCGGGCGTCGGGTCGGGCGTCGGGTCGGCATCGGGTCGGGCATCGGGTCGGTGCGTCAGGCCTCCCGACGCACCCGGAACCCGCGCTCGCGCAGCCCCACGGTGACCTCGTCGCAGTGCCCGGGGCCGCGGGTCTCCAGGTGCATCGACACGTCGACCTCGCTGACCGACAGCCCCGTGGTGGTGCGCAGGTGCTGCACTGAGATGACGTTGGCCGCCAGAGCCGCGACCTCGGCCAGCAGACCGGCCAGCCCCCCGGGACGGTCGGGGATCCGCACCCGCAGCTGCAGGTAGCGTCCGCCGGCGATCATGCCGTGCTCGAGCACCCGGGCCAGCAGCAGCGGGTCGATGTTGCCCCCGGAGAGCACCACGACCACCGGGGCCTCGATTCCTGCCGGCGCCTCGAGCAGGGCCCCGACCGCGGCCGCACCGGCCGGCTCGACGAGCAGCTTCGAGCGCTCCAGGACCAGCAGCAGCCCCTGGGACATCGCCTCCTCCGAGACGGTGCGGATCTCCACCTCCCGTTGCGCGATGATCGCCAGGGGCACCACCCCGGGACGGCCCACCGCGATCCCGTCGGCCATGGTGGCCATCGCGTTCAGCGCGACGGGATGGCCGGCGGCCAGGGAGGCCGGGTAGGCCGCGGCACCGGCCGCCTGGACGCCGATGACGCGCACGTCGGGCGCCAGTTCGCCCAGCGCGGTCGCGATCCCCGCGACCAGCCCACCGCCGCCGGTGCAGACCAGCACGGTGCGCACATCGGGCACCTGGTCCAGGATCTCCAGACCCACCGTGCCCTGCCCGGTCACGATGTCCTCGTGGTCGAACGGGTGGATCAGCTCGGCGCCGGTGCGCTCGGCGAACTCGGTGGCCGCGACCAGCGCGTCGTCGATGGTCGTGCCGGCGGTCACCACCCGGGCGCCGTAGTCCCGGGTCGCGGCGAGCTTGGGCAGCGGGGCGCCCTCGGGCATGAACACGGTCGTGGCGATGCCCAGCCCGCGCGCAGCCCAGGCCACGCCCTGCGCGTGGTTGCCGGCGCTGGCTGCCACGACCCCGGCGGCACGCTGCTCGCCGGTCAGGCGCGACAACCGGATGTGCGCCCCGCGAACCTTGAACGATCCGGCCACCTGGAGGTTCTCGCACTTGAGCCACACGGGCCCGCCGACCCGGTCGGCAAGATAGGCCGCCGAAACCATCGGAGTGACGCGGGCCACCCCCACCAGGTGCGCCTGGGCCTCCCGGATGGCGTCGACGGTGACTGGCATGGGCCCATGGTGACCGATCCACTGGCAGGATGGCCCGCTGTGGTCACCGCCCGGCTGTTCGCGTGGGCCCGGCGGACCCCCTACCTCGCCGGGCTGCCCCGCGATGTGGCCGTGCTGTCCTTCGTCGCGTTCGCCGTGGCGCTCGGATACGGGATCGCGGCACCCGCGCTGCCGGTGTACGCCCGGACGTTCGGGGTGTCGGCGTTGCTGGCCTCGACGGTCATCTCCGGGTTCGCGCTCATGCGGCTGCTCACCGCGGGACCGGCCGGCGTCATGGTCGACCGCTTCGGCGAGCGGCGGATCATGTCGATCGGGATCTGGATCGTGGCGCTGTCCTCGCTGGCCACGGCCGGCGCGCAGACGTTCGCGCAGCTGCTGATCCTGCGCGGCGTCGGGGGGATCGGCTCGGCGATGTTCACCGTCTCGGCGATGGCGCTGCTGCTGCGCACGGCCGCACCGGAGCAGCGCGGGCGGGCCTCGGGTGCGTTCCAGGCCGGCTTCCTGTTCGGCGGGGTCGCCGGTCCGGCGATCGGTGGGGCGGTCGTGGGGATCTCGATCCGGGCGCCGTTCCTGGTCTACGGGGTGACGCTGGTGGTCGCCGGCGTGATCGCAGCGCGCTACCTGTCGCGGGCGGCGGTCGCCCCAGCGCCCGGGCCGTCGGGGCCCGCGCCCGGAC
>JBAVKQ010000037.1:0-12137 GCA_049688395.1 Candidatus Nanopelagicales bacterium
GGTCGCGCCGATCGATGATCGTCCCGGAGATGCTCGGGCACACCATCGCCGTGCACGACGGGCGCAAGCACGTCCCGGTGTTCGTCACCGAGAACATGGTCGGCCACAAGCTGGGCGAGTTCGCCCCGACCCGCACCTTCCGCGGGCACGTCAAGGACGACCGGAAGGCCAAGCGCCGCTAGGCGCTCCGGCCGACCGACGAAGAGCAACCTACAGAGCAAGGGGAAAGCGATGGAAGCCAGGGCCCAGGCGCGGTTCGTCCGCGTCACGCCCATGAAGGCCCGCCGAGTGGTGGACCTCATTCGGGGACTGCCGGCCAGTCAGGCGCAGGCCGTGCTGCAGTTCGCTCCGCAAGGGGCCAGCGAGCCGGTCGGCAAGGTGCTCGACAGCGCCATCGCCAATGCCGTGAACAACCACCAGCACTCGGACGTGTCGACGCTGTACGTCTCGGCGGCCTACGTCGACGAGGGACCGACCATGAAGCGGTTCCGCCCGCGTGCCCAGGGCCGTGCCTTCCGGATCAAGAAGCGCACGAGCCATATCACCGTCATCGTCGCGGAGCGTCCTGCGACTGGGAAGAAGGGCTGACCCCATGGGCCAGAAAGTCAATCCCCACGGGTTCCGACTCGGCATCACCACGGACTTCGCAAGCCGTTGGTTCGCCGACTCGACCAAGCCCGGCCAGCGCTACAGCGACTACATCTCCGAGGACGTCGCGATCCGCAAGCTGCTCACCAAGGGCATGGAGCGCGCCGGCATCAGCCATGTGGACATCGAGCGCACCCGGGACCGGGTCCGGGTGGACATCCACACCGCCCGCCCGGGCATCGTCATCGGTCGGCGCGGCCAGGAGGCCGAGCGGATCCGGGGCGACCTCGAGAAGCTGACCGGCAAGCAGGTGCAGCTCAACATCCTCGAAGTCAAGAGCCCCGAGCTCGATGCGCAGCTGGTGGCTCAGGGCATCGCCGAGCAGCTGTCCAGCCGGGTGTCGTTCCGACGTGCCATGCGCAAGGGCATGCAGTCCACGATGAAGTCCGGGGCCAAGGGCATCCGGGTGCAGTGCTCGGGGCGCCTCGGTGGCGCAGAGATGAGCCGCTCGGAGTTCTATCGCGAGGGTCGGGTCCCGCTGCACACGTTGCGCGCCGACATCGACTACGGCTTCTACGAGGCCCGCACCACCTTCGGCCGGATCGGCGTGAAGGTGTGGATCTACAAGGGTGACGTGACCGGGACCAAGGCTGAGCGTGAGGCCGCAGCCGCGGCCAGCCGCCTGGGCCAGTCCCGGCGTCCGGCGGGTGCCGGGCGACCGCGTCGTGAGCAGCCGCCGGCCGTCGCCGGTGCCGCGCAGACCCCCGGAACGGAGGCCTGAGGACCATGCTGATCCCGCGTCGGGTCAAGCACCGCAAGCAGCACCGCCCTGACCGTCACGGCCAGGCCACCGGTGGCACCAAGGTGGTGTTCGGCCAGTACGGCCTGATGGCCCTGGAGCATTCCTACGTCACCAACCGGCAGATCGAGGCCGCACGTATCGCCATCACCCGGCACATCCGCCGTGGTGGTCGCGTGTGGATCAACATCTACCCCGACCGCCCGCTGACCAAGAAGCCGGCCGAGACCCGGATGGGTTCGGGCAAGGGCTCACCGGAGTGGTGGGTGGCCAATGTGAAGCCGGGCCGGGTCATGTTCGAGTTGAGCTACCCGGATGAGAAGACCGCTCGTGAGGCACTTCTGCGCGCCGCGCACAAGATGCCGATGAAGTGCCGGATCGTCCGGCGTGAGGTGGAGGACTGATGGCTGCGACCACTGCAGGCGAGTTGCGCAACGTCGACTCCGAGGACCTGGTGCTCAAGCTGCGCGAGGCCAAGGAGGAGCTGTTCAACCTGCGCTTCCAGGCCGCCACCGGCCAGTTGGAGAGCCATGGTCGGCTGCGCGCGGTGAAGAAGGAGATCGCGCGCATCTACACCGTGATGCGTGAGCGCGAGCTCGGCATCACCGATTCTCCCGAGACCGAGGCGAGCGCATGACCGCGAAGGATGAACTTGTGACCTCCAGCACAGATGCCACGGACTCCGTGGACACGGCGATGTCTGGGGCCGATGCGGCCACCCGGGGTTACCGCAAGACCCGTGAGGGGTACGTCGTCAGCGACAAGATGGACAAGACCGTCGTCGTGGCTGTCGAGGACCGCTTCACCCACCCGATGTACGGCAAGGTGGTGCGCCGCACCTCCAAGCTCAAGGCACACGACGAGGCCAACGCCGCCGGCGTCGGTGACCGTGTTCTGGTCATGGAGACCCGTCCGCTGTCGGCGACCAAGCGCTGGCGTGTGGTCGAGATCCTCGAGAAGGCCAAGTAGTCCCAAGTTCGGCCAGGCTCGCGGGAGGCCCGTGAGAACCGGCACGACGATCAGGAGAAGAACGTGATTCAGCAGGAGTCGCGACTGCGTGTCGCCGACAACACGGGTGCCAAGGAAATCTTGTGCATCCGGGTCCTCGGCGGCTCGGGTCGGCGCTACGCGGGCATCGGTGATGTCATCGTGGCCACAGTCAAGGACGCCATCCCCGGCGGCAACGTCAAGAAGGGGGAGGTCGTCAAGGCGGTCATCGTGCGCACCCGCAAGGAGCGCCGCCGCCCGGACGGTTCGTACATCAAGTTCGACGAGAACGCTGCCGTGATCCTCAAGGCTGACGGCGAGCCCCGTGGAACCCGCATCTTCGGACCCGTCGGCCGTGAGCTGCGCGAGAAGAAGTACATGAAGATCATCTCGCTGGCCCCGGAGGTGCTGTGATGGCCAAGATTCGCAAAGGTGACACCGTGCAGGTGATCACGGGCAAGGACCGGGGTCTGACCGGCACCGTCCTGGTGGTCTACCGCGAGAACGACCGCATCCTGGTCGAGGGCGTGAACCGGGTGAAGAAGCACACCAAGGTCGGTCAGTCCGCCCGTGGTGCGCGCACCGGGGGGATCGTGACCCAGGAGGCCCCGATCCACATCTCCAACGTCATGCTCGTGGACCCGGAGACCAAGAAGCCGACCCGGTTGGGCTCGCGCCAGGAGACGGTCGACAAGACCCGTGCCGATGGCAGCACCTACCAGGTCCAGCGCAACGTCCGGGTCGCCAAGCGTTCCGGTGAGGACATCTGATGAGTGCAGCTACCGATACCCAGACACAGACCGAGATCCCGCGCCTGAAGACCCGGTACCGCGAGCAGGTCATGCCCGCGCTGCGCGAGCAGTTCGCCTACGACAACGTCATGCAGATCCCGGGTCTGGTCAAGATCGTGGTGAACATGGGCGTGGGCGAGGCCGCGCGTGACTCGAAGCTGATCGAGGGGGCCATCAAGGACC
Organism: Candidatus Nanopelagicales bacterium; assembly: GCA_049688395.1. GTDB lineage: Bacteria > Actinomycetota > Actinomycetes > S36-B12 > CAIYMF01 > Prado023. Next base: position 3,349 of record JBAVKQ010000037.1, read on the forward strand.
TCACCGCGATCACCGGGCAGAAGCCGCAGGTCACCAAGGCCCGCAAGTCCATCGCGCAGTTCAAGCTGCGCGAGGGCATGCCGATCGGCTGCCACGTCACCCTGCGGGGCGATCGGATGTGGGAGTTCCTCGACCGGCTGCTGAGCCTGGCGCTGCCCCGCATCCGGGACTTCCGCGGGCTCAACCCGGGGCAGTTCGACGGCAACGGCAACTACACGTTCGGCCTCAACGAGCAGTCCATGTTCCACGAGATCGACCAGGACGCCATCGACCGCGTGCGCGGCATGGACATCACGGTGGTCACGACCGCCACGACCGACGACGAGGGGCGGGCGCTGCTCAAGGCGCTGGGCTTCCCCTACAAGGAGAAGTGACCGTGGCGAAGAAGGCCCTGATCAACAAGCAGGCCCGCAAGCCGAAGTTCAAGGTGCGTGGCTACACGCGCTGCAACCGGTGCGGTCGCCCGCACTCGGTGTACCGCAAGTTCGGCCTGTGCCGGATCTGCCTCCGGGAGATGGCCCACCGCGGTGAGCTGCCCGGCGTGACCAAGTCCAGCTGGTAGCCCACCCCTCACCACAGACGCCGAAGGTCCGCATGCGAGAAACCACGGCGAGAAAGGCCAGACGGCCATGACAATGACAGACCCGATCGCGGACATGCTCACGCGCATCCGCAACGGGAACACGGCCTTCCACGAGACCGTGTCCATGCCACTTTCCAAGATCAAGGTGGGGATCGCCGAGATCCTCGCGGCCCAGGGCTACATCGCCGACTTCGCGGTCGAGGATGCCCCGGTCGGCCAGACCCTGGTCGTGACGCTCAAGTACGGTCCCAGCCGGGAGCGCTCGATCGCCGGCCTGCGCCGCGTGAGCAAGCCCGGTCTGCGGGTCTACGCCAAGAGCACCGCGATGCCGCGCGTGCTCGGCGGCCTGGGCATCGCGATCATCTCCACGTCCACCGGCCTGCTGACTGATCGGCAGGCCCAGGCAAAAGGTGTGGGTGGGGAAGTCCTCGCCTACGTCTGGTGAGGGGAGGAACCACACATGTCTCGAATCGGACGACTCCCGATCACCGTGCCCGCCGGCGTCGAGGTCAGCATTGACGGCGCCCAGGTCAGCGTGAAGGGTCCCAAGGGCACCCTGAGCCACAAGGTGGCCGCACCCATCGTGGTGACCCAGGAGGACGCCACCCTGACGGTGACCCGCCCCGACGACGCGCGCGAGTCGCGCTCGCTGCACGGCCTGACCCGCACCCTGGTGGCCAACATGATCGCCGGCGTGACCGAGGGCTACACCAAGAAGCTCGAGATCGTCGGTACCGGCTACCGGGTGATTGCAAAGGGCAACGACCTCGAGTTCGCGCTCGGGTTCAGCCACCCGGTCGTCATCCCGGCCCCCGAGGGGATCTCCTTCGCGGTCACGGGCCCGACTCGCTTCTCGGTCTCCGGGATCGACAAGCAGCAGGTCGGCGAGGTCGCCGCGAACCTGCGCAAGCTGCGCAAGCCCGACCCGTACAAGGGCAAGGGTGTGCGGTACGAGGGCGAAGTCATTCGCCGCAAGGCCGGAAAGGCAGGTCGCTAATCATGGCGCTCGCAACCAAGATCGGTTCCGGGAGCAAGACCCGGGTGGGACGCTCGCGTCGCCACCTGCGGGTGCGCAAGAAGGTCACGGGAACACCTGCGCGTCCGCGCCTGGTGGTCAACCGCTCGGCACGGCACCTGTTCGTGCAGGTCGTCGACGACACCACCGGTACCACGCTGGCCTGGGCCTCCACCATGGAGCCCGAGCTGCGCGGCGAGTCCGCGGACAAGACCGCCAAGGCCCGCAAGGTCGGCGAGATCGTGGCCGGCCGGGCCAGGGACGCCGGAATCGCCACGGTCGTGTTCGACCGTGGCGGCAACAAGTATCACGGTCGCGTTGCGGCCCTGGCTGACGGCGCACGCGACGCCGGCCTGGCCTTCTGACGAGTAGAGGACTGAGGAACTGATGGCTGGAGTTCAACGCCGCACAGGCGGACCCGGTGAGGGTGCCGCCGGCGGATCCAACGAGCGTCGCGGTCGCCGCGACGACCGCGGTCCCCGCGAGGACAAGTCCGCCTTCATCGAGCGAGTCGTCGCGATCAACCGCGTCGCCAAGGTCGTCAAGGGAGGTCGCCGGTTCAGCTTCACCGCGCTGGTCGTGGTGGGCGACGGGGACGGCCACGTGGGGGTCGGATACGGCAAGGCCAAGGAGGTGCCCGCGGCGATCGCCAAGGGTGTCGAGGAGGCCCGCAAGCACTTCTTCGAGGTGCCCCGCATCCAGGGCACGATCCCGCATCCGGTGACCGGCGAGGACGCGGCCGGGGTGGTCATGCTGCGACCGGCCTCGCCCGGTACCGGCGTGATCGCCGGTGGCCCGGTGCGCGCCGTGCTCGAGTGCGCCGGCGTGCACGATGTGCTCAGCAAGTCGCTGGGCTCGGACAACGCGATCAACATCGTCCACGCGACGGTGTCCGCCCTGCGGATGCTCGAGCGCCCCGAGGCGGTGGCGGCCCGCCGCGGTCTGCCGCTCGAGGACGTCGCCCCGGCCGCGCTCATCCGCGCGATGAACGCGGGCAAGACCAAGGAGGTCGTCGCCTGATGGCCACCCAGCTCAAGATCACGCAGGTCCGTGGCTTGGTCGGCTGCACCCAGGTGCAGAAGGACAGCGTCCGTTCCCTGGGCCTCAAGCGGATCAACGACGTCGTTGTCAAGCAGAACCGTCCCGAGATCCTCGGGATGGCAAGGGCGGTACCCCATCTGGTGACCGTCGAGGAGGTCGACTGATATGACCCTCAAGGTCCATCACCTGCGCCCGGCCCCGGGCGCCAAGACCGCCAAGACCCGGGTGGGTCGGGGCGAGGCCGGCAAGCGCGGCAAGACGGCCGGACGTGGCACCAAGGGCACCAAGGCTCGCTACCAGGTCCCGGCCAACTTCGAGGGCGGTCAGATGCCGCTGCACATGCGCCTGCCCAAGCTCAAGGGCTTCAAGAACACCAACAAGATCGCCTTCCAGGTGGTCAACGTGGCGGCACTGGGCGCGCTGTACCCCTCCGGCGGGGAGGTCACCGTCGATGACCTCGTCGCCAAGGGCGCGGTGCGCAGGGGCGAGCCGGTCAAGGTCCTGGGCACCGGCGACCTGGCCGTGGCGCTGACCGTCACCGTGGATGCGGCCTCGGAGGCCGCACGGGCCAAGATCGAGGCCGCCGGCGGGTCGCTGACGATCGTCTGAGCAACCCCGTCCGCGGCACGCGGAAGGATGCAGGGGCCGCCTGGGGTACCTCCCGGACGGCCCCTTCTGCCATGTCCGGCGTGCTCAGCGGCCGGTCCCGAGGAGTTCGGCGGGCGCTTGCCCGGCTGTTAGGCTGTGCCGCGTCTGGCGCACGTTCGTGGGCGCCCTCAGGAGGATTGCCGTGCACCTGTCCGCGTTCGTGTCTGCGTTCCGCACGCCGGACCTGCGCAAGAAACTGCTGTTCACCCTGGGCATTATCGCGCTGTTCCGCGTGGGCTCGGTCGTCCCGACGCCCGGCGTGGACTACGCCGCCGTGCAGTCCTGCATCGCGACCGTGGAGGGCAACAGCCTCTACGGCCTGATCAACCTGTTCAGCGGCGGCGCGCTGCTGCAGCTGTCGGTCTTCGCGCTCGGGATCATGCCCTACATCACCGCCAGCATCATCCTGCAGCTGATGACGGTGGTGATCCCGAAGCTGGAGGCCCTGAAGAAGGAGGGCCAGGCCGGGCAGGCGCAGATCACCCAGTACACCCGGTACCTGACCGTCGGGCTGGCGATCCTGCAGGCCACCGGCATCGTGGCCCTGGCTCGCGTGCCCGGTCAGCTGTTCCAGGGCTGCTCGGCGCAGCTGATCGCCGATGACACGATCTTCACAGTCTTCGTCATGATCGTGACGATGACCGCCGGCACGGCCGTGATCATGTGGCTCGGCGAGCTGATCACCGACCGGGGCGTGGGCAACGGCATGTCCCTGCTGATCTTCACCTCGATCATCTCCTCGTTCCCCTCCCAGATCACCAGCATCTGGGCCACCCGCGGGCCGTTCATCACCGCGGTGACGCTGTTCGTGGGCTTCTTCGTGATCATGGCCGTGGTGTTCGTCGAGCAGGGCCAGCGGCGCATCCCGGTGCAGTACGCGAAGCGGATGGTGGGGCGCAAGATGTACGGCGGCACCTCCACCTACATCCCGCTGAAGGTCAACATGGCCGGCGTGATCCCGGTGATCTTCGCCTCGTCGCTGCTGTTCATCCCGACGCTGTTCGTGAACCTGACCAGCTCGACCAGCCCTGTCTCGCAGTTCATCTCCCGGCACTTCCAGCGGGGCACCGAACCGCTGTACCTGCTCGTGTTCTCGGCACTGGTCATCTTCTTCACCTACTTCTACGTGGCCATCACGTTCAACACCACCGAGGTGTCGGACAACATGAAGAAGTACGGCGGGTTCATCCCCGGCATCCGCGCCGGCCGGCCGACCGCCGAGTACCTGGACTACGTGCTCAGCCGGCTGACGCTGCCCGGGTCGGTGTACCTGGCCCTGGTCGCGGTCATCCCGGTCTTCGCCTTCAACGGCCTGGGGGTGTCCAGCCAGTTCATCTTCGGTGGCACCAGCCTGCTGATCATGGTCGGGGTCGGCCTCGATACTGTGAAGCAGATCGAGAGCCAGCTGCAGCAGCGCAACTACGAAGGGTTCCTTCGCTGATGAGAATCGTGCTCATGGGCCCCCCGGGAGCGGGGAAGGGGACGCAGGCGGTCGTCGTTGCCGAGAGGTTGGGGATCCCGCACATCTCCACCGGCGAGATCTTCCGCGCGAACATGGCCCAGGGCACGCCGCTGGGAATCGCGGCCGGCATGTACATGGGCCGGGGCAACTACGTCCCCGACCGGATCACCAACGCGATGGTGCGCAGTCGGCTGGCCCAACCCGATGCCGCCGGGGGCTTCCTGCTCGACGGCTACCCGCGCACCCTGGACCAGGTCTCGGTCCTCGAGGAGATGCTGGCCGACCTGGGCCTGGCCATCGACTTCGCCGTCGAGCTCACCGTGGACACCGACGAGGTCGTGGGCCGGCTGTTGCGCCGCGCGGCCGAGCAGGGCCGCCCCGACGACACCGAGGACGTCATCCGGCGGCGCATGGAGATCTATGCCGAGCAGACCGCGCCGCTGACCTCGGTCTACGCCGACAAGGGCGTGCTGGTCCGGGTCGATGGGATGGGCACCGTCGACGAGGTCCGCGACCGCGTCCTGGCAGCGATCCGGAGCTGAGGTGCTGGGTCGGCGCACCCGGATCGAGATCAAGTCCGGGGAGGAACTGGCGCTCATGCGGGCTGCCGGCCTGGTGGTGGCCGGCGCACTGGCTGCCGTGCGCGAGGCGGTCGCCCCCGGGGTGCGCACGGACGAACTCGATGCGATCGCCGCCGAGCACATCACCGGCGCGGGGGCGACCTCGAACTTCAAGGGCTACCACGGCTTCCCCGGGGTGATCTGCACCTCGGTCAACGACGAGGTGGTCCATGGCATCCCGGGGCCCCGGGTCCTGCGCTCCGGGGACCTGCTCTCGGTGGACTGCGGGGCGATCGTCGAGGGCTGGCACGGCGACGCGGCCATCACGGTGCCCGTCGGCGAGGTCCGCCCCGAACTGCTCGCGTTGTCCGCGGCCACCCAGGCAGCACTGTGGGCGGGGATCGCCCGGGCGCTGGTCGGCGGGCGCCTGTCCGACATCGGCGCGGCCTGCGAGGCCGAACTGGCCGGGCGCTACGGAATCGTGCGCGACTACGTCGGGCACGGGATCGGTTCCGCGATGCACATGGAGCCCTCGGTGGCCCACGTCGGGCCCCCTGGGCGGGGCCCGGTGCTGCGCGCGGGCATGGCGCTGGCCATCGAGCCGATGGTCACCCTCGGCTCCCCGGAGACCACCGTGCTGGCCGACGAGTGGACGGTGGCCACGGTCGACGGCCTGGTGGCCGCCCACTGGGAGCACTCCGTTGCGCTGACCGATTCCGGCCCGCTGGTCCTGACCGCCCTGGACGGGGGCGCGGCCGGCCTGGCCGCGCTGGGGGTCGCCAGGGGTTCAGTCGGCGGCTCCGAGGACCGACATTGACACTGAACCGCTGGTGGGAGATTCCCACCCGCGGTCCGGGGGCCGTCGTTCGGGCCCGGCCCACGCGCCAGGCACCCTGTGATGTCGGTCGGGGTGCCGGGGACACAGGAGGACGACATGGTCGCGCAGGCGCTGCAGATCCGGGCCTTCGCGCCGCCCGAGCCCAGGACCCTGGCCGAGGCGGGGCTCAGCGAGAGCGAGGTCGAGGGCCTGCTCCTGAAGTTCCTGGCCGCCCGGGGCGATGCCACCGGGTGGGGGATCGCCGAGCAGGTCGGCCTGCCCTACGCGCTGGTCGTCACCAGCCTGAACCAGCTCAAGGACGCCCGGCTGGTGGCCTACCGCAGCTCTGCGGGGCTCAACGACTTCCTCTACCAGATCACCGACCTGGGCCGGGACACCGCGCACCGGCTGTCCCAGCGCTGCACCTACTTCGGCTCGGCGCCGGTGTCCCTGGACAGCTACATCGACGGTGTGCTCGCCCAGGGGATCACCGACCACCGGCCCGGCCCGGAGGACCTCGCCGCCGCGTTCGAGGACCTGCTGCTGGACCCGGAGATGATCAGCCGCCTCGGGCCGGCCATCGCCTCGGGTCAGGGCATGTTCCTGTTCGGGGCCTCGGGCAACGGCAAGACGAGCATCGCGCAACGGATCACCAAGTCCCTGGGCGGCTACCTCTGGGTACCCCGGGCGATCGGCATCGACGGCGACGTCATCCGGGTGTTCGACCCGCACTTCCACGTCGAGGTCCCCCTGGACTGGGAGATCGAGAGCACGCTGCCCCACCCGGTGGACCGCCGCTGGGTGCTCATCGAGCGCCCGACCGTCTGCGTCGGCGGTGAGCTCACCATGGACCAGCTCGAGGTGACCACCAACCCGCACACCGGGATCAGCGAGGCGCCGGTGCAGCTCAAGGCCAACGGCGGGACGCTGGTCATCGACGACTTCGGCCGCCAGCGGATGCGCATCGAGGACCTGCTCAACCGGTGGATCGTGCCGTTGGAGGCCGGCTACGACTACTACAGCCTCGGCAGCGGCCGGCGGGTGCAGATGCCCTTCGCGCAGGTGATCGTCTTCGCGACCAACCTGGAGCCCCGGGACCTGGTCGACGAGGCGTTCCTGCGGCGCATCCCGTACAAGATCCCGGTCGCCGACCCCACCGAGGACCAGTTCCGCGCGCTGTTCGCCGTGGTCGGCCAGGAACTGGGCGTGCGCGTGGACCCCGACGCCGTGGAGCACCTGATCCGCCATCACTACCACACCGGTCACCGGTCGCTGCGGTTCTGCCACCCGCGCGACATCCTGGCGCAGGTCCGCAACGAGGCGCGCTACCTGGGCTACGAGCCGGCGATGACCCTGGGCAGCGTCGACCGGGCGGTGGACGCCTACTTCTCGGTGATCTAGCTCCCGCAGCCAGGAAGGGTCCGTCCAGCCCGTTTTGGTCACCGGGCGCATGTGGCCGTAGACTTGCGAGGCATTGCGTGCGTGCTTCCCCGCCTGCCGCTGGCAACTGAGCCCCTGCCTCCTCGGCACGCCGGCCCAGTGCGCACGCCGGTGGGGTTGCCCCGCCGAGATGCATGCCCAACTCGTTCGACCGAACACGAGGCCGCCCGAGCGCAGCCCGACCAACAGCAATCCCGACTATCTCCCAAGGTGTGGAACAGAAGCCTATGGCCAAGAAAGACGGTGCCATCGAACTCGAGGGCACGATCCGCGAGTCGCTCCCGAACGCCATGTTCCGGGTCGAGCTCGACAACGGCCACAAGGTCCTGGCCCACATCAGTGGCAAGATGCGTCAGCACTACATCCGCATCCTGCCTGACGACCGAGTCGTCGTGGAACTCTCGCCCTACGACCTGACCCGCGGGCGGATCGTCTACCGGTACAAGTGATCTCCCAACGCCGGGTCCCCCCGGTGGTGAAGGCTGCGAGGAAAGAGTTATGAAGGTCAAGCCCAGCGTCAAGAAGATCTGCGACAACTGCAAGGTGATCCGCCGTCATGGCCGCGTGATGGTGATCTGCGAGAACCCCCGGCACAAGCAGCGCCAGGGCTAGGCTGTCCACCGCCCTCGGGCGGTGGCGTGCACCCCTGCGGCACAGCACGACCGGCAGCGCGCCGCCCGGCGCGTCCCACCCGGACAACCGGTGTGGGGGCCACAACTCAAGACGCGTGATCCCGTCCCCCCGTGGGCCCCAGTCAGGGCCCGCCAGGACGTCACCCCCGGCCCGGAGGCCGGGGACCCACCAGCCAAGGGAGGTGGGACCGGTCCCGCGTGCACACCTCCGGCACCGAGAAGGAAGAAGGAACCGCACCCGATGGCACGTCTCGTCGGCGTCGACCTCCCGCGCGACAAGCGCATCGAGGTCGCGCTCACCTACATCTATGGCATTGGCCGTTCCCGGGCCGCTGAGATCCTCACCGCGACCGGGGTCAGCCCCGATCTGCGCGTCAAGGACCTCACCGACGCCGACCTGGTCCCGTTGCGCGACTACATCGAAGGCAGCCTCAAGGTCGAGGGCGACCTGCGTCGCGAGGTGGCCGCCGACATCCGCCGCAAGGTGGAGATCGGCTGCTACCAGGGCATCCGGCATCGCCGGGGTCTGCCGGTCCGCGGGCAGCGCACGCACACCAACGCACGTACCCGCAAGGGTCCGCGCAAGACGGT
>JBAVKQ010000038.1:0-3597 GCA_049688395.1 Candidatus Nanopelagicales bacterium
ACGCTCCCGGAATCCGTGGAGCGTTTGCCACGGATCGGAGCACGAGCGGCGCTCGCGCGCGGCCGGGCGACTGACGGCACCCGCTCCGGTACCTTCGAGGACGTGCTGACCATGACGCCCGCCGACATCCGCGACGGCCTGCCCGCCGACCTCGCCGAACGGGTGCTCACCTGGGACTCCGGTGATCCCGTACCCGAGCGGTCCGCCGAGGTGACCCTCTGGGTGCCGCCGTACACGTCCACCGCCGCCGACCTCGCGCTGATGGCGCGGCTCCCCGGGCTCCAGAGCGTCCAGGCGCTCACCGCAGGCGTCGATGCCCATCTGCCGCACCTGCCCGAGGGCGTGACCCTGTGCAACGCGGCCGGCGTGCACGACGCCTCGACCGCCGAACTCGCCGTGGGCCTCGCCCTGGCCAGCCTGCGCCACCTCGACGAGTTCGCCCGCGCGATGCCCGCGGGCCGCTGGGCCTACGACCGCCACGAGTCGCTGGCCGACAAGCGGGTGCTGATCGTCGGGTTCGGTGCCATCGGCCAGGCCATCGCCAGGCGCCTCGAGGGATTCGAGTGCGAGGTGACCGCGGTGGCGCGAACCGCCCGCGCAGTCGGCGCGATCACGGTGCACCCGGTCCCCGAGCTTCCGAGCCTGCTGCCGACCGTCGACGTGGTCATCCTGATCGTCCCCCTCACCGAGGCCACCAGGGGGCTGGTGGATGCCGCGTTCCTGGGCCGGATGCGCGACGGTGCGCTGCTGGTCAACATGTCCCGCGGCCCGATCGTGGCGACCGACGCGCTGGGCGCCGAGTGCGCCAGCGGACGGCTGCGCGCCGCGTTGGACGTCACCGACCCCGAGCCGCTGCCGGCCGAGCATCCGCTCTGGCGAACACCGGGCGTGCTGATCAGCCCCCATGTCGGTGGCAACACCTCGGCGTTCCTGCCCCGGGCCCGGCGCCTGGTCGCCGACCAGATCCGCCGCCGCGATGCCGGTGAACCCCTGGCCAACGTCGTCGTCCCCGGGGCGCCACTACGCTGACGTCCATGACTGCCCCCCACGCCGCGAGCACCCCCGACATCAAGCCGCGCAGCCGCGAGGTCACCGACGGACTCGAGCGCGCCGCCGCCCGCGGGATGCTGCGCGCCGTGGGCATGGGTGACGAGGACTTCGCCAAGCCCCAGATCGGGATCGCCTCGAGCTGGAACGAGATCACCCCCTGCAACCTGTCCCTGGAGCGCCTGGCCCGCTCGGCCAAGGAGGGCGTGCACGCCGGCGGCGGCTTCCCGATGCAGTTCGGCACCATCTCGGTCTCCGACGGCATCTCGATGGGCCACGAGGGGATGCACTTCTCGCTGGTCAGCCGCGAGATCATCGCCGACTCGGTCGAGGCAGTGATGCAGGCCGAGCGCATGGACGCCATGGTCACCTTCGCCGGCTGCGACAAGTCCCTGCCCGGGATGCTGATGGCCGCCGCGCGCCTGGACGTGGCCAGCGTCTTCGTCTACGCCGGCTCGATCCTGCCCGGTCGGGTGGGCGACCGCGACGTGACCATCATCGACGCGTTCGAGGCGGTCGGGGCGTGCGCCCGGGGTCTGATCACCCGGGCGGAGGTCGACGAGATCGAGCGCGCGATCTGCCCCGGCGAGGGCGCCTGCGGGGGCATGTACACGGCCAACACGATGGCGTCGGCGGCCGAGGCGATGGGCATGAGCCTGCCGGGCTCGGCGGCCCCGCCCGCCGTGGACCGCCGCCGCGACGGGTTCGCCCGGCGCTCCGGGGAAGCCGTCGTGGACATGCTGCGCCAAGGCATCACCACCCGCGACATCATCACGAGGAAGTCCCTGGAGAACGCGATCGCGGTGGTCATGGCCCTCGGTGGTTCCACCAACGCCGTGCTGCACCTGCTGGCCATCGCCCACGAGGCCGACGTGGACCTCGAGATGGAGGACTTCCACCGGATCGGTGCGAAGGTCCCGCTGCTCGGGGACCTCAAGCCGTTCGGTCGGTACGTGATGAGCGACATGGACCGCGTCGGTGGCGTGCCGGTGGTCATGCGTGCCCTGCTCGATGCCGGCCTGCTGCACGGCGACTGCCTGACCGTCACCGGACGCACCGTCGCCGAGAACCTGGCCGACGTGAACCCGCCGGACCCCGACGGCACGATCCTGCGCGCGATGAGCGACCCGATGGGCGGGGTCGGCGGGATCACGATCCTGGGTGGCTCGCTGGCCTCCGAGGGGGCCGTCGTGAAGAACGCGGGCATCCCGGTGGAGGTCTTCGAGGGCCCCGCGCGGGTCTTCGAGCGCGAGCGGGCCGCGATGGACGCTCTGGAGGCGGGGACCATCAACGCCGGGGACGTCGTGATCATCGGCTACGAGGGGCCCAAGGGCGGGCCCGGCATGCGCGAGATGCTCATGATCACCGCGGCGATCAAGGGCGCGGGCCTGGGCAGGGACGTCCTGCTGATCACCGACGGCCGGTTCTCCGGGGGCACCACCGGCCTGTGCGTCGGGCACGTGGCGCCCGAGGCGGTCGACGGGGGCACGATCGCGTTCGTGCGCGAGGGCGACCGGGTGCGCATCGACATCCCGAACCGCACCCTGGACCTGCTCGTCGAGGAGGCCGAACTGGCCGCGCGCCGGGTCGGCTGGGAGCCGCTGCCGCCGCGCTACCACCGGGGCGTGCTGGCCAAGTACGCGAAGCTGGTCGGCTCGGCCTCCCACGGCGCGGTCTGCGACTGACCGGCCCACCGCACCGGCCCACCGCACCGGCAGGTCGCGCATGCGGCGTGGGCGGCCGTCTCACATGGTGGACGTTTCGGCCTGGGGGTTGCGCTCCCGGCCAGGCGGGAGCACCATTGCGCCGTGCAGCGAATTCTCGTAGTAGCCGACGGCGCCGGGGTAGGGACCCCAGCCTGACCTTCCCCTACTTCGACGCGACCTCGTGGGCCCCCCTGGGCCACGGGGTCTTTTAATTGCACTGGCAGGATTGACCACCGAACCCCCGCACCGAGAGCAAGGACCCCGAGATGGCGACCGAGACCACCCCCCCGACGGAGACGATCAGCGGGGCCAGCAGCCTCGTGCGCTCGCTGGAGGCCGCGGGTGTCGACACGGTATTCGGCATCCCCGGTGGCGCGATCCTGCCCGCATACGACCCGCTGATGGACTCCACCCAGGTCCGGCACATCCTCGTCCGCCACGAGCAGGGCGCAGGGCATGCAGCAGCGGGTTACGCGTACGCGACCGGACGGGTCGGGGTCTGCATGGCGACCTCCGGGCCGGGAGCCACCAACCTGGTGACGCCGATCGCTGACGCGTACATGGACTCGGTGCCGATGGTCGCAATCACGGGCCAGGTGACCTCGGCCTCCATCGGCACCGATGCCTTCCAGGAGGCCGACATCCGTGGGATCACGATGCCGGTCACCAAGCACAACTACTTGGTGACGCGCGCCGAGGAGATCCCCCGGGCGATCGCCGAGGCCTTCCACATCGCCAGCACCGGCCGACCCGGCCCGGTCCTGGTGGACATCGCCAAGGACGCCCTGCAGGCGCAGACGACCTTCGCCTGGCCCTCGCGCCTGGACCTGCCGGGGTACAAGCC
>JBAVKQ010000039.1:0-70426 GCA_049688395.1 Candidatus Nanopelagicales bacterium
GCGAACGTGCCCGCACCTGGGCCTGACGCCCGCACGCGCATGCCGGCGTGCGCGCATGCCGGCGTGCGCGCTTGCCGGCTTGGCGGCTGGCCGGCTTGGCCGGCACAGGGGATGATCGGTGCATGTACGTGCCCAACCACTTCGCGATGTCGGCCGACCAGGTCGGCGAGCTGCTCACCGGCATCGGTGCCGCCGACCTGGTCACCGCGCACGAGTCGGGCCTGGCCGCCACGTTCCTGCCCTTCCACTACGACGCGGAGATCGGCGAGCATGGGTCGCTGATCACCCACGTGGTTCGCAACAACAGCCAGGCCGTCGAGCCGGTCCTCGGCGAGGCGATGGTGATCGTGCACGGCGCCGAGCACTACGTCTCGCCGCGCTGGCTGCCCTCGCTGGCCGAGCACGGTCAGGTGGTGCCCACCTGGAACTACGTCACGGTGCACGCCTACGGGCAGCTGATCGTCCACGACGACGCCGCGTGGACGGCCGACGCCGTGCGCCGGCTGACGGCCGCGCACGAGAGCGAGTACAGCGTGGCCGACGTGCCCGCGGACTACCTCGAGCGGATGCTGCGGGCGATCGTCGGCATCGAGATCCGGCTGAGTCGCGTCGAGGCGAAGGCGAAGATGAGCCAGAACAAGCGCCCCGAGGATGACCGCGGCATCGTCGAGGGGCTGCGCGGTGCGCCGTCCGGCGACGCCGGTGCGGTGCTGACCGCCACCTGGATGGCGGCGCACTCCGTGCCCGCCGCCGATCGCCGCGCCGCGCTGCTGGACCAGGTGGCGCGCGCCCGCCCGCACACCCCGAGGAGCTGAGCCTCCCGGGCGGACGCAGCCGGCAGCCCGGACTCCGCGCGACCGTCGAGGCAGGCGATGCGTCAGATGGCCCCAGCACCGAGACCGAGTCGCAGGCGGGTACCTCGTAGAGTGATGGGCACCGACACTCAGGGGCGATCCCATGACCGTATCCGTGCGCTATCTGGACTCCACCCTCTCCCCGGCCGACCGGGTCGAGGACCTGCTCGGACGCATGACGCTGCCCGAGAAGGTCGGGCAGATGCTCCAGCTCGACGCCCAGGGGGATCTGACGGACCTGGTCGCGACGAAACTGGTCGGTTCGCTGCTGCACGCCTCGCCGGAGCGGATGCTCCGGGCGATCGACCTGGCGGCGCGCACCCGGCTGGGCATCCCCCTGCTCATGGCCGACGACGCGATCCACGGCCACTCCTTCTGGCCGGGGGCGACGATCTTCCCGACCCAGCTGGCGATGGCCTGCTCCTGGGACCCGGCCCTGGTCGAACGGATGGCCCGGGCGGCCGCCGTCGAGGTGGCGGCGACCGGCCTGCACTGGACGTTCTCGCCGGTGCTGTGCATCACCCGGGACCTGCGGTGGGGTCGGGTCGGCGAGACGTTCGGCGAGGACCCCTTGCTCATCGGCGAGCTGGGCGCGGCCATGATCAGCGGCTACCAGGGAGCCGGACCGGCGGACCCGACCGGCATCCTGGCCTGCGCCAAGCACTTCGCGGGGTACTCCGAGACCCAGGGCGGACGCGACGCCAGCGAGGCCGACATCAGCCCACGCAAGCTGCGCTCGTGGTTCCTGCCGCCGTTCGAGCGCGCGGCACGTGCGGGGGCTCGGACCTTCATGCTGGGCTACCAGGCGATGGACGGCGTCCCGATCACCGCAAACCGGTGGCTGCTCAACGACGTGCTCAAGGGCGAGTGGGGCTTCACGGGGACGCTGGTGACCGACTGGGACGACGTCGGGCGCATGGTGTGGGAGCAGAAGGTCTGCGCCGACCACGCGGAGGCCTCCGCAGTGGCGGTGCGGGCGGGCAACGACCTGGTCATGGCCACGCCCCAGTTCTTCGCCGGCGCGCAGGAGGCGGTCGCGCAGGGCCGGCTGGACGAGGCGGAGATCGACGCCGCGGTCCGCCGGATCCTGGGGCTGAAGTTCGAGCTGGGGCTCTTCGAGGACCCGCGCGGGCCCGACCCCGCGCGCCAGGCTGCGGTGATCGGGTGCTCCGCGCATGCCCAGCTCAACCTCGAGGTGGCTCGACGCTCGCTGGTCCTGCTGCACAACGACGGGACGCTGCCCCTGGCCGGTGGGCTGCGCGCCGGGGACGATGGGCGAGCCGTGGCCCCGGGACCCGCCCGCACGATCGCGGTCATCGGGCCCAACGCCGACGATCCCGGCGCAACGCTCGGCGATTGGGCGGGGTCCTCGAACCAGGTCGACTGGATGCCTGACGGGCACCCGCGGGCGATGGTCCAGACCGTGCTCGACGGGTTCCGTGCGCTGGTCCCCGAGAACTGGACGCTCACGCACTCCCGAGGTGCCGACATCGAGGTGCTCGTGCCCGACCCGGCCGGCGCGACGTGGCATGACGGTGGGTCCAGACCGCCGGTCTTCAGCCCTGCCCCCGTGGACGAGGAGCTCATGGCCCAGGCCCTCGCCGCGGCCGGGCGGGCCGACTACGTCGTGGCGGTCCTCGGCGACACCATCGCGCTGACCGGCGAGACCCGTTCCACGGCCACCCTCGAGCTGCAGGGTGGGCAGGTCGCCCTCCTCGATGCGCTGGTGGCCACGGGCACCCCGGTGGTCGTGGTCCTGATCCACAGCAAGCCCTCGGTCCTGCCGCCCTGCGCCCTGGCCGCGCACGGGCTCATCGAGGCGTTCAACCCGGGCATGCGCGGCGGACAGGCGATCGCCGAACTGGTGCTGGGCCTGATCGAGCCCAGTGGGCGCCTGCCCCTGTCGGTCCCCAGGCACGTCGGCCAGCAGCCCGTGTACTACAACCAGATCCGCGGCCAGCACGGTGAACGGTACGCGGACCTCACCCAGGAGCCCCAGTTCGCGTTCGGTGCGGGCCGCAGCTATACGACGGTCGAGTACGCCGACCTGACCCTGGCCGAGACCGCCGTGTCCGCCGACGCCGCCATCCGGGCCCGCGTCACCCTGACCAACACCGGGACCCGGCCCGCGCTCGAGACGGTCCAGGCCTACATCAGCGACCTCGTGACCAGCGTGACCTGGGCCGACAAGGAGCTGAAGGCCTGGCGCCAGGTCGAGGTCTCGCCCGGGCAGTGCGTCACTGTCGAGATCGAGGTGCCCGCGCAGGCCTGCTCCCTGGTCACCGCCCAAGGCGCTCGAGTCGTCGAGCCGGGGCAGTTCGAGCTGCTCGTCGGTCCCAGCTCACGGGCAGCCGACCTGCTGCGCGCCACGTTCCAGATCGGGGGCTGAGCTCCCCGGTCAGTGGCGGGCCGGCACCCGAACCTCGATCCGGTCGACCTCGCCGCGGCGCTGGAAGACGCTGGCACTGAGCTCAGCGCCGATCCGAGCTCCCGGACAGTCCACGACGCTGCCGTCGGCCAGGCGCACCGCCACGCTCGAGGACTGCGCCAGGTGGTAGACGACCGGGACCTGGCAGAACGTGAAGGCCAGGCAACCGGCGCTCAGCTCCACCTGTCCGGCGTTGCCCAGGACGTCGGTGTAATCGAAGGTCACCGGCGCGCTGAGCCACTCACTGGACCGCAGCTGGATCGGGGCGAAGCCGATCTGGCCCGCCTCGACGCGCAGGCCCAGCTCACCCAGACGGGTGAGCACCTCCTCCTTGACCTGTCCGGTCATGCCCGGCTGGCGTGCACCGTGCCCGGCCGGAGTGTGCGAGTAGGGGTCGATCGGGAACGCCCCGTAGACGCTCGCCGGCTTCGCGTACCCCAGGCCGGCGCGCACGTCCTCGTAGGCCCGCGCCAGCGCCTGAACCGTCTCCGCGGATTCACCGTCGGCTACGGCCCGTTCGAGGGTCTCCTGAACCGACAGCAGCAGCTTGGACACCATGTGCCAGTAGATGCTGCCCAGGCCCTCGTAGGCGAAGAAGGACCCGGACCGGCCGGTGAACTCCGAATGGGTGAAGACCTCCTCGAAGATCGACAGCAGCTCAGCCCGGTCGGTGGCCACCAGCGCCTCGAGGTGTGGCGCATCGGCCAGTCGGTCCAGGGCTGCCTCGACGTCGCGCGCGTTGCGGATCGGGGCCGCGAAATGCAGGTCACCGTGCACATCGCGCACCAGCACGCTGCGATCCCCGGCCGCGACGAGGGCCGCGATCAGCGGGCACCGGTCGGCCCGGGACGCCGGGATCCGGTTGCGATCCACGAAGCCCGCCAGGTCCTTGTCCGGGTAGAGCAGGTAGCTGTGCTGATCTGCGCGGTACAGCCGGCTGTTGCGCAACCCGGCGAGCAGGGCCAGGGACCCCTGGGCATCCAACTGACCGCTGCCCAGCACCGCAACCTGCCCCTCGAGCATCTCCGGCAGCCGCCGGATCGCCGCAGCACCGTCGGTGAGCTCCAGGATGTTGTAGGAGTGGAACAGGCAGTCCGAGCGGCGATTGGCCGCCAGGCTGGCCTGCACGTAGGAACCCACCAGCGCCAGCA
Organism: Candidatus Nanopelagicales bacterium; assembly: GCA_049688395.1. Classification (GTDB taxonomy): domain Bacteria; phylum Actinomycetota; class Actinomycetes; order S36-B12; family CAIYMF01; genus Prado023. The sequence goes on from JBAVKQ010000039.1 coordinate 4,434, forward strand.
GCCCCTGGATCCGGACGCCGGAGACCTCGGCGTGCCGGCCCGTGAAGCCGGCGTAGACCCGCGCCCGGTAGGCACCCCCAGCGGAGCCGAGCGCATCCATGAACCTGCGCCTCGCACTGTCCGAGAAGCCGCCGTCCAGGTGCGGTCGATGCGCCTCGAGGGCACCGGACACAGCGTCGATCAGCTCGGCCAGTTCTTCGGTGACGCGCACGTCGTCGGTGAGCAGGCTCGCCGCGAACTCGACGTAGCGCCGCAGCTGGGCCAAGGTCACCACCGAGAGCCCGCTGCCGACGAGGGCGTTGTTGGCGTCGTTCCACTCCGGGCGCTGGGTGTTCATCCAGATCCCCCCGTCCGGCACGAGGTTCACGACCTTGGCCAGCAGCAGCAGGAGCAGCTTCTCGGCCAGGGTCACGCGTACCAGGTCACCGTTCGGCCCGTGCACCAGCCGCCCGTCGGCACCGGAACGTGCCACGCGCGCCGCGATCCGCGCCGCGTGGTCGGCATCGAAGCTGATGGTCTCGTAGGGGTCCTCGAGCACCTCGGCGTACGGGGCGATCCGGTAGGGCACGTCGGCGTGGGTGAGGATCTCGGCACCCGTCAGCTCCTCGAGCCGTCCGGGATGGAACCGGCGGGAGGTCTCAAGGAGCCGGAGCAGGTAGATGATCTGGTGATCACTCCAGTAGCCGATGTTGGCCCAGGGATTGTCGGGCTCGGGGACCTCCCAGTCGATACCGGCGCGCGAGATCCGGTAGGGGTTGTACCCATCAGCGGTGGTCGCATCCAGGAACACCGCGATCATCGACTCGACGTACTCCGGGAAGGACCACGCCAGGGCCTCCCAGTTCTGGAAGATGTCGCGCCAGTTGCCCTCGAAGCTCAACCGCGGATCGCCGTGCGCATCGCGCAGGGCGATCTCGAACGTGTTCCACGGCCGGGAGGGATCGCCGTGCCGGCGGCTGAACGTCAGCGGCAGGTACTCCATCGCCAGGCGCATCAGGTCGGGATCGCGGCTGACGCGGGCTCGGTCGACCACCTCCCAGGTGCTCAGAGTCGCCGGCAGGGCGGTGAGCAGGTCAGCGCAGCGGCCCAGCGCTGTCGGGCTGCGCTGCTCCACGAAGGACCGGAAGTCCGCGGAGCCGACCCGATACCCCTGCACCGGCACACCACCGCGCATCACGTTGAACAGGACGTTCGCACTGTGGTGCGCGGTCGCCAGCTCCTCACCGGTGGTCTGCAGGCCATCGGCGCAGGCCACGATCCCTTCGAGGTCCGAGCGGCTGGCACGCACGTCGGCCGCCAGGAGCAGCCCCGCCTCCTCGGGCCGGGTCAGCAGGTCGCGCAGGGCCACGACGTCGGCGGCATCCTGCTCCACATCCCCGACGATGCGCCACGTCCGCGCCGCGCCGGGCCCGAGGCGCAGACGGGCATGGACCAGGTAGGCGCCACGCAGGCCCCGGACATCGCGCTCGGGTCGCACCGAACCGCCACGCCTGAACGCCGCCACCTGGCTGGTGGACACCAGGTGCTCGACCTGGTCGAGGCCGACCTGCCAGGCCACGTTGGCGTGCAGGGACTCACTCGGCTCGGCGAGGTCGGTCAGCCGCGAGCTGAGCGCGAAGATCCCCAGGCCGGTCTGTTCGTCGAGCTCGGCGCGCTTGTAGGCATCCAGCAGGTTGCTCAGGCGGTTCTGGACCGCCACGTCCACCCCGGCCGGCAGCAGGTTGACCAGTCCGTCGAGCAGCTCGAGGTCGCAGGGCTCGGTGCCGGCGTGGCTCAGGGTGCACGTCCGCACGATGCCGAACCGGCTGCCGGTCTGCCAACGGACCTGCAGGGTCAGGCCCAGGTCCGCCCGGGCCTCCTCGAAGACGAGCGTGGCGCCCAGGGCGTCCTTGTAGATCGTGCGGGCGAGCTGGCCACCGGACTGGATCGCCGGCGAGAACGGCTCCCACAGGACCGACGCACCGTTGGCCGGGGTGACCCGGATCAGGCTCAGCCCACCGGTGCGCCCGGCGCTCTCGCTGACCTTGTCATCGGTGTAGTAGGGGAACAGCGCGCAGTCCGGCCGGACTCGCCCCGCGGTCAGCCCGCCGGTGCTGGACACGAACAACCACGGGTCGCCGGCGCCGACGACGGTCATGAAGAACGCCGGGCGCTGGTCGTAGTCGTCGATCCGGTAGAACCGCCGCCCGAGGAGGTCGGTGAACCCTTCGGTCACCCCCTCGGTGGCGGCTGCGCCGGACGCGGTCTCGCGGTGGTCGCTGATGTCTCCGAGCATTGCGGTAGCCTCCTGCGGGTCGTGCCGCGCTCCCGCTCATGGCACAGAGAGCGCTCTCCCCGCACGATGTCACAATGTGACAACGGCGCGCAAGAGCCCTTGACAAACGGCTGCGGATGGGTCGACGATCTGGGCAACTTCGAGTGGGCGCACGGCTACGCCAAGCGCTTCGGGCTGATCCATGTGGACTACGACACGCTCGAGCGCACACCCAAGGACAGCGCTGCGGTCTACTCCTCGATCGCCAAAGGCAACGGACTACCATGACCCACGTGTGGGGCAGGCCAGGATCACGACGCTCGGGAGTCGCTCGTGCGTGAGGCGGAACCGCCCCAGCCACGTCCCAACCTCGAGGACGTGGCTGAGCGTGCTGGCGTGTCGCGCGCCACGGCCTCCCGGGTGGTCAACGGTCAGTCGACGGTCGCCGAGGACCTGCGGCGTCGGGTGCAGTCGGCGGTCGACGATCTGGGCTACGTGCCCAACCAGGCCGCCCGCGCGCTGATGACTCGGCGTACCAACGCGGTGGCACTGCTGGCGGCCGAACCGGCGGCCCGGGTGTTCGCCGACCCCTACTTCAGCGCCATCGTGCGTGGGGTCAGCATGGAGATCAACCGTGCGGAACTGCAACTGGTCCTGCTCATGGCGCAGGGGCCCGAGGACCTCGAGCGGGTGACGCGGTTCCTGCGGGCATCACCAGTGGATGGGGTGCTGCTGATCTCCGGACACGCCGGGGACCAGCTGGCCACCGAGCTCGAGGCCCTGTCCATCCCCTACGTCGTCGGCGGGCGCCCTGCGCAGCCCGACGCTCGGACCCCCTTCGTCGACATCGACAACACCCTGGGCGCCCAACTGGCCGCCCGCCACCTGTTGTCGATCGGACGGCGCAGGATCGGCACCGTGACCGGTCCACTGGACATGTCCGCCGGCGTCGACCGACTCGCGGGCTTCCGCGCCGCCATGGGTTCGCGCTTCGCCGCGGATCTGGTAGAGCCCGGGGACTTCACCCAGGTCGGCGGCGAGGCGGCCACCACCCGCATCCTGCAGCGCAACCCGCACGTGGACGGGCTGTTCGCCGCCTCGGACCTGATGGCCGTGGGTGCCTTGAACGCGCTGCGCAAGGCAGGTCGGCGAGTGCCCGAGGACGTCGCCCTGGTCGGCTACGACGACAACGAGTTCGCGCGCACCGCGCAACCGCCGCTGACCACCATCCGCCAGGACATCATCCTTCAGGGGCGCGTCATGGTCCGGCTGTACCTGGAGATCAACCGCCCGGACATCGAGGTCGCGCGCGAACCGGGCGTCCCGGACCTCTACGGGCTCGAGCATGTGTCGCTGCCGGTCTCCCTGGTGGTCCGCGACTCTGCGTGAGGCCGGGCCGACCCGGCGTCGTCCGCGGACACGGCCCGCGGGCAACCGGGACCCGATCCGCCCGGGCGCGCGGGGTGGGACAATGCGCGGATGCGCCCGATCCTGCAGTCCGCCAAGCTCAAGCACGTCCGCTACGACGTCCGCGGCCCGATCCTCGTGGAGGCCCACCGGCTCGAGGCGGCCGGGCACAAGGTGATGAAGCTCAACATCGGCAACCCGGCGCCCTTCGGGTTCGAGGCGCCGGAGTCGATCCTCGTGGACATGATCGAGCACCTGCCCGAGTCCCAGGGCTACTCGGACTCGCGGGGCATCTACGAGGCCCGCACCGCGATCGCGCAGTTCTACCAGGGCGAGGGCCTGGCGGACGTGACCGTCGAGGACGTCTTCATCGGCAACGGGGTCAGCGAGATGATCTCGATGACGCTGCAGGCGCTGATCGACGACGGCGACGAGGTCCTGGTCCCCGCACCGGACTACCCGCTGTGGACCGCCGCGGTCACGCTTTCCGGCGGCCGGGCGGTGCACTACCTCTGCGACGAGACCGACGGCTGGAATCCGAACCTCGAGGACATCGAGGCGCGGCTCACCGATCGCACGAAGGCGCTGGTCCTGATCAACCCGAACAACCCCACGGGTGCGGTGTACAGCGCGCAGATCGTTGCGGGCTTCGTGGACCTGGCCCGTCGCCATGGGCTGGTCCTGATGGCCGACGAGATCTACGAGAAGATCCTCTACGACGGTGCCCAGCACGTGCATGCGGCCAGCTACGCCGACGACATCGTGTGCCTGACCTACAGCGGGCTGTCCAAGGCCTACCGGGTGGCCGGGTTCCGCAGCGGGTGGGTCGTGGTCAGCGGCGCCAAGCACCTGGCCGGCGACTTCCTCGAGGGCCTGACCCTGCTGGCCAACATGCGCATGTGCGCCAACGTGCCCGCCCAGCACGCGATCCAGACCGCACTCGGTGGCCACCAGAGCATCAACGAGCTGATCCTGCCCGGCGGCCGGCTGCTGGCCCAGCGTGACCTGGCCCACGAGTTGCTCACCGCGATCCCCGGGGTCAGTTGCGTGAAGCCGCGCGGCGCGCTGTACCTGTTCCCCCGGCTGGACCCGGAGGTCTACCCGATCAGCGACGATCAGGCGTTCGTGATCGACCTGCTGCGCGAGACGCACATCCTGATCACCAACGGCACCGGCTTCAACTGGCCCACCCCGGACCACGTCCGGATCGTCACGCTGCCCGACGTGGAGGATCTGCGCGACGCGATCACGCGCATCGCCGGCTTCCTGGAGACGCGCCGCGGCTGAGGCGCCGAGCGGGCGGGTGTGCCACGAGCGGGCACGGCCCAGATGCGCGTGAGACGATCCGGCGATGGGTTTCCAACTCACCGGTGTGCCCGCCGCCGACCGGGTCCTCGACGACCACCCCTTCGCGGTGCTGGCCGGGATGATGCTCGACCAGCAGTACGGGATGGAGCATGCGTTCCGCGGCGGCTGGAAGGTCCTGGACCGGTTCGGCTCGCTGGACCCCGCGGCGATCGCGGCGGCGGACCCCGAGCAGTTCATCGCGCTGTGCAGCCGGCCTCCTGCGATTCACCGGTACCCCAAGGCGATGGCCGCACGGCTGCAGGAGCTCGCAGCGCTGGTGCAGTCCTCCTACGGTGGCGATGCCACGCGCCTGTGGGCCGAGGCGAGCAGCGGCGACCAACTGCTGGCCCGGGTCCAGGAGCTGCCGGGCTTCGGTGCGCAGAAGGCCCGCATCTTCGTGGCGCTGCTCGCCAAGCAGCTCGGCGTGCGACCCGAGGGCTGGCAGGCCGCAGCGGGCGACTACGCGCTGGACGGCTACCGCTCCGTGGCCGACGTGGTGGACGCAGAGTCCCTGGGCCGGGTCCGCGCGTTCAAGGCGCAGCAGAAGGCTGCTGCCCAGGCCACCCGCGCCGACTGATCGCGGCCAAGACCCGACCCGACCCACTCCGTGGCGCACCAGCTGAACCATCGGTACCCGGCTTGCAACTGCCACGATGATCCTCCGACGACTGGCTGTCGGCGGCGCCGTGCTGCGGCGGTCCTGACGAACCTCGCCGCCGATGTGGTCGTAATCCGCTCGGCCGCGCCCGCCTGAACCGAACCTTGCCGCTGATCTGGTCGCTCCGGGTGGGTCGAGGTGCCGCGAACACGACCACATCAGCGGCAAGGTTGGCCCCTGCACCCTGCGCAGGCGCCTCGAACGACCAACTCGGCGGCGAGGTCGTCGACCGCGCCTGCGCCACGGGCAGGCTGTGTCCGATCTCATTGAGCAGGCGCACAGCGCGCTTCTCGGCCGTGCCAGTGGGACTCTGGAGAAGGCGCCCCACCGCAACGAGCGCCGGGGCGGCCTTGTGGGCGCAGGCACCCGGGAGGTCGGTCATCGTGCGTCGGGAGGCCCTGCGCGAGTACCTCGGGGGTGCGCTCTGGGTGATGCCGTTCGGCGCAGGGATCCTTGCCGTGGCCGTGGCCAACGCGCTGGTCCGCCTCGAGCCGGCTGACGAGGGCCTGCTCGGTTGGCTGGCGTTCCAAGGGACGTCCGATGCCGCCCGGGAGATGCTGCTGGCCATCGCCGGGACGGTCGTCACGGTGATCGCGCTGGTTCTGGGGCTGTCCGTGGTGGCACTGCAACTGAGCACCACGCAGTTCTCGCCGCGCCTGCTGCGCAACTTCCTGCGCGACCGGCCGAACCAGGTGGCACTGAGCGTGTTCATGGCCACGTTCGCCTACTGCGCCACGCTGTTGTTCTCCGTGGGCGTGGGGCCGGAGCCGGAGGTCTACCCACGGGTGGCAGTGAACCTGGCCATCGTCGCACTGTTCGCCAGCATGGCGATGGTCGTCTACTTCGCCGACCACCTCTCCCACTCGTTGCAGGTCGAGGCGATCATGCGGCAAGTCGAGAGCGAGGCCCTGGAGGTCATCGCAAACAGCCCTTCGGACGTCGACATGGATCCCCCGACACCACCGCAGTGGGCGCTGGCGATCCCCGCCGCGGCCTCCGGGTATGTCCAGACGACCCATCCGGAGTTGCTCCTGCCGCTGGCGATCCGGCACGGGGTGGGCATGGCATTGACCACCGGGGTGGGCCAGCACATCGCTGCCGGCAGTCCACTGGCGTTGATCTGGAAGCCGTCGCCGGACGATCCGCCGCCGGACCTGGACTCCTACCGGAGGGCCTTCGACGCAGACGTCGGCATCGGGTTCGAGCGAACCCAGCAGCAGGACTCCGCCTTCGGTATCCGTCAGCTCGTGGACGTGGCCGTCAAGGCGCTGTCCCCTGCCGTCAACGACCCCTACACGGCCGTGCAGGCGCTGCATCACATGACGGCGATCTTCGGCGCCATGGCCCTGCGCCCGCTGGGCCCGCGAGTGGCCCGAGCGGCCGAGGGCCCGGCTGTGGTGGTCGTCCCGAGCCGGGAGTTCGGGCAGTACCTGGCCAAGATGTGCGGGCTGGTGCGCCGCTACGGCAGCTCCGAGCCCACGGTCATGACCGCCCTGCTGCGGCTGATGGACCACTGTGCGCTGATGGCGTCCACGGATGGGGCCCGCCTCGTTGCGCTCAGCGAGCAGGCCCGGCTCGTGGCCGAGGACAGCGTGCGGGACACCGCCCAACCTGCCGACGCCGCCCAGGTGATCGAGGAGGAGGCCGAGCTCCAGCGGGCGATTGCGGCCTACCGCGCCGGACTCGTCTGACCCGGTCCGGGAGCATGCTGGGGGTCCCCGACCGCACCCGAGACAGACGTGCGGTGACGCTCGTCCACTCCGCCGGCCCGCTCAGTCCGGGTGGGCTGCGGCGGACTGCTCGCCCTCGTGCTGTGCCTTGCGCCACGGCAGGACGCCGTCGGTCTCGATCTCCAACGAGAAGCTGAGGATGACCCTGATCAGCACGAGCAGGCCCAAAGCGGCAGTGCTCTCCAGGCTGCGGTCGACGATGATCGTCTCGATGATGTCGGCGGCGACCAGGACGCTCAGCCCAAGCAGCAGAGGGCGGGCGAAGCCTGCGCGCGCCGAGTCGTAGAACGAATCGCGCAATCCGGTGGTGAACACCGCCCGGACGATCCCGACGACACCGCCGATCGTGATGATGGCTATCCCGACGACCTCGAAGCCCCGCGCGAGCGCTTCCACGGCCTCGGTGAAGTCCACCTCTGCAGGCTATCCAGCGCGGCAGGTGGATGCGCGCAGTGCGTTCGGCCGCGACGCGGGGGCCGGCCGACGGTGACGCCCCGGATCCCGTGGCCACCCTCTCTGCCGACCGGACGATTGATCGCGCGCCCTGCACTCGATGACCAACTGGCAGCGACGGTCCGGGCGCTTGCCCAGCCCCGTCGGGCACCCCCAGCGTGCGCCCGGACCCATATCGAGCGCAACGGCTGGCTGCGGTACGGATGGCCCTGTTCTCGCGGGAGTGGTCGGCGTAGCGTGAAGAGCAGCCCGGGGATATCGGGTGGGACCATCCGACGAGGTGGTGGGCATGCGATCGACACGAGCGATCTTGGCGTCAGCGTCAGCGATGGGGATGTGCGTGGGGGTGGTGGTCCCCGGGAGCCTCGGGTTGGCTGGTGCGGCCGGTTCGAGTTCCGCGCTGACCTCGGCCACGACAGTGCGCGCCGGCTCCGGGGTACCGGGTCCGGCGCTGGCCTACGACTTCAACGGCGACGGGTACGCCGACCTGCCCGTGGGCGCGCCCGGGGAGGATCTGGGACGCGTGCGTGCCGCCGGAGCGGTCAATGTGATCTACGGCTCGGCCGGCGGGCTGACCGCCCGGGGCGACCAGGTGTGGACCCAGCAGAGCCCGGGCGTGCCCGGGCGGGCCGAGCGATTCGACCGGTTCGGGGCCGACCTGGCCTCAGGAGACTTCGATGCCGACGGGTTCGCGGACCTGGTGATCGAGTCCGGCGGGGAGGACGCCGGCGACGGCCGAGCCGTGTGGGGGTCGGCCACGGTGCTCCACGGATCGCGCTCGGGCCTGACCGCGAAGGGTGCCCGGACCTGGCCTGCATCGGCGTTCCCGGACCGGGTCGATGACACGGTCGGCGTGGGTGGGATGCGCTACGTGATCGGCGACTTCAACGCCGATCTCGCCGATGACCTGGCCATCGGGTACGACGTGCAGGCGACCAGCTTCCCGTACGGCTGGCTGATCTGGGGCGGCCGTAATGGGCTGAGCAGCACCGTGGTGAAGGTCGCTGGAACGCCGCTGGCCGCAGGTGACCTGACCGGCGACGCGATCGACGACCTGGTCGTCACCACGTGTGGGTGGCCGTGCACCACTGCCTGGCAGGTCGCGCTCGGATCGCGGAGCGCACCTCTCAGGCGGGTCATCCGCGCGCCGTCGGATGGTCGGTACCTGGAGACCAGCGACCACATCACCGGGGACATCGACGCCGACGGGGTAGAGGAGCTCCTCCGGATCGGTACCCCAGGCGACGGGCCGCCCTATTCCCTTCTCGCGCAGGGCGTGACCGGTGCCACGGTGGATGGACCCACGGAACTGACGGGCGCCGACCTCGGTGTCCCGGCCGAGGCGATCTGGCACAACCAGACCGCCGGCGACGTGACCGCCGACGGCGCGGCTGAGGTGCTGATTGCCCTCTGGTCGGCGCCGGCTGGCGCGGTGTTCCTGGTCCAGGGCACCCCGGGCACAGGCATCCTGGCGCAACCGGGGCAGGTCTGGTCGCAATCGACCCCGGGGGTCAAGGGGACCGAGCAGCCCGGCGATGACTTCGGCGCGGCCGTTCGGATCGGGCGTTTCGGCACCAGTCCGTACTCCAGTGCGGCGATCGGAGCGCCGGGTGAGAAGCGGGGCACTGGCCGGGTGACGGTGCTGCCCGGTGCCGACAGCGGCCTGACCGCCCGGGGCGACCGTGTGTGGTCCCAGGACTCGGCGGGGATCAAGGGGCGCGCCGAGCCCGGGGACCAGTTCGGCTCGGCGCTCGGCTGATTGGCAGCGGCGCGATCGCGCCCGGTCGGCGAGCATCTGCTGGAGGCCGCCTCGCTCGCGCGCCGATGGAGCGAGGCGGGCTCGCTCGACGAAGGCTCCACCGCGTCTGACCTTCCCGGTTCGGCGAACCTTGCCGCTGATCTGGTCGTAATCCGCGCGGTGGCGGTGGGCTGAGCCGAACCTTGCCGCAGATTTGGTCGTTCCGGCTGGGTCGAGACGCTGAACAGACGACCACATCGGCGGCAAGGTTGGCGTCAGCGGCCTGCGCAGGGGCGTCGAACGACCAACTCGACGGCAAGGTCTTCATCCTCAGCCCCGCGGGCCCGGCGCTCTCGGGTCCAGGCCCCAGCCCATTCCAGCCCGAGCCCCGTCCAGCCAGCGCCCCGCCCAGCCTGGGCCTGCCCTCGGGGGGACACCAGCGCGGTCGCCACGGACGATCACTGGGCCCGCTGCACATGACGGCGGCTGGGTCAGGTTCGGGGCAGCCACGTCGCGCGACGCCGCCAGGGCCTCGGCCAGCGCCAGCCGGCCGTCTTCCGGCGCGGTGACTGGGTGCCACCTGCCAAGGGGATCAGCAGTGGCTGCCACTGCGATGCCGGTGCCTGGTCGTGCCCGGGGTCGATGCCCCAGATGAGGCGCTCACCGACGCGGGCAAGTTCCCACCGGGCGGTCCTGACCGCCACCAGGTCACCGCGGTTGACGATCACACCGGCGCCTGGGCGCCACCGCTCCCGGTCCCATCGCCGCACGGTGGTGTGGCCATGGATCTGGTTCAGGTGCGAGGCGTCGTCCGTGGCCTCCCAGGACATCAGCAGTTCGGCACCGCCCTGCGCCCAGAGCGGGCCGGCCGCGAGATCCGTGCGCCCGGTGGTCATCGTTCCCGTCCGAAGTGTGACGGTGGCGGGGCCGAGGGCGTCGGCGTTGATCGCGGCGGCGGCGGCGGCCGGGGTCGCGGGGCGACCCAGCGCCAGCCATGCCCCGTGGGTGAGCCCGGCGTGGGTGACCAGGATGTCCCCCGAGGGGCGCATCCCCCGCATCCGTCGGGGAAGCTCCAGCACGTCCCAGTCGGGCCGCAGCGCGGCGCCGACATGAGCCAGCCCCTCGTCCCACCATGCCCGCAACAGGCTCGTGGATCGGTCATCGAGTTCCCGGCGGATCGTGGTCGGTCGGTCGAACACGTAGGGCTGTTCGTGGTTTCCGATCAGCTGGACCCATCTGTCCCCGTACGGGCCGCGCAGGAATCGGTCGACCAGCGCGATCACCCCGGCGGAGTCCGGGCCGCGGTGCACCAGGTCCCCAACCTGAACCACGACCAATCCGTCGGGGACGGTTGCAGAGACGAGGTCCACACCATGGGCTTCCAGGGCCCAGCGCAGCGCGTCCAGATGTCCGGCGACATCACCGATCAGCAGTGCCCACGCAGCCCCCGCCCCCGAGACTTCGACCGGCCCCGCCGAGGCGTGCGAGTCGGCTGGGCGCACTCGGGTGGCTGGAGGTGCGTCCTCGTGGGCCGGGGCAGCCGTTCCGGTCGCGACGAGGTCGGGTCCGCCGAGGTCGGGTCCGAGGTCGCCCCGGTCGCCTCCGGTTGCCGGTCGGATGTCCCAGGACGGCAGCGTGGGCGATTCGGGCATCAGGGAATCCAGGTCGGGAGTCAGGAGCCTGCCACCAGCCATCGGGGGTTCTGAGGTCCTAGTCCATCCGGGTGGGATTGGCGTGCGCCTTCAACCAGCCGGAGATGCGTCGGCCCCTCTGCTTGCGCCGCACAGAGGACCGCACCTGCGCCTCGCCCTTCTCGACGCTGGGAGCCGGGCTGGTCAGACTGTCGAGCATCTCGATGAGTGGCTCGAGGTCCCCGGTGTGGCTCGCATCGCGGCTGGCCTCGTTGTTGGCCTCCTTCGGGATGGAGAGGAAGTCAACTCGCCACCCGGCATTCAGACCGACCTGGGACCAGAACATCCGCTGGGTCCTCCCGTTGCCCTCCCGGAACGGATGGATCTGATTCAGGCGCGCGTAGTGGTGCGCCAGTCGGGCGATGAACTGCTCGCGCGGCAGGCCCCGCAGGAGGTCCTCGGCGCCGAGCTCGGCGAACAACTCCGCGAGCGCCGAGTCCACCTCTGCGGCCGGCACGAAGTCCGTGCCCTGCTTGTCGATATCAGTCGTGCGGAACTGGCCCGCCCAATCGAAGATGCCCTCGAAGAGGAGGCGGTGGATCGCCTGCAGGTGCTCCCTGTCCCCCGTGCACGGGATCGGCTCGTCCACGAGGTCCGCAAGCCGTCCGGGCAGGAGCTCGTCGGCGGCGGCCTCGATCTCCTCCTGGGTGCTGGCCGATACCTCGTTGCGCAGGAAACCGGTGCTGGGGTCGATGTAGGGCGAGGACGCGGAGGTCGGCGCCTCGTCCGGTTGCTGCGGAACTGCTCCCATCTTGTCGTTTGTAGCACGCTGGACAGGCGCTGTCGCACCGCGCATCACGGTACATGCGTACCACTATTGGTCGCTTCCGCGATATTTTCGACGATCAGGACCCTCGATCGCCGCCTGCCGGTCGGCGCCCGCCGGTTCGCGAAGGGACAGAACGTGACCCAGGACGGCCAGCGCGCCGAGACCGCCCAGGAGTTGCGCCAGCGCAACACAGAACTGACCGAGCACTCCGGCCAGACCAGCCGCAGGACACGCGACTGGCCTCCGCCCTGGCCGCTGCCCGCCAGGAGCTCGACGCCCTTCATCAGGAGATCTCCCGCCTCACCGCTCCTCCCCGCTGAGCTTCGGCACCTACCTGCGCACCGTCGACAGCCTGCAACGCACCGTCGACATCGTCGTCTCGGGCCGCAGGATGCGCGTCACGGTCTCGACGACGGTCCCGCTCGGCGGCCTCGAGCCGGGCACTGTCGTGATCCTCGACGACCATCTCGCGATGGTCGCGACGGCGGACGCCGGGGACGCCGGGGACGCCGGGGAGATCGTCGTCGTCGAGCAGCGGATCGACGAGGACCACGTGCTGGTCGTCGTTCGCGGGGAGGACACCCGGGTCCTGCGCCTCGTGGAGCTGCCCTTCCTGCACCCCGAGCTGTTCGTGGAGCACAGCCTGCGCCCACCGAAGGGCGTGCTGCCCTACGGTCCGCCCGGATGCGGCAAGACCCTGATCGCCAAGGCGGTGGCCACCTCCCTGTCCCGCTCGGCGGGAGCCGACGCCTTCTTCCTGAACATCAGGGCCGGCCACAGCTGCTCGACAAGTACGTGGGCGAGACAGAGCGACGCATCCGCCTGATCTTCGCGCGTGCCCGCGACAAGGCGGCGCTCGGCATGCCCGTCGTGATCTTCTTGACGAGATGGAATCGTTGTTCCGAACCCGCGGCTCGGGGATCTCCTCCGACGTCGAGACGACCGTCGTCCCCCAGCTGCTCGCCGAGATCGACGGCGTGGAGGAGCTGCGCAACGTGGTGGTCATCGGCGCCTCCAACCGCGAAGGACATGATCGACCCGGCCATCCTGCGCGCCGGCCGCCTCGACGTGAAGATCCGCATCGACCGCCCCGCCCGCACCGGCGCCCGCGAGATCCGATACCTGACCGCGAACCTGCCGATCGACGAGGCCGAACTCGAGCGCTGGGGCGACGCCGACGCGGCGATCGCCGACATGCCCGATGCCCTGCTCGACGCGCTCTTCGGCCGCGACTCCACGACGGCGCTGCTGCGCGTGCGCTACCGCTCCGGGCGCGCTGAGACCTGGCACCTGGCCGACCTCGTCTCGGGCGCGATGATCGCCAACATCGTCGACCGCGCCAAGAACGCCGCCATCAAGACCCTCCTGGCCACCGGACGGTGGGGCCTGTCGACCGCGCACCTGATCGACGCGGTCGGCAGGGAGGTACGCGAGGACGCGGACCTGCCCGGAGCCACGGATCCGAAGGGGGCGCGGGTGGTCGGCCGCGGCCGGGGCGGGGACCGATCGTCTCGGTCACCCCGATCGCGTTGGCCGAGAGCGAGGAGATCAGCCGATGATCAGCGTCCTGCGCATCATGGGCATCGAGACCGAGTGCGCCCTGCTCGACGCCCGCGATCCGGACGCGGACCCCGGGGAGCTCGCCGCTGACCTGTTGTTCGCCTACGCCCGCGCCGCAGCCGCCGAGGACGGCGTCGCAGCGACCGCGCACGTGCCGGCCCGGGGCAGCCGCCAGCTGCTCGACGGCGCCGGCTGTCGATTCGACCGCTCCGGCGAGCAGCCCAGGGCCGACGCCCGCGGGTACGTGGTCGACGAGCTGCCGGAGGAGGCCCGCACCGACCAGGCCCCCGACGCGGTGGTCACGGGCACGCGCACCATGTGGGTCCCGAGGATCACCGACTTCGAGTCGCACCACTACCGGGGGTCGGCCACGGACGCACCCAACGGCGCGCGCCTGTACGTGGATCACACGCACCCCAAGTACGCCGCGCCCGAGGCGCTCGGCCCCCTGGCCGCCGCCCGGTACGACCGCGCCGGTGACGCCGTCATGGTGCGCGCCGTCGCGGCGCTCAACGCCCAGCAGCCAGGGCGCAGCGCCGTCGTCGTGAAGAACAACGCCGACGGCAGGGGGCAGGCCTGGGGCGAGCACGAGAGCTGCCTCATGGACCGGGCAACCGACTGGAGCCTGATCACCGACGTGCTGACAATGAGCCAGACGGGGGCCTGGGACCTGGCCGAGTGCGAGCTCGCCGATCCGGTGGCCGCGGTGAACGCCTGGAACCTCGACCCGAAGGCGCCGCAGCCCCGCGTCGACGGCGATCGGATCAGTTGCCTGGAGTTGCTCGAAGTCGCGCTGGACCGCATCGGGGACTGGTGGCAGTCCACCGAGCTCAGCGGCACCGAGCCCGACGCAACTGAGCCCGACGCAACTGAGCCCGACGCAACTGAGCACGGCGCCACCGAGCCCGACGCCTTCTCGGCCCGCACCTTCGAGCTGGCCCGGCGTGGTGTCGCGGCCCTGCGCACAGGTGATCGCTCCGGCGTCGAGACCGAGCTGGACTGGGCCATCAAGCATCGGGTCCTGGCGCACGTGGCCGCCTCGGCCCCGCTGGGCTGGGCGGACCCGAAGGTGGCGCGCACTGAGCTGGCCTTCCATGACATCTCCCGCGCCGGCGGCCTGCGTTGCGGGCTGCGCACGTCCGGTCTCATGGCGTCGTGGGTGGACGCGGCCGGCGTCAGCGACGCCGTGCATCCGCCGCCCTCGGGTACGCGGGCACAGATCCGCGGCGCCTTCGTCGCGGCGTGCCAGCGGACGGGCCGGAACGCGTCGATCGGGTGGGCGCACGTGCGCCTGGACCAGCCCGCCCGGCCGCAGGTCGACCTGCCCGATCCGCTCGCCTGCGAATCCGAGGAGGTGCGCGCGCTGATCGCCGAGATCGAACAGCTCGGCCCAGTCGGAAAGTAGCTGGAGCCCTCAGCCCCGGCGCGCTCCCCAGCGGTTCCGCGCAACGGCTGGCGCCAACAGGCGGCAGACAGGCTCCGGGATGCGGCGTCAGCTCCGCCGGTCGGGTCCGCAACCGGCCGTGCTGGCCACCGAACACACAGTCGTGGCGCTGGACGGCGCGGGCCAGGCGCCCCGCCGCGACTATCGAGGTGCCCGGCGTGCGTCGATCAGTGCACCGTCGCAGGAATGGATCGAGGGTCGCCTTGCGCGCCTGTGGAGCGCGACCACGTGCGGTCCGGGCATCGCCGTAGCATGGGCCGGTGGCACGCACCCGGCAGCCGAGCTCGGGGCACCGCACCGGCGGGCGCTCGGTCGTGGACCTGTTCGTCGATCAGGACGGACTGTGGACCACCGCACCCGGCACCGGCCCCGGCGCGATGCGCTCGCTGCCGGTGCCCGGCGGGATGGCACCCGGACGGGTCTGGGCTGTCCCGGTCGATGTCCAGGTGGGGCCCCGCGTCGCGGACCTGGTGGCGGCCCCGGCGAGCGGGTCCGGTGCGCAGCCGACCGCCCGAGCTGTGACACTGGGGCGCCTGGTCGCCACCGCGCTGCGCGCTGCTTCGGACCGGCCGGTGCCAGTCCCGGCGGGGGTGGGCTGGCGATGGCGAGCCGCCCCTGACCCGGACACCGCTCGGGCGCTGGAGGCCGCGGTTGCCGCCTGCGTGAGCGCGGGCGTGGTCATCGGCGACGAGCCTGCGGCGCGGCTGCGGACCCTGGTCGACGACGTCGCGGACGCCCGTATGACCGCGGCGCTGGCTGGCCCGGACCTGCCGCTGACCTCCGCCGGCGTCGGGTCCGGCCAGCTCGGGGCAACCCTGTGGGCCGCGCATGTGATCGCCCGGGCTGCGGCGAATGCCCGGACCGCACTCGTGCTGAGCCCGCCGGATTCGCAGGCACCTGCAGCCCACGGGGAGGTCGCGCTGTGGACACTCGCGCCCCTGGCGATCCGGATCGACGAACCGACGACCCGACTGCCGTGGATCAGCGCCGACCCCGCCCGGTTCGGTGCCGCGCCCAGCGTATGGGACCGGTGGACCGAGACCGAGGTGCTGATGCTGCGCCGGGCCTGGGGGCCGCGCCTGCCCCACGTCCTCGACGGGCTGAGCGCAGCAGCCACCACGGGGCTCACCGTCGCCGAGGTCCTGGCCTTCGTCGACCAGGTCGCGGTACGCCTGCAGGCTGCCGGCTTCGACGTGATCGCCCCCGGCGGGCTGCTGCGCGCCGCTGCGGTTCGCCGCCGGATGTCCGCCGGCGGATCGGGCACGGGCGCGCTGGCCGTGGCGGGGCTGGGACTCGAGGCCGAGGTGCTCGTCGACGGCGAGCCACTGACCGATGCGGAGTTCGCGGCCCTGGCCGCGTCGAAGTCCGAGCTCGTCGCGGTACGTGGGCGCTGGATGCGGATCGGGCCGCAGGACGCCGCGCGCCTTGCCGCCCTGGCCCGGCGGCTGCACCGGCCGGTGACCCCCGGGGACCTGCTCGCCGACGAGGCGTTCGACGGGGTCGAGCTGGACGCGGAGGCGATCCTGCCCGCGGGGCTGCGACCCGCGCATCCGGTGCCCCTGCCCGCCGGTGTGCAGGCCACGCTGCGGCCCTACCAGCGAGCCGGCCTCGACTGGTTGGCCTGGCTGGGGGACAACGGGGTCGGCGGCGTCCTGGCCGATGACATGGGCCTGGGCAAGACCCTGCAGGTGCTGTCCTGGGTTCAGGCCGACCATCGCGGTCCCACGCTGGTCGTCTGCCCGATGACCCTGGTGGACACCTGGGCGCGGCAGGCCGCCCAGTTCACCCCCGGGCTGGCGGTGGCCACCTTCCACGGCGCGGCCCGCGGCGATCTGGCGCAGGCCTCGGACGGCGCCGACATCGTGGTCACCACCTACGGGCTGCTGGCCCGCGACGAGTCGCTGGCCCAGGTTCGCTGGCACCGCGTCGTCCTCGACGAGGCGCAGGCGATCAAGAATCCCGACACCCGGGCGGCCCGCGCGGCCCGTGCGCTGCACGCCACCCACCGGCTGGTGGTCACCGGGACTCCGGTGGAGAACCACCTGGGCGACCTGTGGTCGCTGATGGCCTTCGCCCATCCGGGCCTGCTCCCCCGCCGCAAGCACTTCGCCCAGCGATACACCGACGGCGACCCGGCGCAGCTGGCCCGGCTGCGCGCGGTCGTGGGGCCGTTCCTGCTGCGCCGGGTCAAGACCGACCCGGGGATCCTGCCCGACCTGCCCGACCGGGAGGTCATCCGCGCGGACTGCACCCTGACCCGCGAGCAGGTCGGGGCCTACGAGGCCGTCGTCGCCGACATGATGGGCGCCCTGGAGGAGCTCCGTGCGGCTGCGGCCGCCGGCGGAACCTCGGGGTCGGGTGCGCCCGGCACGACCGGTGCATCCGGGGCAGGCCCAGGTCGCGGTGGGGATCCCGAGCTGATGGGCCGGCGCGCCGCGGTGCTCGGCGGGATCGCGCGTCTCAAGCAGATCTGCGTGCACCCCGCCCTGCTCACGGAGTCGCGCACGTCCCTGGGTGAGCGCTCGGGCAAGGTGAGCCGCCTGGTCGAGCTGTGCGCCCAGATCGTCGACGAGGGCCAGGCCGTCGTGGTGTTCACGCAGTTCGCGTCCTTCGTGCCCGACCTGGCCGAGCACCTGCGCCAGGCCCTCGGAGTCGAGGTGGCCACGTTGACCGGGGCCGACAGCCGGACCGCCCGGGCGGCCACGGTCGCGCAGTTCGGCGACCCGCAGGGCCCGCCGATCCTGATCGCGTCCCTGAAGGCCGGCGGGACCGGGCTGACGCTGGTGCGCGCCAACCACGTGATCCACCTGGACCGGTGGTGGAACCCCGCGGTCGAGGACCAGGCCTCGGACCGGGTGTGGCGGATCGGGCAGCACCAGAAGGTCTCGGTGCACGTGCTGGTGTGCCCCGGCACACTCGAGGACCGCATCGACGAGGCCCTGACCGCCAAGCGCAAGGTGGCCTCCGCAGTCGTCCGCTCCACCGAGTCGGCCATCACCGAGATGACTGATGCCGACCTCGCCGCACTGGTCAGCCTCGTGAAGGATCGGGTCCTGGAATGAGCCCCCGAGGACGCTGGCAGACCTACTACGACGCGCCGCCCCGGCGGTCGGTCCAGGGCGGGGTGGTGGTCGCCAAACCGGGCAAGGTCAGCGACCCGGTGGCCCAGGACCTGATCGCCGCCGCCGACATGGAGAGTCAGCCGAAGATCCTGGCCCGGGGGCGCACCTACGCCCGCGCCGGGCAGGTCGTGTCCGTGCAGGTCGAGGCCGAGTCGTTCTCGGCCCAGATCCAGGGCACGGGGGCCAGACCCTACGACGTCCGGCTGGATCGCACCACGATCTCCGGTTCCGACCGGGTGGCGGCCAACTGCACGTGTCCCTACGGATGCGACTCCGGGTGGTGCAAGCACGCCGCAGCGCTGGCCTACGTGGCCGCCTTCCTGCTGGACCACGATCCCGTGGCCCGGTCGACCTGGACCGGCGAGGCCGACGGACTCGCGGCACCCGGCGGGTCAGGGGACCTCGACGACTCGGGCACGGCGCTGACGATCGCCGACTCGGCGGCGCTGCGCGCCGCAGCGCTCCTGATGAGCCCCGAGGATCTGGCCACCCTGCGCAGCCCCATCCCGACGCTGGACCCAGCCGTCCTGCTCGCGGCCGCAGAGATGCTCGTGCCGCACCCGTGGCGCCGAACGATGGCCGACGACGCGGGCGAGGGATCGCGGACGGGCACCGGGGATCCTGCCTGAGCGGGCGCGGCTACGCGTCGATCACGATCGGCATGATCACCGGGTTGCGCCGGTAGGTGCGGAACACCCAGCGGCTGACGGTGCGGTGGATGATCTGCTCGAGCTGGTGGGCCTCGCCGATGCCCTCGGCGGCGGCCTTGGCCAGGGCCTTCTCGATCTGGGGCACCACGTCGGCGAACATGGTGTCGCCGTGGACCAGGCCGCGGGTCAGGAAGTCCGGGGCCTCGGCCAGCGCTCCGGTGTCGGCGTTGACGATGGCCACGATGGTGACCAGCCCCTCCTCGGCCAGGGTGCGGCGGTCCTTCAGGGAGGCGTCGGTGGCCCCACCCACGGTGGCCCCGTCGACGTACACGTACCCGGCCGGCACCTTCCCGGTGATCCGCGCCGTGCGATCGATGAGGTCCACCACGACGCCGTCCTCGGCGATGACCACGTTCGCGGCCGGCACCCCGGTGCGGATGGCGATCGCGGCGTTCTCGGCAAGGTGGCGCCACTCGCCGTGGATCGGCAGCACATTGCCGGGGCGGACGATGTTGTAGCAGTAGGCCAGCTCCCCGGCGCTGGCGTGGCCCGAGACATGCACCTTCGCGTTGCCCTTGTGGACCACGTTGGCGCCATAGCGGGTGAAGGCGTTGATGATCCGGTAGATCGCGTTCTCGTTGCCCGGGATTAGCGAGCTGGCCAGCAGGACCGTGTCCCCCGGCCCGATCCGGATCTCGTGGTCGCGGTTGGCCATCCGACCCAGCGCGGCCATCGGCTCGCCCTGGGACCCCGTGGACACCAGCGTGATCCGATCGTCGGGCAGCTTCGTGATCGCCTTGACGTCGACCACCAGGCCCTCGGCGATGTTCAGGTAGCCCAGGTCGCGGGCGATGCCCATGTTGCGCACCATCGACCGGCCCACGAACGACACCTTGCGGCCGTGGTGGTGAGCTGCGTCCAGGACCTGCTGGATGCGGTGGACATGGCTGGCGAAGCTGGAGACGATGATGCGCCGCGGTGCGGTGCGGAACACCTCCTCGATGGCCGGTGCCAGGTCGCGCTCGGCGATGGTGAACCCGGGGACGTCGGCGTTGGTGGAGTCGGTCATGAACAGGTCGACCCCCTCGTCGGCCAGCCGGGCGAAGGCGCGCAGGTCGGTGATCCGGGAGTCCAGCGGGAACTGGTCCATCTTGAAGTCCCCGGTGTGCAGCACCATCCCGGCAGGGGTCCGGATCGCGACGGCCAGGCCGTCGGGGATCGAGTGGTTGACGGCCACGAACTCGAGGTCGAAGGGCCCCAGGGTGCGCCGGTCGCCCTCGGCGACCCGCGTGGTGACCGGGGTGATCCGGTGCTCCTTGAGCTTCGAGGTGATGAATGCCAGGGTCAGCCGGGAGCCGACCAGGGGGATGTCCGGGCGCTCGCGCAGCAGGTAGGGCACCCCGCCGATGTGGTCCTCGTGGCCGTGGGTGAGCACGATCGCCTCGATGGCGTCCAGGCGGTCACGGATCCAGGTGAAGTCCGGCAGGATCACGTCGATGCCGGGCTGGGTCTCCTCGGGGAACAGGACCCCGCAGTCGACCACCAGCAGGCGCCCGTCGTACTCGAAGACGGTCATGTTGCGCCCGATCTCGCCCAGCCCGCCCAGGGGGACGACGCGCAGCGCGCCGGCGGGCAGTGCGGGCGGGGGGCCGAGCTCGGGATGCGGGTGGCTCATGGGTGGGTCCTCTCGGTGGGCGGTGGCCCGGTCGTGCCGGGGTGAATCAGGTTCGGGTGGGGTGAATCAGGTTCGGGTGGGGTGAATCAGGTGCGGGTGGGTGCTGCGGAGGGGTCCTCGACGTCGGCGACCAGCGGGTCCAGGACGACCTCGGGGTGGTCCTGGAGCACCCAACGGACCTGCCACCGGTCGGTGAACAGGGCCAGCAGGGCGCCGTCGCCGCGCTGGAGGACCTCGGTGCCGCGGCGGGCCTCGATCGCGGCGATGTCCTGGCGGCGAGTCCGGCGGGCGATCGTGTAGGGCAGGACCTCGAGGTGGATCGGGGCGCGCAGCTCGGTGGCCAGGCGGTGGGCGGCGACCTCGAACTGCATCGGGCCGACAGCGGCCAGCACCGGGGCCTGGTTGCCGCGTCGGTCCGAGCGCAGGACCTGCACGACACCTTCCTGGTCAAGTTGGTCGATGCCGCGCTGGAATTGCTTGTACCGCGAGGGGTCCAGCGCCCGGGCGATGCGGAAGTGCTCCGGGGCGAAGCTGGGGATCGGCGCGTACTCCACGGGCGCGCCGGGGGCGTGCAGGGTGTCCCCGGCGCGCAGCGACCCGGCGTTGACCAGCCCGATGACATCACCGGGGTAGGCCATCTCCAGGGTCTCCCGGTCCCGGCCGAAGACCGAGTGGGCGTACTTGGTGGCGAAGGGACGTCCCGACGCGTGATGGGTCACCACGTCGCCGCGGTGGAACTCCCCCGAGCACACCCGGGCGAACGCCAACCGGTCGCGGTGGGCGGCATCCATCCCGGCCTGCACCTTGAACACCTGGGCGCTGAACGGGGCGTCGACCGGGCGGAGGACACCGTTCGCGTCCGGGCGGCCCCGGGCTGGGGGTGCCAGGTCGCACAGGACGTCGAGGAGCTGCCCGACCCCGAAGTTCAGCACCGCCGAGGTGAACATCACCGGGGTGGTCCGCTGCTCCAGGAACCCGGCCTGGTCGTGGTCGGACCCGTCAGCGGCCAAGAGGTCGTGCTCATCGACGGCCTCGGACCAGGCGTGGCCCTCCTGGGCCAGGGCGCTGGCCGGGTCCAGGTGCTCCTCAGGGGCGATCGACGCCCCACCGGAGGTGCGGGTGAACTGCACGAATCCCCCGGTGCGCCGGTCCAGCACCCCGCGGAAGTCCCCGGCGTGCCCGACCGGCCAGGTCAGCGGGGTCGGGCGCAGGCCGGTGCGCGCCTGGATCTGGTCCATGAGCCCCAGCGCGTCCAGGCCCGGGCGGTCCCACTTGTTGACCACCGTGATGATCGGCACCCCGCGGGCCCGGCACACCGCGAACAGCTTCATCGTCTGAGGCTCCAGGCCCTTGGCGGCGTCCAGCAGCATCACTGCGCAGTCCACCGCCGTGAGCACCCGGTAGGTGTCCTCGGAGAAGTCCGCGTGCCCCGGGGTGTCCACCAGGTTGATCACCACGTCCCTATAGGTGAACTGCAGCGCCGAGGAGCTGATCGAGATCCCCCGCGCCTGCTCCATGTCCATCCAGTCCGAGACCGTGGCCCGCCGCCCGGACTTGCCGTGCACTGCGCCCGCCTGGGCGATGGCGTGCGCGTGCAGGGACAGGGCCTCGGTCAACGTCGACTTGCCCGCATCAGGATGGCTGATGACCGCGAACGTGCGCCGACGGCCGGCCTCGCCGGCCACCGACAGCTCAGCCAGCGAGATCGAGGGCACGGCCGCGGCCGCGCTCACGCGGGCGTGTCCACAGTCCGGCGGGCGGCCGCCACCCGGGCGTCGCCCGCCACGGCGAACAGTGTCGCGGCGCTCAGCCCCGCGGCGTTCACCTCACCGATCTGCATTGCCACCACACCCCTGAAACGATTCGAAGGGGTGTCTCTCACCAGGCACCCCGGCCCCGGCGGCGACACCCCAAGCGCCTCGCAGTTTACCCTCGGGCGGAGGTGCTGGGCGACGAGCGTGCGCGCCACCCGCCTCGGGGCAGGTCCGGTGGCACCGCCTCGCAGGCGATCACAGCGCGGGCGGCTGCGCACCCGTGTGCGCTCCAGGCCTCGAAGCCCACGGGAGCAGCAGTCGCAAGGTGGTGCCGCGGCGGGCTCAGGCGTGTGGGACGCAGGTCCTCGCCGTCGGTCTCGCCTCGAGCCGTGCCGGATCGATCGCTCGGCCGCACACCTCGCAGACTCCGTAGGTTCCGGCGCGCAAGCGCTCCAGAGCAGCGTCGATCTCCTCCACGTGGTCTCGTGCCTGACGTGTCACCGCCGAGAGTTGGGAGCGTTCGAAGGCGATCGTCTGGCCCTCTGGGTCGTGTTCGTCGTCGGCGTTGGAGTCGCGTGAAGCTGCGATGAGGGCGGTCATGTCGTCGTCCAGACGTTCGACATGACGAAGCAGGACCCCGCGTTCCTCGTGCAGCCGTGCGGCCGCACCGACCAGGCCCGGCAATCCGTCAGGCCTGGGATTCATCGACGACATGAGGTGCCTCCACTCGTGTGCTCGTCTGCCGTGTGCTCATCTGTCGTGGGCTCTCGTGTCGCCAGGCACGCCTTCTGAGCGTCCTTGCCCTCTCAGGCTCATCGCGTCCACCGACCCTCGTCTGGCCGACCGTTGGCACCCGACACTCGGTCCCCTCCTGCTCCCTCACTGGGCCAGGCGGCGGAATTCGATCAGCTCGCCCCGCGCGGCGAAGCGCTCGCACGCGGCCCGCAGGTCTGCCTCGTCGCTGCTCTGGACCAGGTAGAAGCCGACGATCTGCTCAGCGGACTCGGTGAGCGGACCCTGGGTCACCCGCACTTCGCCGTTCCCGTCCGGACGCATGGACACGGCCTTCGCCGACGGCTCGAGCGGGCTGGCCACGATCAGCTCGTGCCCGCCAGCCACCAGGTCCGCATGGAACTGGGCGTGTGACCGCCTACCCTTCTCGTGCTCGGATTCCGGTAGCAGCGCCCACTGCGCCTCAGGCGCAGGCAGCAGCACAAGGTAACGATTCATCGAGCTTCCTCCTGGGTGGGGGTGTGGCCACGTGTGCGATCTCACCACGAGGACCAACGGACTCGCACCAATTCGGCTGCTCTACTGCTCTACTCAGAACTGACGCCGGAGGCCTCTTGTCCGCTGACGACCCCGGCGTACCTTGACACCACCCGTAGCAGGGTTCCGGTGGCAGCACTGGTCGTGGCCGTCGGACCCCGTGCGGGTCGATCTTTGTGCTGGCAGATGGGCCACGCTCCACCCAGCAAGTGTTCGAGGCCCCCGGACGGTGCATATGGCCTGTGCATGACGGTCCACGTGGAGCCGCTGACCCGGGTGGAGACCCCCACGACGCATGCGGTGACAAATACAGACACTGCAGGCGTCACCAGCAGCAGCACCGACCCGGACTCGTTCCACAGGCCCGCTGGGAGGGCGTTGCCGGCGCCCTCGGTGACTTCTGGCCGGTGCACGGGTGGGCGGGCCCCTGGTCCTCCCCGTGAGGGCGTCAGCGAACGATGATGGACTGTCCGGGGGGCATCAACGAACCCGTCGGCGGGCTCGGCACCCGGGCGAGGGGCCTGTGCAGCCAGTGGGTCAATGTCTGCGGTCGCTCATTGACGGTGGCGTAGCCCAGTTGGAACCGCGCGCCGAATCCGAAAAGTGCGGCCCTACCGCTGACGGCTCGGGTCTGCCGAGGTGATTTCCGCTCGCTTTCACACGGGATAATGCACTGAATCCCGTGCAATAAAGCGCTGGACTCCGATCCGTGGTCGAGGCGCGCGCAGCATCCGACAAGCACGGACCGTCGGTGCCCCGCCGCTGCGTCGGCCCCGGACCCTGTCCCGGACGGGCCGGTCGGTGAGTTGGCGCGGCCCGGGGATCGGCCGCTCAGTGCGGCGGAGGCCGGGTACGTGGAGGCCGCCCGCGCGGCAAGCACGCTGCGGGGGTACCGCTCGGACTGGCGGGAGTTCAGCGCGTGGTGCACCACCCACCAGCTGGACCCGCTGCCCGCCGCTCCGGGCACGGTCACCGGGTACCTGGCGGACCTGGCCCGGGCCGGGGCCAAGGTCGGCACGATGAGCCGCCGGCTCTCCGGGATCCGGTTCGCCCACCAGATGGCCGACCTGGACGACCCGACCCGCAACGCCCGGGTGGTGGCCGTGTGGGAGGGGATCCGGCGCACCCACGGCGCTCCCCCGACCCAGGCCCACCCGTTGATGCCCCCCGACCTGTTCGACGTCCTCGACGCCTGCCCGACCACCCGCACCTGGGCCACCCGCGGACGCCCCCCCGAACCGGACCTGGCCGGGGCCCGGGACCGCGCCCTGCTCCTGATCGGGTTCGTCGGCGCGCTACGCCGCAGCGAACTGGCCGCCCTCACCCTGGACCACGTCACCGAGGACCCCGGCGGGCTGCTGCTCACCGTGCCCCGGTCCAAGACCAACCCCACCGGGGAGCACACCGAACTGGTCGTCCTGCCCCGCGGCGGGAACCCCACCCGGTGCCCGGTCACCGCCCTGCACACCTGGACCCAGCTCGCCGGAATCACGCAGGGACCGGTGCTGCGCCCGGTGGCCAAGAGCAACAAGGCCCTGCCCCGCGGCCTGCACCCTGAATCCATCAACACCCTCGTCCAACAGGCCATCGCCCGCGCTGGGCTGGACCCCTCCCCCTACAGCGCCCACAGCCTGCGCGCCGGGTTCGTCACCTACGCCCACCTGCGCGGCGCCTCCGACCGGGCCATCGCCCACCAAACCCGACACCGTTCCCTGGCCACCGTCGGCACTTACATCCGCATCCCCCAAGCCTGGACCGACAACGCCGCCACCACCCTCGGCCTCTAGACGACGGCCCCGCAGGACACAGGAACGACGACCTCACCGGGCGGGCAGCAGACCCCTCCCCCACCCGGACGGGAGCGCACCGCAAGGGCACTGTGTCTACACCCGGGCCCCGGAGCCTTTACCGACTCCGGACGCAGCCGATGTCGAGCGTCGATGTCTCGTCAACCTCTCCCCTGTTGAGACACGGCGCAGGTGCCGCACGACGTCCCCGTCCCGGTGACGATCACCGGACAGGTCCAGCGGGACAGCCCCTCTCGCTCACACGCCATAGGCCCGCGTTTGCGTCCTCCGATCCCGTAGATCGTTCCCGCTCCGGGACCCGGCCTGCCGAGATTCATCTGCGATAAGATGTTCTTATGACCCTGCTGGCCGAATACCGCGACGCGCGTCGTGACGAGGACGTCGCACGGCTCCGCCGTGTCCTCGCCCTGCGCGCCATGGTCGCCACCGGGATGAGCCAGCGCCAGATCGCCGATGCCCTTGGCATCACCCAGCCCGCCGTCAGCCAGCAACTCAAGTTCGCCCCCGATCTGGGGGTGGTCCACCCCGAGATCCTCCTCGACGCTGCCGCACCCATCCTCAAGGCGCTCGCCGCCGAACACGACTACGGCAGGCTGGCCGTCTTCGGTTCCGTTGCACGCCATCAGGCCCGTGCGGACTCCGACATCGACCTCATCGTCGAAGCGCCCAACGGGACCTCGACCTTCGGCTTCGTTCGCTTCAAGCAACTCATCGAGCAGGTCCTCGGCCGAGAGGTCGACCTCATCGATTACGGCGGGCTCAAGCCGAGAATCGATGACGACATCCGGCGTGAGGCGGTGCCTCTGTGATGAGTGACGCAGTGGATCGCACAGCCGCGAAGGAGCTCCTGCACATCCAGGGTTGGCTCGACCGCGTCGACGAGATCGTCGAGCGTGGCAAGGAGACCTACCTTGGCGATGACCTGCTCCAAGAGGCTGGCGACTCGCTCATGATGAAGCTCGGCGAGGCCGCGAACCGACTGTCCAAGCTCGACGTGCTCGCACCGGAGGGCGTCGAGTGGGCGCTTGCCGTCGCCAACCGCAACTTCCTGATCCACCAATACGACGAGATCAACCGCGAACTCACTCGGCTCACACTCTCCCGTGACCTGCCATTGTGGAAGGCATCCCTCTTCGGGCTCTTCGAGGCAGCAGAAGCGGCAGTTGGTCAAAACGAGACGGGCCCAACCCGTTAGCGGATCTGCCTTCGAGGCGTCGGAAACCTCACATGCGGTGGTCGTCGGCGAGGCGCTTATCGGCGACGCAACCGGATGATGTGGTCGTTCTTGTGGTGCGCACCTGCCCCGGACTGGTGGTTGCGTTGGCGTGGTTCATTGGTCACGACGTCCCAGCCGCCGCGTGCGAGGGCCAGGGCATGGACGTCTTCCGGGCCGACGTTGTCATCCGGATCGCATCCGTGTTCGAGGGCATGCTCACGGTCGATATCGGCGTGGTGGACGACCAACAGCGTGCCACCGGGTGCCACAAGGTCGAGTAGCCGCTGCTCGGCCTCGCCGGTCGGCGTGCGCCGCAGCGCAGGATACATCGCGCTGACCAGGTCATACGAGGCGTCCACGAGCGAAGCATCGAGCAGTCCCGCGGCGACTCCCTGCACCTGCACGTCGGTCTCGGTGGCCATCGCTTCGGTGCGGTGCACCGCCTTCGGTGAGATGTCCAGGGCGGTGCGTGCCAGCCTTGAGAAGCGAGCCACACGGAGTCCCCGCGCCCTCTCCGCAGCCGACGTCCAGTGCGCGGCCGGCAGTCAGATCACCGGCCTCGGCAATGAGCGCCTCGTTCGCGCTGCCGCTCCACACCCGCGCACCGGATAGCGTTCGTCCCAGTCTCCGGCTGAGTGCGCGTCGTGGGCTGCGTCGTGTTCTGGCATGCGCCCAGTGTGGCGCAGCCCACGTCGCGCCGACTCGGGTAGCAGAACGTCCCGCCGCTGATCGCCGCCGGGTCGATGATGCTGTCCCATCGCCGCGGTGAAGGCGGTGAGCAGGCCTCCAAGCTGGGCTGGGTGATGGGCGGCTGTGTCGTGGCGGCCGCGGCGGGCCCAATCGTCAACGTGCTGCTCTAGACGATGAACACCGACCTGACCCACGCGCTGGACGCCTACCGCGCCCAGTTGGACTCCACCCCCGAGGGGGCGACTCCCCGTCGCTGGCGGTTCGGGGTGCTGATGGCCCTGGCGGTCGCGGTCCTGGTCGGCGGTGCGCTCACCACCTTGCGGCCCGGGGGTCCCCCCACCCCCGAGGTCGCCTCCGAGGTGGTCGGGGTCGCGCCCCCGGCCCCGACCACCACCCCCCCGGCGCCAGCCCCGACCATTGCAGGCGCGGCCACGGTGGCCAGTCCCCCGCCCGCGGGCTGGTCGCCGTGGTCCTCCCCGGTGCTGAGCACCTGGCTGCCCGAGGTTCCCGGTGCCGGCCCCACCGACCCGGATCGGGTGGCCGGGTTCGCCCGTACCGAGTTCGGGGCGCTGGCCGCCGCGGCGACCCTGCATCCGCTGATCTACCGATGAGCATTCCTGGGGGCCGACCACCCGCACCGCCTCCGCGGGTGGGGTGACGGTCACGGCCACGGCGAAGGTGGCCCAGGTGGTGTGGGACATGGGTGACGGCGACACGGTGACCTGCACCAACAAGGGCACCGAGTGGTCACCGGCGCAGGGCGTGGGGGACTCCCCCACGTGCGGGTACCGGTACAACAGCCGCGGGCAGCGCACGATCACCGCGACCACGTTCTGGAAGGTCGACTGGTCCGGTACCGGGCAGTCGGGCACGATCACGTTCGACATGTCCGGCACCCGCGACGTGAACGTGGTCGAACTGCGGGCGGTGATCACCGGATGACCCCGCGGTGGCGTGCCGAGGCCGGGTCGCTGAACCTGGAGCTGGTGATCCTGGCCCCAGCGATCCTGTTCATCCTGGCCCTGGTGATCGCCGGCGGCCGGGTGGTCATCGCCGACCAGGCCGTGACCCAGGCCGCGGCCCAAGCCGCCCGCGACGCCGCCCTGCAACCCACCCAGACCGCGGCCACCGCGACTGCCCGGTCCCAGGCGGCCAGCGTCCTGGACGGTCAGGGGTTGGGCTGCGCCCCGCAGGCGGTCACCGTGAACGCCGCCGCCTTGTCCGCCCCCGCGGGGCAGCCGGGCACGGTCAGGGTGACCGTCCGATGCACCGTGAAGTGGTCCGATCTCGGGCTTCCCGGGCCGGGTACCCGCACCCTGGCCGCGACCGGGACCGCGCCTGTGGACACTTGGAGCGCGAAATGACCGCCCGGCTGCTGGCCCGCGTGCGGGGTGAGGATCGGGGGTCGGTGTCGCTGCTGTTCGTGGTCGTCGCGATCGGGCTGCTGGCCTGCGTCGGGCTGGTCGTCGACGGTGGGGGCAAGGCCCGCGCCGCCGCGCAGGCCGACGACGTCGCCCGGTCCGCGGCCCGCGCCGGGGTGCAGGCCGTCAACCCCGCCCGCGTCCTCGGCGGGGAACCCGCCCGGGCAAACCCCACCCTGGCCGCGGCTGCGGCCCGCACCTACCTGGCCGCCGCTGGGGTCACCGGCACCGTGGCCATCGCCCCCGGTGGGCAGCGGTTGACCGTGACCACCCGCGACACCTACACCCCCGTGCTGCTGTCCGCTATCGGGATCGGACCCATGCCAGTGACCGGCGAGGCCACCGCCGACCTGGTCACCGTTCAAGGAGGCACCCCATGATCGCCGGCACCCTGCGCGGCCTCGGCGCCCTGGCCCTGATCGCCCTGGCCCTGATCGGCTGGCCCGCGGCCCTGCTCGGGCTGACCGACGCGGTGGCCGTGTGGCTGCCTGACCTGTCCGACCCCGCCGCGCTGCTGTCCCGCCCCGACACCGGTGGACTGTTCCTGGTCATCGTCCTCGCTTTGGGCTGGATCGCGTGGGCCGTGTGGACGGTCGCGGTGATCGCGGAGGTCGCCGCCCAGATCCGCGGCGTGCCCACCCCACCTCGGCGGGCTGTTCCCACAGAACGCCACCGCCGCCCTGGTCACCGCCATCGCCGTCGCGTTCACCCTGGCCCCCACCACCCCCGCCATCGCCGGCACTCCCGGGGCAGCCGCGTCCCCGGCGTCGACGAGCGTGAGCCAGACGATGACCGACCGGCACACCGCCACCCCGCACCACACCCCCACCGCCGCCACCCCGAGCCGCGCGTCGGCCGCCGACGCGAACCCCACCGACGAGGACGACGACCAGCGGGGTGACTACACCGTGGTCCGCGGCGACACGCTGTGGGAGGTCGCCGACGAACAGCTCGACGACCCGACCCGCTACCCCGAGATCGTCCAGGCCAGCGAGGACATCACCCAACCCGACGGACGACACCTGACCGACCCCGACCTGATCCTCCCCGGGTGGACCCTGAACGTCCCCGACCAGACCACGGAACCTGCCCAGACCGAAGCGCAGTCCGACGAGCCGACGGCCGAAGCCGGGGCGACCGAGGTTCCCCAAGAAGCCGAGGACTCCCCCACCCCGGGCGAGCAGGTCGTCCCGCCGCGCACCCCGCTGTCCGCACCTGCCCCGAAGGCATCGGGCCCATCCGGGGTCAGCCCAGCACTGGCCGCCGCCGAGGACACACCCCTGGCGGGCCCCGCCGTGCCGGGGACCCCGATGAGGGGTGGCGGCGAGCCGGCGGCCGACGCACCCGTGGTCGCCGGCGCCCGGGAGGCCGTCTACGACGATGAGGGCAGGTTCGCCCCTTCCCACGGGGTGCTCGGCCTCCCGGAGTGGATCACGTACCCGCTGATCCCCACCCGGCCCGAGGACGCCCCCGAACTGATCGCCGAAGCCCAGGCCATCCTCGCCCGCCACAGCGCCAAACTCGCCGCCGCCCGCGACGCCGCCAACGTCCCCCCCACTCCCCCAGGGAAGGACACCTGATGCCCGAGTCCGCCCCCCGCCCTGCCCCCGATCCGGCCGATGACCGTGGCAGCGGCACCTGGGAGGTGATGGTCATCGGGTCCATCGTGTTCGCCCTGGCCCTCATCTTCGCCGCTCTCCTGGTCTGGGTGTTCCCCACCTGGGCCCTTCCCGTGATCCTGGCCGCATTCGTGGTGGTCAGCCTCCCCGTGCTGCTCACGGAGCGCCGCTCCCGCGCTCGGTCGGGCGCAGCGGCGACCCCCGGTGGTGACCTGCCCCAATGACCGCCGCCTAGTTGGTGAGCTGAGGCTGGTCCTGCCACCCGAGTTGGTCCCGACCCGACGGGACCTGCCCCGCTGCGGCTGGGTGACCGCCCGCGCGTTCACCCCCGCGTGGGCGGCTCCCGCCCTGTGGCTGCCGTACACCGGCCAGATGTGAGCGGCCCACGCCCTGCGGGGGCTGGCCACCCACCGCACCGCCCGCGCGCAGGCCGTTGCTATCCTGCAACCCGCGGGCCGCACCCCCCGGATCATGCTGGGCCTGGGCAGCCTGGCCGGGTGCGTGGTGCTGTACGCGCTGATCCTGGCGACCGCTCTGGCCTACCTCGAGGTGTTCGACGTGCGCTCCCCTGTCGCGACCGCGCCCGCCTACCTGATGGCCGTCTGGCCGGCAGCAGCTGGGCTGATGCTCGGCTGGGGAGCCCGCCACAACCTGGGCCGACGACACCCCCAGCGCCCGACCACAGTCCGCATCGGCAGCCTCGCCGCCCGGCCACCCGGTAAGCACGCCGGCCATGAACTTGGCCAGCAACTGTGCGACCAGGCCGACACCCAGAGCGTCACCCTCGACCTCACCGCCCGCACCCAGGCCCTTGTCCCGTTCTACACCCAGGTCGGGTTCACCCAACCCGACCCCAGCACCCGAAGGATGATCCGCCAACCCGCCCCCACCACCCCCGAACATGTGAGGCTGACGTGACCGTCTGGAACCTGCGCCTGGACCTGCACGCCCACCCCCACGCCCGCAACACTCCCGGACACACCGGGCAGCCCACACCACCGCCGGCCAACCGAACCTCGACCACAACCGGATCAGCCTCTACTGTCACCACGGGTGCCTCCGCGCATCCAGCACGGCCCTCCCGCGTGTCTTCCAGGACCAATCGGCGGGAGGGCCGTCGCCCTGTCATCGGCACCCTGACGACGCCGACCACGACAATCAGAACCCGGAAACCCCCCAAACCCCACATCCGCACCCGGAACGACGCGAACGCATCAAACAACCGCAACCCGGATGACGCTCAACAACCCCTGGCCACCGGCACGACACTCGCCCTGACGATGGCCATGGCGGGTCGGGCTGCGTTCTGTTTCGACCTCGAAGGCGCCGGTGCGGCGACTCTGCGGCAGCGCGCCGACGCGGCCTGACGGGGGCTGGTGGGTCCCCCCGGGCCCCGGCCCGGCTATCAGCGTCGCTTCGAGGGGCGAGCGGGCGGGGGACTCAGGGGCGAGCCACCCCGGACTTCCGGGTCCCCCGCCTCCGCGCGCCCGCGTTCCGCCGCCCGGTGCCGTTCCTCCAGGACCTCCGGCGAAGGTCCGGCGAACGGTTGCGAGCGCTGCACCGCGGCAACCGTGCCCGTGAACAGCCCAGTCTCGTGTGCAGAGGGGGCGGTCCCTGGCTGGGTGGCGTCCCTGGGCGGCCTTCGGGTGCGCTCCGTCGGGGCGGCGTCGTGGGGCAGCGTCGGCTCGGCCAGGCCACCGCCCACGGCCTCGAAGCGCGAGCGGGGCAGCCCCGTCCCGGCCTGCTGCAACCACGTCACCAACCCCTCGCGCAGGTAGCAGCGCAGGTCCCACACAATGGGGGCGGAGATGGCACTCGCGAGGGCCCGGACCCGGATCGTGCCCCCGGTCGCGTCAGTGATCTGGACCACGCCGACCCGCCCATCCCAGAGGTCGGTCTCGCGCAGGAGCCTGTCCATCTCCTCGCGGAGGTCCTCCATCGCAACGGTCCAGTCGAGGTCGAGCTCCACCGTCCCCAGCATTTTCGAGGTCGTCCTCGTCCAGTTCTCGAACGGGGTCTCGGTGAAGTAGGTGGACGGCAGCACCAGTCGGCGGTCGTCCCAGAGGTGCACGACCACGTAGGTCAGCGTGATCTCCTCGATCCGGCCCCACTCCTCCTCGACCACGACGACGTCGTCGACCCGGATCGCGTCGGCGAAGGCCACCTGCATCCCCGCGAAGACATTCGACAGCGTTGACTGCGCAGCCACGCCGGCCACCACCGCTGCCAGCCCGGCCGAGGCCAGCACGGACGCCCCGACCGCTCGCATTGCCGGGAACGTGAACAAGATCACCGCAGCGGCAACCACCACCACGATCGCAGTGGCCAACCGCTCGATGATCTGGACCTGCGTGTGGATGCGGCTCGCATGTCGGTTGTCCCCGCCCTCGGTGGGGAATCGGTCGAGGATCCCGCGCCGCACGACCTGGATGAACTGGATCAGCAGCCATGCGCCGCTGAGTACCACCAGGATCAGCAGCACGTGGTAGGCGATGGCCGTCCAGGTGGCCGGCTCCGTCGTGAGCCCGAGCGCGATCCGGATCGCGATGCAGACCATCAGCAGGCGCAGGGGCCACGCGATCCCGAAACGAAGGATGTCGACGAGGTCCCACCGCCGGGCCAGGATCAGGATCAACCGGCGCAGCACCGCAGCCGCCAACCAGCCGAGAACGATGGCGGCAAGCACAGCCGCGACCGGCAGGAGAACGCCCTCGACGCTCTCGGTCATGTCTGCCTCGTCGGCAGCCAGACGCTCCGCTGGACAGGACTCATGGCGCCAAGGCTACGACCTACACCGGATCCGGGGGTTGGTAAGGAAGGCGCAACGAAGTGCCATTCAACGGTGAGTAGCTGTCGGCAGGGCTCAGTGACTGACTGCTACTGAGCCCGGCAGGGCGAGCCAGCATGAGACGCAAGAATCGGACCTGCCAGCGGTGTGGGGCTGCTACGGAGACATCCAGCAGCGTTGGGGGGAACACCGGCTGCCGCCCGGGGTCACCTGATGTGACGGGGGCCAGCGTCTTCGTCACATCCTGCTACATGGCACTTGATTGCGGCTTCCTTACCAACACCCCAACCCGTTAGCAAGATCGTTGGACTTCGGGTGACCGACATCATCACCAGCGCCGACGGCCAGACCACCCTGAACCTGAGCACACCGCCCACCCCGGTCCCCGAACCGCTTGCCGGGCTGCTGCATGCCTACCTGCTGGCACGCCCGAACATGACCACAGCCACCAACCCCGACTCCGACTGGCTGTTCCCCGGCCGGCGCGCGGGACTGCCGATGCACCCGCGCACCATGACCGGCCTGCTCCCACAAGCCGGAGTCCCCGCCCGGACAGCCCGGATCGCCGCGATCCGGGGCCTGGCCCTGCAACTACCCGCACCTGTGATCGCCGATGCGCTGGGCTACCACCCCGCCAGCGCCACCCGCATCGCCGCCGAAGCCGGCAGCCCTTGGAGCCGATACGCCGCCGGAGACCACAGCCGCAGGCCCAACCCGGCGAAGTGACTCCCACAGAGGTGAATACCGACTACTTGATCAGCGATCACTACCGGTACGGAAGGCCAGGATGCGGCCATTCCTGCTGCGCAGCAGATCGCGGTTGCCTGACTCGCTGCGGTCGACCCCACAACAGCGGCTGGAAACATCCGATTCCCGATCAGAACGGACGTTGCCCCTAGGTCGCGTTCGGGAGGAGCAGGCCATCAGGTTCGAGCGGTCATGTCGCTCACGGTGCCGTGGTAGCCGTCCGGCAGGGCCACGCACCCATCGACGCGCTGGAAGACGCGGCCGCGCACCAGCGCGGCGTCGACGAGCACGCGCGACCGCAGCGCATCCACCTGCCCGGCCCGAGTTGCCGCCGACGGCTCGCCGACGAAGAAGTACACCGCCGGCACGGTGCGCCGTGGCCAGAACAAGTCCCGGCGCAGCATGCGCGACCAGTACCGGCAGTTCGCCGACGCCAGGTCGACGCCGCCCGCTCCGGTGCTGGGGTCCAACTCCGCCGCGCTCAGCTGCGAGTAGTGCACCAGCTCGGCACCGTCGAGCTCGTCGCCGACGACGGGTGCGTAGCCGATCTCCCCGACCAACCACCGGTACATGACCACCACCGCCAGAACCAGGCAGAGCACGAGCCGGGGAACTTCGGCCCACGCAGGCACCGTCACCCGCCACGCCAAGTGCGTCACCACGAGGAGCACCGTGGTGACAACGAAGATGCGCCACGCGGGTCCGATCAGGGCCCGGTACGGCCACGCCACCTCAGACCCCACGGCCCGGCGCCGCCGGGTCAACGGTCGGCGCCACCGCTCCACCTGCACCCCGCCGGCACCCCAGCGGCTCGACTGCGACGGTGAACTCCCGCTACTCAGACGTCGCCCGCCGCCCACCGGAGGTCGCAGCCCACCGCTGCTCGGCGGCGTCGGTCCCACTCCACTCCGTGAGCGTCACCTTGGCGGTGATCATCCTGGACCCCCTCGGTTGGTCTCGGCCCTATCCAGGCTGCCGGTGGCCTCTGACACACCCCCGTCCCGCGCCACGCTGCCCGGTCGTCCCGGATGGGGTGGCCGTCTCCGGGAGTGGCCGCCGGCGATATCGCAAGGCTCTGGGTTGGTCAGTCGCGAGCGGAACCCCATGAGATCCGGGCGACACCTTCAGGCAGCGGCGCGAACGTCCTGGATCAGGCGAGGTGTACTCCACTGGCCGACTTGGTCGAGCCACGCATGGCACGGATAGCTCAGCCGCACGCCGTAGTAGTTGACGAACTCCACGGCCCGGTGCTCAACGTGATGAGCACCCTGTGAACACCACCACCCCCGTCGCTGCCGGGCGCCGGTCAACCCCGAAAGGAACACCCATGCTCGCTGTCTACGCCACCCTGGCCACCTTCATCACCGATCGACGGACCCGCGCCGAGGACCGCCTCACCAAGGAGGACGGGTTCACCACCGTCGAGTGGGTCGTCATTGGCTCCATCGTGTTCGCCATGGCCGTGGCCATCGGCGGCGCGCTGACCCTGGTGCCGAGCGCCTGGGCCAGCGCCTCGACCTGACGCGGCCAATAGGCACACACGTCGATGGTCGCGTCCCAGCGCCGACCCGCCAGCACGTTGAGGTTGGCGTCCCGAATGGCATGCAGGTGCTCGAAGTGCCGGGAGCCCTCGCACCCCAGCCCGCGATGCAGGACGGTGACCTCGTGGCCGGCCGCGACGGCCGCGTCGACGACGTGTCATCCGACGAACCGGGTGCCGCCGATGACGAGGATGCGCATGTTCGTGATCCTGCCACCGTCGACCGTCGCACGCCGTGTGGCAGCGCGCGCGTGGACGACCGCCGCCGAGCCGCCCGCACCGGGCTGGGCCTTGCCCGCGACCTTCGGGGGCGTGACACTGGAGGCGGAGGTGCGCCGTGGGATCCCTGTTCGCGATGAGCCTGCCTGCGCTGGTGATCGCCCTGTTCGTGCTCGGTATGGTCGAACTGGCGCGTGACAAGCGCCGCGGGCGCCACGGCACCGCGATGGCCTCGACCGGGTTCGACCTCCTGCAGGAGGCGCTCTACCCGTCGAAGAGGTACGAGATCGAGCAGCGCGAGCATGAGTCGCTCGTGTTCGAGGAGGACTCCGACGGGGCACCCCAACGCAGCCGGATCGACCTGGACGCAGGGACCGCGCACCTGCGGCTGCCCAGCTGATACGACTGCCCCTTTGATACGACTGCCAGTGATCGACTCCCCCCGCTGACGCTCGGCCCTCCAGCGCGCCGGCGAACTGGCGAACTGGCGAACTGGCCTGTGATACCGGTAGTGACCGCTGATGGAGTAGTCGGTGTTCGTGTCCGCGTCGTGGCGGTTGGTTGGTCAGGTTTGTGGGTTGGGTCCGCGGCTGTGGTCCCCGGCGGCGTATCCGCTCCAGGGGCTTCCTGCTTCGGCTGCGATGCGGGTGGCGCCGCATGCTGAGCACTCCCACCTCACAACAGTCATCATGAGCCCCGCCTATCCTTCCACAACAGCCAGCGGGCGTCCTTCAGCTCCTGGGCCTCCCTGGCAGACTGCTCGGCCGCGAGCCGGTCAACCCTCCGCCGACCGCGCTCCTGGAAGTGCATCGTCAGCCACACCCCGAAGAAGACGATCCCGATCGGGGGAACTGCGACGATGAACGCCACCCCCAGGACCATCATCAGTACACGAACTCCGTCCATCGGCTGAACTCCTCTGGGTGGCGTGCCTCCTGTTTTCCGGAGAGGGTCCCTTATAAGGTCCCTCCTAGAAATAGAGGATCTGAATTATGGCCGAAAGGCGAAAGAAGTTCACTACAGCGTTTAAGGAAGAAGCCGTGAGGATGGTGATCGAGTCGTCACGTCCGATCGCTGACGTTGCTCGTGAGATCTATGTTAGTGAGGGGACGTTGGGGAACTGGGTCAACCGTTATCGGAAGGACCACGCCGGCTAGGAGCCGCCGTTGAGCATGTCGGAGCGTGCTCGTTTGAAAGAACTCGAGGACGAGAATCGTGAACTGCGCATGAAGACCGAGTTCTTGGGAAAAGCCGCGGCCTTCTTCGCCCAGGAGTATCGGTGAGCTCGAAGTATGAGTTCATCGACGCCGAAGAAGGGAACTATCCGATGACGAAGATGTTGGCCTGGACGGAGGTGTCGTCCTCGGGTTTCTATGAGTGGCGCAGCCGGCCTGCCTCGGCTACCGCGCAGCGCCGCGAGCAGCTCATGAGCATCATCGCTGCGGTCTTCGAGGACTCCGACGGCACCTACGGGTGATCCTGCGCTCTACAACGTGGGCTACCGCTACGTCGACTGGCTGCTGACCGTCCCGCTGCTGCTGGTCGAGACCGTGGCCGTGCTGGCCCTGCCCGCGGTGGCCCGCAAGAGCCTGCTCATCAAGCTCATCCCGGCCTCGTTCCTGATGATCGCCCCCGGGTACCCCGGGGACGCCCAGCTGGACTTCCTGTTCCCCGCACCGGTCTGGGGCGCACTGAGCACCATCCCGTTCCTGTTCATCCTCTACGTGCTGTTCGTGGAGCTGGGCCGGTCGTTGGAGCGCCAGAGCCCGGTCGTGCGCAAGAAGGTGTCCAACCTACGGCTGCTGCTGATCGCCACCTGGGGGGTGTACCCCATCGCGTTCCTGTTCAACATGAACGCCGACGGGTTCGAGGCGGTGCCGTTCGTGGCGCGCGAGGTCGGGTACACGATCGCCGACGTGGCCGCGAAGTGCCTGTTCGGGCTGATGATCTACGGCATCGCGCGGACCAAGTCGTTCGAGGATGACGCTTCCTTCGCCGAGCAAGAGGCGGACACGACGGGCCCGCCCGCGGCTCCCTGACCCCGGATGACCCAGTTCGCAAGGTACCGACAGCCTGACCCAGCGCGACCTGACATCGGGGGCGAGCCGGTCCCAACCCGTGGACCCCTCGTCCCCGATGTCGTGGCCGCTGCCGCGGACACGTCGCCGTGCTCTCTGAGGAGTTCGTCCATGCCACCGACCGCGAACCACCATGTGACGCGGCCAGCCGGCGTGACCGCCGCCGACGAATGGACCAACTACCTGGCCCAGTACCACGAGGCGCACCCGGGCATCACCGAGGAGGTCCTGTCCGGGTCACGCCACCCGACGTTCGGCGATCCCTATCGGTGGCTGCGCGACGCCGCTCCATACCGTCCGGCCCGGGTGTTGGACATCGCCTGTGGCAGCGCCCCGATGCAGCCACTGTTCGCCGATTCCGAGTACCTCGGGATCGACCTGTCCCACGCTGAGCTGAGCGTGGCCCGGGCGCGGGGTCGGGGCCCTGTGCTCACCGCTGACGCCCTGGCCCTGCCCGTGGAGTCCGGCTCGCTCGACATCGTGGTCTGCTCGATGGCGATCATGCTGCTCCGCCCGATCGACGCGGCGATCGCAGAGATCGCCCGGGTCCTGCGACCTGGGGGCACATTCGCCGCCATCCGCCCCGTCAGCACCCCCCTGCTCCCCCGCGACCTACGAACGGTGGCCCCGCTGCTGCTGGCCCTGCGGCACACCCCTGAGCTGCCCCAGCACTTCACCGGGCGAGGACTCGGCCAGGTGATCACCCGCGCTGGGCTGAGCATCATCAGCACGCAAGGGGCTCGCTTCGCCCACCCGCTGGCCACCCCGGCCGACGCCCGCCTGGCCGTCGAAGCCCTCTACCTGCCGCACGTCCCGGACACCCGCCGCGACGTGGCCGCCGCGCACCTGGCCCGCCGCGCCGGGCCAGGCCGTGAGGTGCCCGTGTCGCTGCACCGAGTCGTCGCGGTGCGCGCCGGGGCGATCTGAGCGGCAAGGCCGCCGACGCTGAACGGGTGACCCATCTGGATCGCCGAGACCGCCGAGACCGCCGGGGTTGCCGTGGTCCCGCGCCTGCACAAGCAGGCCAGAGGCTCCACAATGCGCAGGTGCGCACGCTCGTGATCGTCCTGGGTGACCAGCTGGATCGACACTCGAGCGCCCTCGACGGTTTCGACCCCGACCAGGACGCGATCTGGATGGCCGAGGTCGTCGAGGAATCCACGCATGTCTGGTCGGCCAAGCAGCGCATTGCGGTCTTCCTCGCGGGCATGCGGCACTTCCGCGACGAGCTGCGCGCCTCGGGCCGGACCGTCCTGTACCGGGAACTCGAGGCGACGGTCCCCCCGGCAGCCGGCACCGGCCCGGCCGAGCCAGCAAGCCTCGGGGAGGCCCTGGCCCTGGACGTGGCCGCACATCGGCCCGAGCGGCTGGTCGTGGTGCAGCCGGGCGAGCACCGGGTCCTGGCATCACTGCAGGACGTGGCCGCACGCCTCCGCACTCCGTTGGAGGTCCGCACCGACCGGCACCACCTGTGCAGCATCGAGGAGTTCGCCACGTTCGCCGCGGGGCGCAGGCAACTGCGGATGGAGCACTTCTACCGAATGATGCGCCGCCGCCACGGCGTGCTCATGGACGGCGACCAGCCAGCCGGCGGCAGTTGGAACTACGACTCCGAGAACCGGGCAGCGTTCCCGGCCGCCGGTCCCGGCATGATCCCCGAGCCGATCCTGTTCCCCCCGGACGAGGTGACGACCGAGGTCCTGGATCTCGTGCGCGTCCGGTTCGCCGCACACCCGGGCTCCCTCGACGACTTCGGTTGGCCGGTCACCCCACAGGAGGGGCACGCGGCCCTGGCGGACTTCATCGCGCACCGACTGGCGCTGTTCGGCCGTTACCAGGACGCGATCTGGGTCGGCGAACCCTGGCTGTTCCACTCCCGGATCTCGGTGGCCCTGAACCTCAAGCTGATCCACCCGCACGAGGTCATCACCGCAGCCGAGGCCGCCTGGCGCACCGGCCGCGCTCCCCTGGCCGCTGTCGAGGGATTCATCCGCCAAGTCCTGGGCTGGCGGGAGTACGTGCGCGGGATCTACTGGACCCGGATGCCCGAGTACGCCGAACTCAACACGCTCGGCGCCGACCGACCACTCCCGGACTGGTACTGGACCGGGGACACCCCGATGGCCTGCCTGCGCGACGCCCTCAACCAGACGCTGCGCCTGGGCTACGCCCACCACATCCAGCGGCTCATGGTCACCGGGCTGTTCGCCCAACTCCTCGGCGTCGACCCGCGTGCGGTGCACGAGTGGTACCTCGCGGTCTACGTCGACGCCGTCGAATGGGTGGAGCTGCCCAACGTCCTGGGCATGTCGCAGTACGCCGACGGCGGGGTGATGGCCTCCAAGCCCTACGTGGCCACCGGCAAGTACATCGCCCGCATGTCGAATGCCTGCCGGACCTGCCCGTTCGACCCCGCACAGCGCACCGGGCCCACCGCGTGCCCATTCACCACGCTCTACTGGGACTTCCTCACCCGACACAACCAGACACTGGCCGGAAACCCCCGGATGGCACTCCAGATCCGCAACGCACGGGCACTGACCACCGACGAGCGGTCGGCGATCCGTGCCCGCGCCGACGAGATGCGCGCCAACCTCGGCTGACAGGACCGCGCCCACCCCTCCCCCACCACCAACTCCTGTGGTCTTCCCGTGAATTCGGCGGCTGGCCGGGCCTATTCGTCTGTTGCGTTACACCTGCCGCGCCCGCTCGGCCAGGGCCAGGCGGACCGCGTCGTCGTACCCCATCGGGTCGAAGGGCACCAGGGCGCGGATCGAGTCGTCGCGGACCACAACCTCGTTGGTCATCGAGTCCACCAACGCGCGCGCCGTCTGAGTGTCGACGTCTGTGACCAGGGAGAGCCAAAGCGACGACAGTTGCGGGGTCAGTAGCGGTACCGGCACCACGAGGAACTTGCGCCCCTGGATCTGCGCGACGCGGCGCATCATGGTGACGTACTCCAGCACCTCGGGACCGCCGATATCGAAGGCGCGGTCAGCTGCTTCGGGCAGTTCCAGCACCCCCACGAGGTAGCGAACCACATCATCGATGGCGATCGGTTGGGTGCGCGTGCGGACCCAGCGTGGGGTGATCATGGCCGGCAGGTGCTCGACGAGCTGGCGGGTCAGCTCCCAGGAGATACCCCCATGTCCGACGATGATGCCGGCGCGCAGCGTGGTCACCGGCACGCCCGCACAGCCCAGCAGCTGTTCCACCCCGCAGCGGCTGCGCAGGTGCGCGGACAGGTCATCGTCATCGTCTCCAAGCCCGCCGAGATAGACGATGCGCTGCAGCCCAGCCGCAGCGGCGGCCTCCGCGAACGCCCTCGCGGCATCTGCGTCCTTGCGCTCGAAGTCAGGGGAATCCAGCGAGTGCACCAGGTAGTACGCGGCCTGACACCCGGTCAGAGCCTCGAGCAGACTCCGCGGATCGTGGACGTCGCCATAGACTGCTGCACCTGAGCCCGTATGGGACTCCGGGTGCCGCGTCATGGCCTGCACGTCATAGCCAGCTTCGATCAGAGCTGGGCACAACCGGCTCCCGACGAAGCCCGATGCGCCGGCAATCAGTACCTTCACCACGGCCTCCCTCACCTGGTTTCCGGTTCCTGTCTAGCACTCCGAGCCCGTGGATTCGTTGGCGAGACCCAGAGACTCAAGGGTGCGCTCTGCCGAGGATCGCAGTTGTCCCAGCACATCAAGGAATCCGGACCGTCGAGCGCAGACCCGCGGGCTGGGTGTCGACATCCAGCCACACCGACCGCTCGAACGGTCAGGGTGTCCACGCCGGGGGCAGTCCCGGTCTACCCATCTCCGGCGATGTTCGCGTCCTCATGGCTGACGGCTCGAAGGGACTCGGGAACTTCAGAGGAAATCACCGAGCAATGCCAACGAGACTCCACCCATCCCGATGAGGTCCGCTTCCAGATCAACGTGGCGATGCAGTCGAACGTCGCCACGACTCCAGCCACGGTGAGAGTCTGCCGGAAGTCGAGGACCCCATAGCCGAGGTCGCCCCGCCGTAGGGCCTGGTACCCCAGAATCTCGCTGTCCGTCGCGGCACCCATCGCCTCGAGTCTGGGAAACAACGAGTCGCGGAACCATGCCTCCCACTCCGGGCGCGTTCGAATGGGTACACCAGACCCGTCCGGCGCGATGTCGACGATGCCGAAATCGTCGTCGCAGAGCCCAGCGAGGGTGTCGAAGTCGTGATCACGAACGGCCCGAAGCAGTGCCACCGTCTCATGGAAGAACGGCTTGTCCATATGCTCCCTAGACGGCATGTCCAACGAAGAGAAACCGCCTGAATGCTCGTCAGCCATGGCGGATCATGACACGCCCAGATAGGGCGCGCACGTCGGATCAGCGTGCCAACGGGCCCGAAATCTGCGGGACGTAGCCGCAGAAGCCGTTGGGCATGCTGGCGAGGTGACGCAAGTCCGGATCATTGGTGATCTGACACCACCCGTCACAGGTCTGCGCGACCGTCCGCGCACTCGGACTGGTTGCGGTCCGCAAGAACCGCCGCTCACCGACCGCGGCCGGCACCCGTTGCCGCCAAGATCCCACGCACCCCGATCACCTTCGGCGACCAGGGTGGCCCCACACCCCAGACCGACGCTTCAGCGGCCAGATTCACCTCGGGTGGTGGGCCGCTCCCACGTTGGTCACGCTGGGTGCAATGGCACAGGTGACCAGTCGACCAATCTCAAGCCGGATGCAGCGCCGCTGACCGGGACGGTACGCGGCGGAGAAGGCACCTTGCTGGCGTTCCTCGATCTGTTCCGAACGGGGACCCATGACTGGGACGTGCGTGTTTCTCAGTAGGTCCTGGGGTCACGGTCGGGGTTCTCGGCCCAACCTGCCCGCTTCCCGATCTGGTGAGCCTTCTGTGGCTCTCGCGGGATTTGCCGAGCTCGCGAGCTCCAATAGGCGTTTCCCGATCAGGACTGCGAACACTGAGAACGGCACCAACGACGCGACCGCGAACACCATCCCGACCGTACCGAAGTTGGTAGGGACGGTCATGAGAGCGGCGCTCATAAGGCCCCACACCCCGGTGGCTCGGCTGAAGATCGAGGATCGCAGCATGAGAATCGCCAGGATCGCCAGGGTCGCGAAAGTGAAGTAGTAGTAGATGTCATAGCCCGTGCCATTCCACGTCGCAAGCATGCCGTCCCCGGTGGCCAGCAAGGCCGTGCGCGTATCCGCGGCGGCATCGGCGTACGCGTGGGCCAGGACCAGCATCTCGACCGGGCGCGTGCTGCTCATGTAAGCGGCTACCCCGACGACGCAGAACGCGAGCGCGATCACGACGGCCGACCGGCTGACCCGCCACAGCACCACGGCCAGCGCGAGATAGACCATATACATCAGGGCGTTCGACACGACGTAGAACACGTCCAGCGAGACCAGGCCCAGCACCGGGTTGTCCAGCAGCAACTCGAAGAACCCCGCCGTCGACTCAGGCGGTGGCCACACGACGTAGATGGGGACCTGCACCACGATCATCACCACACTTGCGAAGGCGCACCACGCCCCCGTGATGAGCAGCCCGCGCCATTGTTGAGCGTCACTGCGCACGGTCGCCTCGTCAACGTCGACCATGCTGTGTCTCCCGCGGACTGATGAGGGATCAACCTCGACCGGACTTGGGTCATGCCGTCGCCCTCTTTGACGCTAGGAGACCCCGCCCGTCCCGGTCAGTGCCGTAGGTCCTGAGCCTGCATGAGAGGCCGATCGTCGGAGCAGCAGTCGTGCCCGCGCAGCACTACCCCCACAGCCAGACATCGCTCGGTGCCGATTCGGGATGATCCCCGACCGGAACACTGTGGGCTGCTGTGATGCCTGCCCGACGTGCGCGACAGGCGGAAGGGTGCGCCGCTGACCGGGACGGTACGAGGCTGCTTGTCGGACCCCTCCAGCGTGCAACTGTCACTCTCGGGCTGAGTTCCATCAGGTATGTCCGGGACGTCCGGTGTAGCCAACCACCAGCCTGAACACGGCCCACAGGACACCGGTCACAGCAGTCGCGATGAGCGCCAAGCCGAAGTCGGGCGCGAACAGTCTGATCGTGCCGATCGGCGCGCCCCCCACTCTCGGCACCAGAACGAAGATGGCCCAGGCCGCGACAAGCGTGGTGAGCAGCGGGAACCACAGGCTGAAGCGGCCGGAGATGCCCGACTTCGACTTGGCGCGTATCGCGGCGCGGTTTCGCCACGCCCAGATCATGGCGAGCAGGTAGACGAACGGCAGGGCGACGAGTCCGATGAACAGGACCATCTGCCAGATTCGCGAGCCCTCGCCGTCGTAGTCCAGGCCCAGCGCCCGGGCAGTGACGCCGTTGAGCAGCTGGGCCGTCTCGCCGAAGCCCAGCCCACTGCCGCCGTTGACCAGCACGACAACCCCCTCCTGGTCGGCGGGGACCATCGTCGCCAGCGCTTCGACACCGGGAGTCGCCCCGGAATGCCAGACAGTCCGGTTGCCCGAATCGATGAACCAGCCCAGGCCGTAGAAGGGCGATGCTGCGCTGGCCGGGCGCATCATCAGCGCCTTGCCCGCGGCGCTGAGCACGTCGTCCTGACCGTTCATCATCATCTGCAGGTAGCTCGCCAGGT
Organism: Candidatus Nanopelagicales bacterium; assembly: GCA_049688395.1. GTDB lineage: Bacteria > Actinomycetota > Actinomycetes > S36-B12 > CAIYMF01 > Prado023. The sequence continues at coordinate 48,697 of JBAVKQ010000039.1, forward strand.
CGTTGGCACTGGCGATGATCCCGCCCTGTGGAGCTGTGGCGCGGTCGGTGGTGTTCTCGGGCAGCGGTCGCTTCGTGCCGAACCACGGCCGGTGCCCGGTGGCCATGTCCTCATGGATCTCGCCGTCGGCGACGAAGCTGTGTTCCATGCCGACCGGGTCCAGGATGCTGGTGGTGACGTAGGTCTGGTAGTCCTGCCCGCCGACGACTTCGATCAGCCGGCCGAGGATCTGATAGTTCGTGTTCGAGTACTCCCACCGTTCACCCGGCAAGTAGGCCGGGGTCACGTCCCTGAGCCCGTCCACCTGGCGCTCGAGCTCGTCCTCACCCCCAGCGGTGTCCGCATGCGAGGTGTTGCCCTGAAGTGTGGAGAAGCCGCTCGTGTGGCTGAGCAGCTGGCGGATCGTGACGGCGCCGGCGGGCTTGCCCGAGAAGCCGTCCAGATACTGGGAGAGCTCGGCATCCAGGTCGATCTGGCCGGCCTCGACGAGTTGCATCACGGCCAGCGCCGTGAAGCTCTTGGAGATCGAGCCCGCCACGAAGGGCGTGTCCGGGGTGACTGGATCGTCGCCGCCGCTTCTGAGCACACCACGCGCTCCGGCCGAAGTGATCTCGCCATCGGTCACGACGGCGTAGGCCAGGCCCGGCACGCCGGAAGCGGGCATCTCGCTATCGATGAAGTCCTCGATCGACCCGTCCGGACCACTGCCGGGAACGAGGACACTGGCGCCGAGCACAACACCGGCGAGCAATCGCCACATGGCTCCTTCTCCTGTCTTCCATGATGGTGCAGGCGGTAGGTGGGACGTCGTCTGGCCCATGTGCGCGTGGCCACGACCATAGTCCGCGCGAACCCCGCGATGTGGTTCCCGAGCACCCCAGAACGGCCGACGGCGCCACTCGGGATGGGGGCCGCACCGGCTACGTGGCTAGCCGGTGGACGTGCGCTCGGCTCGGAGCTTGCGCCTGTGTAGTGACAGGGGGACCAGTGCGGTGCCCACCCAGACGGCCAGCGGCCAAACGATGTCGCCGGTGTCGATCATGACCGCGGCCCAGATGATCGACGCTGCGACGAAGCCGATCTCGGGCAGGTGGCGCCGGATGAGCCCGGCGGGTGCGGGCGGGCCGGGAGGGTGCGTCACGACGCGATCTTGATAACCGCCTTGCCGGTCAGCGCGCCGGTCTCCATCGCTTCGATGGCCTGTGGTACCTCCTCCAGAGTGAACTCCCGGCCGATCGCAGCAGTCACGGTACCCCTGGCCAGGTGTTCGGCGAGTCCCTGGATGGAGTCCAGGGACTCGCCGCTCATGAAGAACGCGAGGCGCTGCTTGACGAAGGGCGACAGCAGCGCCGCGCGCAGTTGGCGTCCGATGCCGCCGGTGAAGCGGTCACCGTCCTCTCCGCCGACGATCACGAGCGTGCCCGCCGGGGTCAGCGCCCGACGAAGGCGGGCGAGCGTGTTGCGTCCTCCGGTGTCGATGATGAGGTCGTAGCGCTGCCCGCCGTCGTCGATGTTCTGCGTGGTGTAGTCGATGACGTGGTCGGCGCCGAGGTCTCGGACGGCGGCGAGCTTGCTGCTCCTGGCCACGCCGGTGACGGTGGCCTCGAGCGCCTTGGCCAGTTGCACCGTGAACGAGCCGACCCCGCCGGAGGCCCCGATCACCAGGACCTGCTGGCCCGGCTCGACACGGCCGACGGTGGTCAGGGCCTGCAGTGCGGTGATGCCCGAGATCGTCGAAGCAGCGGCCTGTTCGTAGGTGACGCTGGCGGGCTTGTGGACGAGCTTGCACTCCTTGGCTGCCGCGAACTCGGCGTAGGTTCCGGTGCCGATGCCGAACACCTGGTCGCCGACGGCGAACCGGGTGACCTCAGCGCCGATCGCTTCGACGCGACCGGCGACGTCCAGGCCCGGCACCGCGTTCTTGGGCCGGGTGAGGCCGTAGCCCAGGATCCGCATCAGGTAGGGCTTGCCGGTCATGAGGTGCCACACGCCTCGGTCGAGCCCGGCGGCCTGGACCTCGATCAGGACCTCGTCGGGGGCGATGGTCGGTCGGTCGATCGTGGTGACCTCGAGCAGGTCGGCTGATCCGTAGACGGGTTGGGTCACCGCCCGCATCGTGGTGCCTGTCTGTGGCTCGGTGGTTCGGTCGTGGCGCGTCTGCATCAAGTTCCTCCTGAGTCGTACTATGTATGGGTGGGTTGTTGCGACACTACTGGTACTTAGTACGATTGGCAAGGGATTCCCGGAAAGGAGCGTGCGATGGCCTCGCAGGACACGACACCGAACACGAGCAAGCAGCGGCTCAGCGCCGATCGGGTGCTCGACGGCGCCATGGCACTGGCCGACGAGGTGGGCGTCCACGCCCTCACGATTCGCCGGCTCGCCGAGGCGCTGGACACCAAACCCATGACCATCTACCACCACCTGCCCAGCAAGGACGCGATCCTCGACGGGATGGTCGACCGGGTCTTCGCCCAGATCGACCGGCCACCCACCGACCTGGACTGGAAGCCGGCCATTCGCCACCGTTGCGCGTCGGCCCGGGAGGCACTGAGCCGCCACCCGTGGGCTGTGCCCCTCATGGAGTCGCGCACCCACCCCGGACCCGAGACCCTCGGCCACCACGACGCGGTCCTCGGCTGCCTGCGCCAAGGTGGCCTCTCACTGGAGATGACAGCGCACGCCTACGCGCTGCTCGACAGCTACATCTACGGCTTCGCCCTCCAAGAGTCGAACCTCCCCGCAACCGGGGGCCCTGACATGGCCAACCTCGCCCGAACCCTCATCGAACCACTGCCCCACGGCGCCTACCCACACCTCACCGAACTCACGACCCACCACGTCCTGCAACCCGGCTACGACTTCCGCGCCGAGTTCGAGTTCGGACTCGACCTCATCCTCGACGCCCTCGAGGCAATGATCCTTCAACTCGACCGTAGGCCCTGAGGCCGCTGCTCACCTGCCTCGAGTCGCGCCCCAGTGCGCAGTGCGCCCCGCACGATCACGGATGCGACGACGCCGACCAAGTCACCACGCAAGGACACGCTTGAGCTGGTCGCGACCGTGTGGTCAGCGGGTCCAGTGCAGCAGCCCAGCTGCAAAGGCAGCCAGGTCGTCGTACCCCAGGGGCGACTGGATCATCTCCCGCCAAACGAGCGCCGTTCAGGCTATCGGCATGGTCAGGGGGTCATCGCACCCGTTTGACCACGTGCCGGGGCCGTTGAGGACGTTGCCGGCGTCGGTTCAAGCCCGCCCCATCGGTGCGGCTCGCCCTACAGTGACCGTGTGAGAGCAGCAGTGTCACTCGAGTACGGACCACCGGACGTTGTCCGGATCGAGGAGATGCCGGTCCCGAAGCCGCACGCGGGTGAGGTACTGATCAAGGTGCATCTGAGCACGGTGAACCGCACCGACTGCGGGTACCGGGCGGCGCACCCGTTCTTCATCCGAGCTTTCACCGGTTGGCGCAGGCCGAAGCGGACCGTGCTGGGCACAGAGTTCGCCGGGGTGGTGGCAGCGGTGGGATCGGGAGTGGGACGGTTCAAGGTCGACGACCGGGTGTTCGGCTACAGCGAGCCCGACTTCGGAGCCCACGCGCAGTACCTCACGGTTGACCAGGATGGCCCCGTCGCGATCATCCCCGAGGGGGTCTCCGAGGAAAGTGCAGCCGCCAGCACCGAGGCCTCGCACTACGCTCTGGCCATCATCGGCAAGGGCGGGATCGAGCCCGGGCAAGATGTCCTGGTCTACGGGGCCAGCGGAGGGATCGGGTCAGCAGCCGTGCAGCTGCTCAAGGTCCTTGATGTCAATGTCACAGCCGTCTGCGGACCGGAGGCCCTCGACCTCATGGCCCAGATCGGGGCGGACCGGGTGATTGACCGCACTGCCGAGGACTTCACGCAGGGCAGCGATCGGTACGACGTGGTCATCGACGCCGTCGGCAAGAGCAGCTTCGGCAAGTGCCGACCGGTGCTGCGCCCCGATGGCAAGTACCTCACGACGGACCTCGGTCGCGGATGGCAGAACCCGCCACTGCAGCTCGCGACCAAGCTTGGTCGTGGCCGGCGGGTCATGGTGCCGACCCCGCCGCCGTTCGACAAGGCACTCATCGAGGAGTTCCAGGAGTTGCTGAGCACCGGTCAGTTCCGGCCGGTCCTCGACGAGCGGCGTTTTCACCTGGGCCAGATCGTCGAGGCATACCGCTACGTCGAGTCACAGCAGAAGGTGGGCAACGTCCTGCTCAGGGTGGCACCAGCCCAACCAGATCGGTGATCGGGAGACAGGGCACCGGGGCGGATCGCGAACGCGCAGTGACTCCTGGGCGGAGCGACTCCGGTAGACGACACCCCAACTGACACCTGCGCTGGCCATCTATGGAAGGACACAGCACTCTCCGGAAGAACACAGCACTCTTCGCGTTGCACCCGTCCGGATGGCTTCTCAGGGCCGGACCTCCAACAGCACGCAGAACTGGCCGGCACAAGGCGCGTCTATCCGGGCGCTGTGACGCACCCGCTTCGGCTCGGTCGGAAGCACGATCTCGGCGGCAGATCCGCATGGCCGCGGGCGACGCTGCGCGGCATGAGCGGACGCAACAAGGCAACCCGAATCGGTTGACGGTCGAGGCTCTCACCCCCCGCCCTCGGTGCAGGCCGAGCGGTGCTGGCCGGTGGGCGGTTGGCTGCTCGATTCGCTCGACCCGGCACCTTGATGGCTCGAGCCTGGTATCTGCGCCGCGACGACTCCAAGGCAGCAACGACCACGCGGGTCCCGCGGGCGCCTCAGAGCCCCCCGAGCGCTTCGGGATGATCGTCCATGTACTGGCCGATGACCGTCTCGACGTCGGGGTCGGCCGTGACACCGAGGGCAGCCGCCCTGGAGCTGTCGAAGCGGGTCGGCCAGGACGCGACGATCTCCTCGATGGCGGGATCGATCTGCATGCGGACTCGTGCGGCCACCTTGTCGCCGGCGAGCTTCGCGAGGGCGGCGAGCATCTGTGCCACGCTGACAGTCAGCGCGGGCAGGTTCACCGGCAACCGGCCGGAAAGCTGGCCCGCGGCGGGTCCGCGCGGGGCCTCGGCGACGGTGAGGATGCCAGCCACGGTCGCGCGCGGGGACGATATGGCCAGCGGCAGATCGGGTGGCACCGGGCACGTCACCTCGAGCCCGGCGAGCGGTTCGCGGACGATGCCGGAGACGAAGCCCGATGCGGCGGCATTGGGCAGGCCCGGACGGATGGCCACGGTCATCAGGCGCACCACCCGACCATCCACGAAGCCCTTGCGGGTGTAGTCGGCGATGAGCGTCTCCGAGGCGAGCTTCTGAGCTCCGTAGCTCGAGTGGGGTATCGCAAGCGTCGCCTCCGACACCACGTCGGGCGGGGGCACGCCCGGGTCGGGCCCATACACGGCCAAGCTGCTGGAGAAGAGCATCGTGGCCAGTCCTCCGCCCCGGTCCCGCTGCGCTCGGGCTGCCTCGAGGACCGCCTGCGTGCCCATCAGGTTGCTGGTCATGCCGAGGTCGAAGTCGCGCTCGCACTCCGCGGAGACGGCTGAGGCCAGGTGGAACACGACGTCGACCCGGTCTGCGAACAGCTCCGGCAGGCTGTCGGCGAGGTCACCGCCCACCGTGTGAACGGTGCCGACGTGGTCGAGATCGGCCGGCCTGGGTGCCACGTCCGCGAGGACGAGCTCGTCCACGTGCTGCCCACACAGCGAGCCGCGGGAGAGGATCTCGCGGGCCAGTGTCCTGCCGACGAATCCGTGGCCGCCGGTGATGACGACTCGCATGCGGCTGCCTCCAACCAGGTCAGGCTCCGCCGGATGGTCACGACAGGTGCCCTCGCCCCGACCTTCTCACGATCATCAGGCCGACAGCGTGTCGACGACATCGGCCAGTGAGGTGGGCCCGCCGACGTTGCCGGCGAACACGATGTAGGGGATGCCCTGTGCTGGTCCATCCATGGGCTCCCAGAGCGAGACGAGTCCGGGCAGCATCGTTCCCCGGACCATGGCGCGCCCGATCGACAGGCCCCGGGCCGCGACGTCCGAGGACGTGATGCCGCCCTTCGCGACGACGAACCTCGGTGGCCGGGCGGCCACGACCTGCCTGACGACCTCGACGATCCCGGTCGAGACCCGTCGCGCGATGGCCAGCGACCCGTCGGCGTCGTGGGCTCGCACGAGCGTCCTCGACGTGCGCACGACGACGTTCCCGGTGCCGAGCCCGTCGATCGCTGCCCGGGCGAGGTCGCGCACCTGGTGCTCATCACGCCCGGCCAGATATGCACTGACGTCGAGTTCCAGCTCCGTCGGGTGACCGCGTTCGACGAAACGGTCGAGCTGGCTTGTCGTCAACGACACGTGGGACCCGACCACGACCAGCCCCCCGGGGGCACCTTCGGCAGGTCCCCCCTTGCGAATCCTCGCGATGTCGCCCGGCGCGAGGGGTGCGGTGATCTCCTGACCGATGAACGCTCGCACGAACGGGGGCCCCACCCGGTAGATCAGCCGACTGCCCTGCCGTTCCGCGGCGTACAGGGCCACCGCAAGCAGCCGCAGGTCGTTCTCGTCGGCGATGTCGACGACGACCGGCTGGGCGTCGCTGAGCCCACGAAGGACCCGCACCGTCGCGTCGGGGTCGGCTCGCAGGGTCCGCAGATCGACGCGGGCGACCTCACCTGCCGCGTACCTTCCAGCGGTCTTCTCCGCCACCCAGCCACAAAGGTCAGACGACGTGAACCCGAATGTCGCATCTGCAGCGAACTCAGTCTCTGCGACCGGCGTGTACCCCTCGCAGGCGCTGCCAGCGTGATGGACCGAGTCGACCGTGATCCGGCCCGCGTCCGGGAAAGCCGGCACGAGAACCACACCGTCCGGGGGCTGTCCCGTTGCGGAGCCAACCACCCGCGCGAGGGTGTCGGTCTCCAGGGGAAAGTGCCCGCGCAACGTCGAGTCCGACCGCGACACGAAGTCCACACGCACGCCGACCCGCTCCGCGGCTATCAGGGCCGCCCTGGCCACCTCCCGGGTCCGCCGCCCCGCATCCGAACCGGACAGGCTCCGGGTGTTGGTCATCACATACACCGCCGACGCACCCAGGCTCAGGGCCCAACGCAGGGAATCGGGCGTCCAGTTCAGGAGAACCGGCAGCCCGGCCACTGACTGCGTGCCCGTCGGGTCATCGTCCAGGACCACAAGAACGCGCACGGCCGAACGGGCCAGGTCCGCGACCTCGTCAGCCGACACCCTCCGCCCCGCCGGCATCCCCTCGAGCAGGGCCGCAAAGGAGACGGGCATGGTCCCCATTGTGGGCCGAAAACCGTGCCCGGGGTATCTCAGCATGGCCATCGACGGCAGTGCTGGCCAAGCCGGTCAACAGTCACACCCAGCGATTCGCCGGGAGTCCACACCCCAACCCGGCACTTCGACGATCAGATTCACCTGCAGGGTGGGCTGCTCGTGCCTGGGTCACTCTGGGTGAGTGAATTGGGGGAACGGCCGACGTGGGTTGCGTCCCGTGGGCGGCGTGCCACTGGGCCGGTTGGGTCCCACGATGGTGAGCGCCGATACCGTCCGGGGCTGTAACCACCAATACCGAATGGCGCCGGCCGTCCCTGTCGATGGACAGGGCGGCCGCGTGCACGGTTGGCTGAGACCGTGGCTGCGCGACGATCGGCAAGCGTGCGACGCTCGGCAGTCGGCGGCGTCCTGCTGGCCGTGCTCCTGGTCGGTGCGGCGGTCATGGTACTCGCGTCGCCGCATTCTCAGCGCTTCACCGCGGCCGTGTCCCCTGACCAGTTCCAGGAGGCGCTCGATCCGGCGCTGATCGGGCAATACCCGCCCATCCTCGGGGTCGCGCACAACGCGGGCAACCGGCTGGACACCCTGTCCGTCGCGCTCGACAACGGCGCCGCCGTGATCGAGGTCGATGTGGTCTCGACGCGGGGTCGTCTGGTTGCCGGTCGCGACCAACGACTGGCATGGATAGCGAACCGGTTGTTCCGCGGTCCGACCCTCGAGCAGGTGTGGAACGCAGCCGAATCGGCCCAGATCCTCAAGCTGGACCTCAAGCAGGACGACCAGGCGTACCTCGACGACCTCGTGGCATTCCTTGCCCCGCGCGAAGGGACTCGGCGGGTGATGATCTCGACACGAGACGCCGACGCGCTCCGGTTCCTGCGGGGCCAGCTGGCCGATGTCGAGCTGCTCACGTCGCTGGCCAACCCAGAGGCCATTGCGACGTTTCGCTCCGACGGCGCCCTACGAGCAGAGGTCGACGGCGTCTCAGTGTTCCAGGGGCTTGTCGACGGACCCTTGGTGACCTGGCTCCACGAGGAGCGGCTGCTGGTGCTGACCTGGACCGTCAACGACGTCGTGCGGTTGAACCAGGTAGTCAGTGCGGGCGTAGATGGCGTCACGACCGCGAACCTGGCGATTCTCCAGGAGCTGGCACCAGCAATTCCCAGCAGTCCGGCCAAGGATCCCACCTGATCCGTGGTGACCTGCCCGGACGGCGCCGGGGAGAACCACATCCGCCATTCACGGCAGCGACCGCTGTCCGGTCCAGGACGGTCGAGTCCTGATCGGCACCGGGTCGCCGGTCCCCGGGATGGACCTGCAGCGGGAATGATCACCGCGCGCGGACGGTTGGGGGGCCAGTAAGGCCATCACCGACGCCGAGCACGGGGACCCCGGTGTCCTGACCTTGACCGACCAGCCTGAGCCTCGAGTCGGGAATGATGAGGTGCTCGTGCGTGTCCGCAGCGCCAGCGTGAACCCGGTCGACTGGAAGGTCATGGCCGGGTACCTCGATGGATTGATGTCCGTGCACTTCCCAGTGATCGCCGGTTGGCCCCGGTGCGCGCCCGGAGAGTCAGTCAACCCGAGGATGGAGGGCCATGGTCGACAAGCAGGGCTTCGACGACACCGAGTGGGAGCTTCTCCTTTCCGTGCCGTTCGCCGAGTTCTTCCTCGTTGCATACGCCGATGGCACGGTGTCCCCAGCAGAGGGCCGCGCCTTCGCCTCGATCGCAAAGGAGGTCGGCGAGCAGGCGGACCGCCCGCAGGATGGCCACGGTTCGGGTTCGGTCGAAGGACAACCGCCGATGAACAGCGCAGCATCGAAAGCGTCCGGCAGGTTCTGGGTCTCCCCGGTGCCCCATGAGGCCTCGGCCCCGGTCGACGAGGGGCTGCACCCGCGTTGGGTGGAGCCCCTCGTCGTGGGTCGGGTCAGGTCGGGGTCGCGATGCCTGCCGTGGTCCCAGAGATGACGGCCCGTCCGTCAGCGCCCTAGCGAGGCTGTCCGGCTTGCCGAGCTCCGGGGACGTCGACGAGTCGGCCGCTACGAACGTCGTACAGGAAGCCATGGATCGGGATCCGGCCCGGTACCAGGGGGTGGTTGCGGACCCGGGTGACGTCGTCGACCACCGACTGCTGGGCATCGGAGATGGTCAGCCAGTCGATATCGCTGGCCTCTGTAGCTCCGGGACACTGCCGACATCGGTGAACCCGTCCGGGCCCGATGCGGCCGTCTCCAGGCTGCTGGCCAGCAGTCCCCGCATCACGTCGTCGGTGAAGAGCTCCATCCCGCAGTCGGTGTGATGGATCACGAACCACTCCCGAGTCCCTGACAACTTGTAGGAGATCACCAGCGACCGGATGGCATCGTCGCTGGCCCGACCCCCAGCGTTGCGGATCACGTGCGTATCACCCTCTGCCAGGCCCGCGTACTTCGCCGGATCCAGCCGCGCGTCCATGCAGGTCAAGATCGCGAAACCCCGGGCTGGCGGCAGTGCCAACTCCGACCCGCGCACCGAGCGACTAGGCGTAGGCGGAATTGGCGGCACGAACCTCATCGAGAACAGACACGGACAGAACCTCTCGTCGGCGATCGGCACGGGTGCCGATCGTGGGTTGAGTCGGATGCTTGAGGGGGGGGCAATGATGCCTCGCCTGCGGCGTCGCTGCTCGTCTTCTGCGAGGATCATCCATGGTCTGGAGGGCATCGGCAGTCGTGCTTGTCCTGGCAGGGGTCGTGATCGGCCTGCTGTGGATGTTCCAGCGACACCTGATCTACTTCCCGGATCGGTCCCCGGTACCGTCGGCGGCCGCAGTCCTGGTCGGCGCCCAGGACATCATCCTGCAGACCAGCGATGGGCTGGCTCTCAGCGCGTGGTTCGTCCTTCCGACCGGTACGCCTCGTAACGGCGCCGTCCTGCTCGTGCCCGGCAACGCCGGCAACCGCGCTGATCGCGCCGAACTCGCCGACGAGTTGCGGCGCCAAGGGTTTGCGATCCTGCTCATGGACTATCGCGGTTACGGTGGCAACCCGGGCACCCCCAGCGAGGCGGGGCTCGCCAGGGATTCTGACGCGGCCGTCGCCGCCTTGACCGAACTCGGCTACCCGTCGGAACGCACGATCTACTTCGGTGAGTCGCTGGGGGCCGCAGTAGTGGCCTCGCTCCAGCAGCGCCACCCGCCCGCTGGGGTCGTGCTGCGGTCGCCATTCACCGAGCTCGCCGACGTGGGCGCCCACCTCTACCCGTGGCTCCCGGTCCGGTTGCTGCTGCGGGAGCGGTTCCCGGTTGCGCAGTTGATGGCGACGTCCCAGGTCCCGGCTGTCGTGGTCTACGGCGACAGCGACACCGTCGTGCCCCCGACTCTCAGCGCAGGGGTTGCGCACTCCGCCGGCGCGCTGGTGTCTGAGGTCGTGCTCAGTGGGGCGGATCACAACGACCCGCAGATGTTCGGAACCGAGGTGGTCGGCGCCGTCGTGCGGTTGGCCGACCACGTCGGACTGCCCGTGGCCTGAGGTCCAGGCGGCGGTCCAGGCGATGCACGCTGCGATCCATCGCCTGGTCGAATGCGACGCCGAATGCGTGCCCCTCACCCTGGTACCTCTGCCGGATGGCAGTGACACGTTCGGCAACGAGTGCGAGCGACCCGAACTCGGTGAGGAGCGTGGCTGACGCCGCAGCTCTAGTCGTGGACCACGGTGGCTGCCGCGCGAGGTCGCCGAGGCGGTGTCTGCGTGCTCGAGCAGGTCGGCTTGGCGGGCATCGCCGCGACCAGCGCGGGCGCCGGGTTCGGAGGATCGGGATCGGCGGTGTTCGACCGTTCAGTCGCGGACGGCCGTGCCCGTCTTGCCGACCCCGACCTGTGGTACCGCAGGCTGCCGGCCCACGCCTGTGGGGCTGCCGTTAGACGTTGGCGGTTGATGTCTGGCCATTATCAGGTTGTGGCCGTTACCGGGGTGATCACGCCGCTGAGCCTGGGAGGCCGGGCCGGCGAGTGGGCGCCGCAGCAGGCTCAGCCGCGGGTGGTGCTCGTCCCGCACCGCCTGGAGTTGCGCAAGGGGGGGTTGACCAAGGCGTGGTTGGGAAGGGCCCGGCTCTTCGCCTCGGCGGGGTGGTCTGTGCATCTGGCTCTGCTCAGCCCGGATCCGCAGCTCGACGAGACGTTGCGTGCCCTGCGGGGCGAGGGGCTGATCCCGGAGTCGGTCATCGTGCACCACTTCACCCGGGATCGCGGCCTGCCGCGTCGGGTGGCCACTCGGGTGCTGCGCAGCGGGCACGCCCGGCAGGTCGCGGGCTGGTTGGATCGGGTCGCCTCGGCCGGCGGCGCCGTGGTGTTCGCCGATTCGCCGCAGGCGTACTCCTTCCTGGCGTTGATGGGCAACCCGCGGGTGGCCAGGGTGTACGTGGTCCATCTGGCCCACCTGTCCGCCGAGGCCACCCGGCTGGAGGGCCGTCGCGTGATCGCCAACGGCCAGATGACGGGGCGGTTCAGCCAGGTGTCCGACGCCACGATGCGAGCGGCGGATCGCATCGTTGTGCTCACCGATGCCCAGAAGGAGGACTTCCAGCTGCGGTGGGGGACGGATCTGCCGGTCGCGGTCATCCCGCACTGCGCGGACCAGGTCGCGGCACCTGATGCCCGCTACGACCCGCGGCTCGTGGTGGTGCTCGGTCGGCTGGACTACTACAAGCGCTGGGACCATGCGATCCGCATCATGGCCCGGGTTCTTCGCAGCGTCCCCGACGCACGGCTGCGGATCTACGGACAGGGCGAGGACCTCGATCGGCTGCGGGCGCTCACCGAGGAGTTGGGCCTGACCGGGTCGGTGACCTTCGCCGGCTACACGACCTGCCCGCTCGAGGTGATGGCCGGGGCGGCGTGCGTGATCAGCACGACCCGGCGGGAGGCCATGCCACTGACCCTTCTCGAGACCCTTGCGGTCGGTACCCCTGTCGTGGTCTACGACGTCCGCTACGGCCCACGTGAGGTAGTCCGCGACGGTGTCGACGGATTCGTGGTACCCGCACACGACATCAAGGCTGCGGCCCACGCGGTCGTACGCCTGCTGACCGAACCCGATCTCCGGGACCGGATGTCGCAGTCCGCCCGCGAGGTGACCGCACGGTTCAGCCGGGAGGCCCACGATGAGGCCTGGCTGGCACTGGGACGCGACCTGTACGAGCAGCGGGTGAGGGCCCTCGGTCGACCCGGCCCCACCTGAAGTCCCGAGAGCCGGTGAGCGGGCAGTGTTCTTCCGCAGGAAGTACCTCGATGCATGCGCAAGGCCGAGGACGTGGTTGAAGTCGAAGAACTCGGTTGCCGTTACTGAAGGACCAAGCACAAGCGCGCCTCCAAGACCACGAGGTCCGCGTAGTCACGCAGCCGACCCGTTCGCGCCGTTACGGCCTGTCATCGGCAACCCCGGGGACGTATGGAATCAACCCGAGTTCGAAGGCCCGCACTTGAAATCGCACTGGCGCGAGCCGGACATCGACCAGTAGCCCGTCGACCTCCAGCAGCCAGGTCAACGGGCTGGCCTCAATCAGGTCACGGCGCATGAACTCGCCATCGAAGTGGCTCAGCGCCAGGGTGTCGCGGATCAGCCTGGCCTTGTTCGCCATCGTGTGCTTCTTCACGCCCAACCACCCGCTGAGCTGGTCGGCGGTCGCAAGCGGCGTCTGCTCAGGGTCGAACACGAAGTTCAGCTGGCCGACGGCATAGACGACTCCGGCGGCCCGCATGCCCAGGTCGCAGCGAGTCAGCGGGGAGGGTCGCTTCCGGCCGAGCTTGCCCACCACCCTGCGACACCAGGACTCCTGATGGCGCCATCGTTTGTGTGGCGCCAGGGTCGATTCTCAGTAGTTGTCCACAGGGCTTGAAAGCGGCGAGATGATATCGACGCAAGTCAGGCGTCGGCCGCCTGAGAGTGATCAGCATCAGTCGGCTTCGCTGCTCCAGCTGACGCTGGTGGAGAGCGAGCGCATGCTCGGCCCCGGTCATCCCTCGACGCTGACGACGGAGCGAACCTTGCCCACGCCTACCTGCAACCTGCTCGTGCGTCGCCACCAACACAGGGATCGGGCCCTCCGGTACGGTCGGGCAGTGTGAACGCACTGGATATCGGCCGGATCGCGTTGGGTCTGGTGGTGCTCGTCGGTGGTGGTGAACTCCTGGTTCGCGGCGCTTCGGCGTTGGCGGCCCGGTGGGGGCTGAGCCGCCTGGTCGTGGGACTGACGGTCGTCGCGGTCGGGACCTCGGCGCCGGAGTTCGCGGTCACCGTCGGCGCGGTGCTGCGTGACGAAACGGATTTGGCGGTCGGCAATGTGGTCGGGTCCAACATCGCCAACGTGCTGCTCATCCTGGGCCTGGCCGCGGTGGTCCTGCCCTTGGCGGTCAAGGCACAACTCGTCCGCGTCGAAGTGCCTGCGATGATCGTGTTCTCCGGGGTGTTCCTGCTGTGTGCCCTGGACGGGCGCGTCTCCACCCTGGACGGGCTCTTGCTGCTCGGTCTGTGGCTGGCCCACACCACCGTGACCGTGGTCCTGAGCCGCCGCGACACCGCACCGTCAACTGCACGCCGCGACCAGGTTGACACCCCTGACCAGAGACCGCCCGAACCGACGCAGGACGGTTCCTCGACCGGCGACTCGGACTCGGGGGCGGCCCGGCCCCCGAAAGGCACACTCAGTGTGCTGCTCATCGCGGCCGGTATCGCCCTGCTCGTCGCAGGAGCCAACCTGTTGGTCACCGGCGCCGTGAACACCGCGACCTCCCTGGGGGTCGACGGCCTGGTCATCGGACTCACCGTGGTCGCGGTCGGCACCTCACTACCCGAACTGGTCACCTCCATGGTCGCTGCGATCCGCGGCGAATCGGACATCGCGATCGGTAACGTGGTGGGCAGCTGCATCGCCAACATCGGGCTCGTCCTGGCCGTCCCCGTCGTCTTCTCCGGCGGTGGGATCCCCGTCGCGCCCGCCGCGATTGCCCTGGACATCCCGTTGATGGTGGCCACTGCCCTCGTCGTGTTGCCCATCGTTTTCACCGGGTTCACCGTGCAACGGTGGGAAGGCGCACTGTTCGTCGCGCTCTACGTCGCCTACGCGACCTACCTCGTGCTCAACGCCACCGGACATCAGGCCCTGACCGGGTTCACCCAGACCATGGTGTTCTTCGTCCTGCCCCTCATCGTGGTCACCCTCATCACCACCCTCGTCCACGACCTGCACCGTCGAGCCACCCGGCACAACGCCCCTGCCGAACCCAAAGGAGAGGCTGCATAGGGGTGTTGGCAAGGGGCGGCCCGACGAAGTGCCGTTCTGTGTGTCCTGGCCCACGGGGCCCGGCTTCTCCGGCCGCCGTGTCCAGCTGATTGGCTCTGGGTAGGCCCTGGGGCCAGTGCGTGCTGGTGTTCGTCGCGATGTTGGGAGGATGGCGGACCTCAGCCGACGACTGGCTCTGGGCTCCGACCACGTTGCATGCCCATCACTTGGGCTTGGGCATGCTCTCGCAGCCGTGGGAGGGCCGGTGTCGATTCTCGAACTCCCGCCAGCGCTGGGGCATCCAAGAAGGCAGCCCGACCGTCCGCGACAGCAGGACGGCGCCGACCTTCCAGAGACGTCGAGGGACGTCTCGTGCGCATTCCGCCTTTGAGTCGGACAATGGAGGGATGGAATCGAACGTGGACATGGACCCGACCACCCGGCACCGGGCCCAACCGGTGCGTGCCCGGCGCCTGCGCTGGACCGCAGCGGCCGCGGGGGCAGCGCTGCTGCTTGGCGGCTGTGGGGCAGCCGATGTCGCCCAGCAGAAGGCCGAGCAGGCCGTGGACGCCATCGGCGGGTCGGCGCGGGCGCAAGCCGAGGCGCTGCTCGACGAGGCGGTGGGCGCCCTGCCTGGCGCGCAACTGCAGGTCTCGGCTGAGAACCGTGCCGCCTTCGAGGACCTGCGTACGGAGCTCGAGCAGGTCAACAGCCAGGCCGTCGCCCTCCTAGTGGCACCGCAGGACCTCAGCGAGGCTGCGCTGGCGCCACTGCTGGAGCAGCTCACTGCCCTGCAGTCCTCGGTACAGGAGCGGGCTGCCTCGCTGACCGGAATCTCCGTCGAGGAGCAGAAGGCATGGGCCGACCTGGCGCAGTCCGTGCAGGCCACCACGGATCAGGTGGGATCCCTGGCCGCACTGCTGGGATAGGCGACCCGCGCCGGCCGGATCGATCGAATCACCCACGTCCCCGCATCGACTCCCCGCCAACGTCACACTCGCATGGCTCGACCGGCCCTCGGAGGGTCGACGCCCGCAGCCCCAAACGCGGGCACCAGGCCCGGTCGCAGTGGAGTGGCGATCGGGGCCGGGTGGGGTTCGAGGCAGCGAGCGGTTGGGAACGGCGCGCGCTTCAAGTACCGGCCAAGCTGG
This sequence comes from Candidatus Nanopelagicales bacterium, assembly GCA_049688395.1. Classification (GTDB taxonomy): domain Bacteria; phylum Actinomycetota; class Actinomycetes; order S36-B12; family CAIYMF01; genus Prado023. Next base: position 64,408 of record JBAVKQ010000039.1, read on the forward strand.
CACGACACCTGCGTGCCTGGCGGCGGGCGCAGGCCGCCCAGCGTCTGGCCGCTCAACCATGGCCCGTCGCCAGCCCCGTTTCCCGGCAACCGCAGCCTGCGGTGAGCGGGCAGGGAAAGAGTCAGGGGCAGGGGCAGGGGCGAGAACGGCCAAGCAGCCCCGCTCGTCGCGCTCACGGGCGCGGTTCGATCTATCGATGTGGTTCGGGTCGAACCCGTGACCGCGGGCGGTCGCCAAGAACGGTTCGCGGTCATGGCAGGCGTCGGGTTCGGCGCGCAGATGATGCGCGACGTTCCCAAGGACCTCGAGTCCAGTGTGGGCTGGTCCTGTCCTGTCCCGTCGTATCTGACTCAAACGTTCTGGATCTGAACCATTAGCTCGGTCGTCCCATGAAGTTGACTCATCCAGCTGGTCTCCCGTCGGTCCCAGATTCTCGGCCATTGCTACCGGGAGGCCGGGTCGAGCGCCCGCTGATCTGCGGCGTTCCCGGCGTGGGTTGGCACTGTGGTGGCGGTGCCCGGCCCTGGGATCACTTGGTGGCGGTGAGCCACCCGAACTCGCTGGTGATCCGCAGTCCGAGGCCGGGGACGACGGCGTCGGCGAAGGCTTCTTCCAGAACCTGCCGGAACCCCGTCTCGCCGATTGCTCGATCGCCGGGAAGGATGGCCCCGCAGCAACCGCTGCGCGGGTGAAGGTGCCCAAGTGGGGGAATTCGTTCGTGACCGAGGCGGATCCCCGGTCGAGGGTGCAGTCGGGGCAGGGGACCCCGCCGGCCAGGGCGTCGTCGACCTGCGCCGCGACCATCGAGTCCTGCACCGCGGCCAGCAGGTCCTTGGCCTGCCCGACCCGCAGGCCCAGGTTGTCCCCGGACAAGGGCCCGCGCTCCAGCGCGAACACTTCCCGGACCACGACCGGCTCCCCGCCGCCGGCGTCGAGCGTTATCTGCACCGTCATCCTCATGCCTGGCCCCCCGGGCGGCCGCGGACCAGCGAACGGTTGAGCCCGGCCCGGTCGAAGTGATCAAGACCGAGCCATGTGCGCAGGCCGTCCAGCTCGTCGCGGTGCTCGGGCAGACCGGCCCGATCGGCTGCGATATCCAGGACCCGCTCGGCCACCTCAACAATGGTGTGCCGCGCCCGGAACGCCAGATACTCCCACGCCCCCAAGCATCGAGGCGGTGGTCCGGCCCGCCGCCCGTCCGTGCACGTGGCGTCCTGCCGCGATACCGGCGCAAGGACCTGCTCGACGCGCAACTGCAGCCGCCAGCCCGCGGTGAAGTCGTACTCGTAGCGGAACCTCTCACCGGACCGCCGGCCGAAGCGGGACAATCCGACCAGGTGCGGGTCGTCGCTGAAGCCGATCCCGCCCACGTACCCGATCCCGTACTCCCGGCCATGGATAACGAAGCGATGCAGGTGCTCGCCGTCCCAGCCGAACGCCAGCTGCAGGACCTCGTGCAGTCGCGCGATGCTCGTGCCGCCGGGGATCAGCAGCCGGCGCCACACGAGCGGGCTAACCCCCTCCAGAACGACCCGGAACTGGAACCCGGCCGCACAGTCGTCAGCAACCTCTTGTCGTTCCACCATCGGAGCCTCCACGGCCAGCAGGTACGGCCCCAAAGCCAACCGATGAGGACTCAGCCACCGTATTCACATCCCCCTGGCTGAGGTCCGCCCGAAAGAAGGCCCCGCACTCAGCCCGCAGAGCGCCTCCCACGGTTTGTCCCGCTCTCGTACGGGGCTTGTGCGTGGCCCGTCGCATTTGGTTGGCGGTGAGCCCGTGCCCTCGGTTCAGGATCGGAAGCGCGGATCAGTCGTTGAGCCAGGCTTCGAAGGGCTGGAATGAGGAGGGGCGGCCGAGGAAGTCCACGATCAGGTCGGCGGCGTCCCGGGATCCGCCAGGTGTCAATACCTGGTCGCGGTAGCGTTTCGCCACGTCGGTGGCCATCAGGTCACCCCGGTCGAACGCGGAGAACAGGTCCTTCGCGATGATGAAGGACCACGTGTAGGTGTAGTACGCCGAGGAGTACTCGTTCAGGTCCCCCCGTCAAGGGAGCCACGGGACCGTTGGGCCATTCACCCCGCCAGAGGACGTACTGGCCGATCAAGACCGATACGGCGCGCTGCGCGAGGCGAATCTTCTCATCGAGAGGAGCGGCAGGCGCGATCGTAGTCAGAGTCCACACGATCTCCCAAGCGGGAGGGCGTCGCGCTCGAGTTCGTCACTCAGTAGGTAGTGAGTCGGTCGAGCGAGGGCACGCTGCTGCTGACAGTTGGCACCTTCACAGGGTGCCTTGATGCGCATGGCCATGCCGCGCTGGGGCGGTCTACTGGCGCGGAGTGCAGCATGCTTTCAGCATGGGTCGATCGGACCGGTGCCAGCCATCAGCTATGTGAGCGGTGTCCTCAGGGGGCCAGGCCTGGGCCTGCCCGCAGGTGCCAGTGCCCAGCATCGGGCGGGGTGTGGTTGCCTTCCCCTTCGCTTGCGCCGCCGAGCAGTGCTCGGGTGAGTTGCTCGGTGTCGCTGAGCATCTCGGTCACGGCATCGGCCAGGACCTCGTTGTCGACGGGCTGCTCGGCTTCTGCGGCGATCAGCACGGTGCGCCGGGTCAGCTCTTTGAAGAACGATGCCGTCACCCCGCCGCACCGCCCGGCGGCATCGTCCAGAGCGGACGGGGTCACCGGCAGGTCCCGGGCGTAAAGCCCCAACAGCGCCCGGCGGGCCGCCTCGTCGGGCAGTGGGATCTCCACGGCCAGGTCGACCCGTCCCGGGCGTTGACCCAGTGCCGCCTCGAGCAGATCCGCGCGGTTGGTCGTGAGGATGAACGCCACGTCGGCCTCGGCGGTCAGCCCGTCCATCGCATCGAGCAAGGTGAACAGCAGCGGCTGCGGGCCCATGTGCATCTCGCGGTGCTCGGCGATCAGGTCCGGAAGGCGAGCATCGTGAGCAAGGAACAGGACCAGGAGGACAACGCCCGGCGGGCCCGGGCCAGGGAGGTGGGCCACCCACCAAGCCGCCATAGGTGGCCAGCACCGGCAGACACCGGGGACGGGCGACCCCCAACCGTCTGCCGCAAGACCTTCGGCACAGGCGTGTCCTGACCAAACAACCGGAGGTTCACCCTGCCCGGCCCCCGCCCCGCTCATCGAGGACGAGAACTGGGAAGCACCGCTCCCAGCGCGAGCAGCCGGCACCCGAATCCTGGTTGTGGGCAACGCCCTCCCCGTTGGTCACAAGCCACACCTACTTCCGGGGTCTTTCGCCAGGCTCCCCGGCCCACCTGGATCAGCCACGCCATCACTCGTCGGAGACGGACGGTTCATCCGAACAGAGGACATGCACTTCCCTCCGACGCTGGCTGCACCTACTCTGATGCGCATGAAGACATCAAAGACAGGAATGCGTACCGTTATCGCCGCCGCCGCTGCGGGGGCACTGGTCCTCGGTTCGGCTGGTGGGGCGATGGCACACCCCGGCAAGTCCGACAAGGCCAAGGGGCCCAAGGTGTCGAACTCCGTTCCGATGACCAAGCTGCAGAGCGTCAATATCAAGCGTCACAAGAAGATCGACCTGGCCGACGTCACCGACACCACTGCGCTCAGACTGCGCGCGTCGGTGCACAACTCCAAGAAGGTCAAGGCCGGGGACGCGCTCTCGTCGGTCGGCGTCACGCTGGCCGTCTACGACAAGAAGGTCAACGGCACGATGGTTGCGGGTTCGGAGTCCTCGGCGACCAACCTGGCTCTCAAGGAGCGCAAGAAGGCCCAGCGCAACCAGTTCTACGCCGGCTCTACGGTGATCTCCCAGGTGTGGACCCCTGACCAGGTCGCGGCGCTGGCCGGCAAGGTTGCCTCAGAGGGCAAGGCCTACATCTGCATCAGCGGCGTCACCACGCAATTCGACAGGTACTCCATGCAGACCCGCAAGCGCCTGGGCACGAACGCGGACGGAAGTGACTTCAAGAAGAAGACCGTCCGCGACTGCGTCAAGGTGGTCAACTCGACCAAGTAGTCCTCCTGCTCCCCCCGGAGCAGCCGCAACCATGACCCGGCCACTCCACTCAAGAGGCGCGGGGCCACCCCGCTGCCGAACATCTTGCCGATCGTCCCGTGGGCGGAAACCCGGAGCGAGGCGGGTGCTCGTCAGCGGGCGTGCGCGACGCGGCGGATCCCGATGACCCCGCCCGGTGCCTCCCGGGACGGGGGCCCAGCGGGGTGCGTCATTGTGGGAGCCGGTGAGCCTGTTGCGTGAACGTTCGAGGGCGTCGTTGAGGTCGGGCTCGTGACGGCTTGGGCCGTGCCAGATTGCTGCCGGCCAGGTCACGTAGCGAGCGGGATCTCATCGTGCGACGCCGTGAGGTGGCCCATCGGGACTCGTAGGGGCGCTCGCTCCCGGATGCGCGTGCCCCCGACTACGCCTCGGCCTACATGGTCGACGTAGACCCGTTTCGAACTCACGCCGAGCGCGACTAGGGCCTCGCGTTGGGCGGTGAGGTCTTGCTCGTCGGTTTAGCAGCGCGCGTACCCGATAAACATTTCGGTCATGGAAGAATGTAGCGGTTAGCCCCAATACCGTTCAATTAGAGTTACATGGGTGTAGTTTGGGGGTATGCCTCGGTCTGGGTGGAAGAAGCCTGAGTCGGATCGGCGTTTGTCCGATGTGGTCTCGGTTGGGTTGTTGAATCGGGTGTTCCCCGGAGAGGTGGTGGATGCTGCGATCAGTGCGTGTGGTCGGACCGAGCGGCGCAGGCGGTCGTTGCCGGCGCGGGCGGTGGCCTATTTCACGATCGGGATGGCGCTGCATTCGCAGGGGTCCTATGAGGATGTCCTGGGTCTGGTCACCGATGGGCTGGCGTGGGTTGATCGTGACGTCGATGAGGTGAGGTTGGCCAACAAGGCGGCGATCTCCCACGCCCGTGACCGGTTGGGGTCGGCTCCGATGGTCGAGTTGTTCACCCGGGTCGCCCGCCCGCTGGCCGCCCTGGACACCCCGGGGTCCTGGTTGGCGGGGCGGCGGTTGGTGGCCATCGACGGGACGTGCCTGGACATGGCTGACACCCCGGCCAATGATGAGTTCTTCGGCCGTCCCGGGACCGCGAAGGGGGAACGGGCTGCGTTCCCCCAAGCCCGGGTCGTGGCCCTGGCCGAGTGCGGCACCCACGCGATCTTCGCCGCCGCGGTGACCCCGTACACGACCTCGGAACCAGTCGCGTCACAGAAACTGGTCGACCGGCTCACGGCGGGAATGCTGTGCCTGGCTGATCGGGGGTTCTACAGCTTCGCGTTGTTCACCCGCGCGGCGGCCACCGGCGCGGACCTGGTGTGGCGGGTCCGGGGCACCCTCACACTCGACCCGGTCGAGGATCTGCCCGACGGGTCGTGGACCGCGCACGTTTACCACTCCACCGAGGACCGGGCCCGGGCCCACCCGGTCACGGTGCGGGTCGTGGAGTACACCATCGACGACGGGCGCACCCCCGGTGAGCCGATCCGGTTGGTCACCACGATCCTGGACCCCGCCGACGCGTCAGCCGAACAACTGGCCACGGTGTACTCCCAGCGCTGGGAGATCGAGACCGCCTTCGACGAGCTCAAGACCCACCAGCGCGGCCCGCGGGCGGTCCTGCGCTCGAAGAAGCCCGACCTGGTCCTTGCCGAGATCTGGGGCCACCTGTGCTGCCACTACGCGATCCGCACCCTCATGTTCCAGGCCGCCAACCATGCCGGGCACGACCCAGACCGGGTCTCGTTCACCGCAGCACTGCGGATCATCCGCCGCTCCATCACCCAACAGGGTCCCTTTCCCCCCTAACAACAAGCGCCGAACCAGTCGCGTGTTCGCCCACGCCATCGCCGAAATCGTCGCCCGGCTGCTACCCCCACGCCGACCACGAGCCAACCCCCGCGTCGTGAAACGCAAGTACACCAAATGGCACGTCAAACGCGACCACCACACCACCTGGCCACAACCCACCCACGACCCCAAACCCACCATCTGGCGCCCTAATTGAACAGTATTG